>CANQND010000004.1 GCA_947625115.1 uncultured Clostridia bacterium | reverse complement strand
CCCGCGTCGTCCTGTCGGCACATAAGGTAATCTACCGAGCAACCGAAAAAGTCGGCAATTTTTTTGAGGGCGGTAAAATCGGGCAATCTGCCCATACTCGTCCAACCCACCACCGTGGGATAGGGAATACCGCTACGCTCGGCAAACTGTTTGCGATTTAGCCCGCTTTCTTTCAGTAGTTGGTAAAACACTTCGGAAAAGATTTTTTCTTTCATAATTGTAATATAACATAACATTTCTGATAAGATACTTGACATTTCTATTTAGATAGCATAAAATTGTTGTGAATTATCTTTTTAGAAATCAAGACGAGTTTTGCAACAAAAAGTTGAAATATCGCAAAGATGTAGCACAAACATTCTCAACCGTCGGTTGACGACGACGTTTCGGGTCAACCAAAAGGTGAAAAAAGTATCAAAAAACGTCAAAAACAACCAAATGTATCACAATTCAACTTTCAGTTGCAAGAAAACAACCCACAATTCCGTGCAATTCTGCTACAATGATTGTATCGAACGCGCGGACTTCGCCCGACGTTTGAAAATACGTTTTTGTGAGAGGAAAATATGACAGACTACGGAACAAAAATAGCGGAACTACGCACCGCCAACAAAATGACGCAGGCGCAATTGGGCGCGATGTTGAACGTTACGTCGCAGGCTGTTTCCAAATGGGAAAACGGGCTGTCCGAACCGGACATAGAATCCATTAAAAAAATGTGTCAGATATTCAACATATCTTTTGATGAGTTTTTCGGCGCGGTCAAACCGAACGACGCTCCCGCCGAGTCGGAACAGCCCAAGCAGGAACAGCAAGTGATACTCGCCTACTGCGAAGTGTGCGACAAACCAATGAGCAACCCCAAGGAATATCGGGTCAGTATCGTAAACGGTATTCAACACACCACTTGCTTGGAGTGCGCCGCCAAACAGGACGAAGAGGCGCGCGTAAACAAAGAAAAACAACGTCAACGGGAAGAACAGGCGCGTATAGCCGAGGGCAAACGTCAACTGCGCAAAGGTATGCTGTGGGGCATAGTCGGCGCGGTAGTGCTTGCCGCGATCGCCCTTGTTACGGGCATCGTGATCAACGAGCCGCTTGTGTACATACTCGGAACGATACTCTGCGCGTACGGCGGATTTACCTTTGTTACGCAGATGATTTGGGACAACAGCGTATCGACGGTTTTTATGTTCTTTTTGAGAACGCTGAAATTGCCCGGCGTGATCTTTACTTTGGATATAGACGGAATTTTGTTTTTGATATTCGTAAAGATACTCGGCGCGATAGTAAGTTCGCTGTTTACGACGCTATGCTTTGTTGTGGGCGTGTTTGTTGCGGTGGCTTACTCTATGTTGCTGTTCCCGTTCGCGCTCATAAAAGAAATGCGCGACGTACTCGCAAACAGATAATGTTCCGCAAAAAATTGCGGTTATTGTAAAACAAAAAAAGGAGAAATTGTATGAAACGCATCGGATTCGTCAAATGGATAGTTTTGGCGGCGTTACTTGTTACGCTCACCGCCACGCTCGTTCTTGCGGCGTGTACGCCCGAAGAACCCGTACCTCCCGCACTCCAAAAAATCACGGGGGTAACTTTCAACAACAAAGAAATCGACTATAACGGACAGGAGCAGGAAATAACCGTCACGGGAACTGTTCCCAATGGAGTGACCGTCGTCTACACCAACAACAAAGGCAAGGACGTAGGCGTGTACAACGCTACCGCCGTTTTGAGCGGCGAGGGCTACGAAACTCTCACTCTCACAGCGACCCTAACAATAAAGGGTAAACAGATTACGGGAATTACTTTTAAGGACAAAACCGTTACCTACAACAAACAGCAACACACAGTGGAAATAGACGGCGACAAACCCAACGACGTACAGGTAACTTACAGCAACAACACGGGAACGGACGCGGGAACGTACCACGCCACAGCGGTATTGAGCGGAGAGGGTTACGAAACGCTCACCCTCACCGCCACGCTCACGATAGAACAGGCGACCATAGAGGGTATGTCGTTGCAAAGCGAAACGGTGGAATACGACGGGCAGGAACACAGTCTGGTACTGACGGGCAATCTGCCCGACGGGGTGACGTCGGTTGTGTGGCGTTACAACGATGAGGAACGCACAAGCGTAATAGCCCCCGGCAAATACGTCGTCACGGTTACGTTGAGCGGCAAAAACTACAAAGAGCTGACGTTGAGCGCGACGCTCAACATAACTTCGACGGAAGAAATGCTTTACGCGATAAACTTTAATGGCAGAGTGTTTTTCCAAAACAGCCTTGACGGCAACGCAATGTACGCCGTTACGTCAAGCGGCAATCCGCAAAAGATAGGCAACGACGTTCCGCAATATTTTTGCGTGGCAAACGACAAGCTGTACTATTACAGCGCAAGCCTGCTTACGCAAACCATTCGTCAACTTACGTTGAGCGGTGACAAGGCGACAATCAACACGAAGTACAACCCCGGCAGAGCTACCTACCTTGCCAGCGACGGAACAAACTTGTACTACGCCAAAACCAACCTCATAGACGTCAACAAGGAGAACGGAATTTACAAAACAAACGTATCGGGAGCCAATGCCACCGACGCGGTACGCATTTGCACAGCCAAAGCGAGCGATCTTGCCTACTACAACGGCTACATCTACTTTATAAACAAAGACGACGGCGACAAACTGTACAAAGTTTCCGTTATTGAAAGCGACTCCGCAGGAACGCTTGTTCACGACAAAAAAATCTCCGATTTGATAGTTGACGAAGAGGGTTACGCTTTCTTTACGCAATACGACACGCAACTCGGAGTAAACGTAGCCGCGGCGATACACAAACTCAATCTCAGCACCAACACTTTGACAAAACTCACCACGGACAAGGGCAAGTACCTTACCAAAATGGGCGAATACATTTACTACATCAACGCCGACCTGCTGACAAGCAACATCTTCGGTAAAGGTATTTACCGCGTTTCGATAAACGCAAGCGGCAATTTGACAAGCGAAAAACTTTTGGACTCGGGCGAGGACGACGGTTTTTACTCCCTGACGGGCGACGGCACCAACCTTTACTACTACAATAGGTCGGAAAAACACTTTTACCGTTTTAACCCCGAAACCAAGTCCAACCAAGACCTTATGCGCAACTTTGTGGTTCCGCAGGAAGAGCCTACGTTCGCCCTCTACCCGTATAGCTTTGTGACCGAACACGACGGCGAAATTTACTACGCAAACCCGCTGGAATCCGGTATGCTGTACAAGTACAATCCCACTACAAAAATCAATGTCAGAGTGCTGTCGGACAGCGTTAGCAACGTGTACTTCCACGAAAACTATATGTACTACAACACTTACATCGCCACCAACTACGCGCTGTGGAGATTGGATCTGACGCAATCGGAAGCGGAACCGCAAAAGATTTCCCCTCACAGATACGAAAATCTGATTTTCCAAGGCAATTACCTGTACGCAACGCGAGTTGCGGTAGCACTCAGCTATGATAACCACATAGTACGCTTTGACCTTGACAATTTGCAAGAGGAAGAAGTCCAGATCTACAACAACAAAAACGTAAACGTAACCAAACTGTTTTTGGTAAACAACGTGTTCTATTTTGGAATAAATCCGTTTAGTGGAACTGAATGTATTTACACTCACGATTTGGACGGCGAATTGGAACAGAACACAGACACGGGATTGGTATCGAATAACTTTGTGATAGTCGGAAACAAATTCTACTACTACAATCATAAGAAAAACACTTTCAATTCCGCAAATATTGACGGTACCTCGCCTGCGGAAATAACTTCCGACGTGGAGATCACAAACATTGTTGTCGCAGACGGAGTTGTGTACTACACAAGCGTAAGCAAGAACAACACGGGTATTTACTCCTACAACACGGCGACGGGCAGAACGACGAAACTGACGGACAAAGTGGGCAACGGTTTGGCCGTTTACGAGGGCAAATTGTACTTCATAAATCTGTCTATAACTTGGTTAACTGACTACCCTCAAAAAGGTGACGGCGACGGTCACCTGTACTGCGTGAGCATTGCAGGCGGCACGGCGGAAAAAATCGCATAAACCTTTTCAACGCAAAACAAACGCCCTGTTTGCAAAAACAAGCAAATGGGGCGTGTTTTTTTTAGGCTGTGCGGCGAGCCTCCCGCCAAACGCAAGGCAAGTTCGACCCTCTACGGGGCGCGTGCGCCGCGAGGGCGGCATTTGCAAATTTACGCGTGAAAACCCCGATTGGACACAGAAGCAAACCTATGTTTGTTCCCGCGCCGCAAAACTTTTTCAAAAAAATTTTTTATGATTTTACTTATCCGTTTGGGCAAATGTGGCAACCACTTCTTTTAACGCCGCCGACGCTTCGTCGCCTTCGAGGTAGGCGCGAACGGCGTTTTCCGTACCGCTGCGCCTGAGTACTATTCGGCAGGAGGGAAACAGCGTGACTATCCGCTTGGCTGTCGTTGCCAAACTTGCGTCAGTGGTCAATTTGCCGTTGGCGCGCGTTATCGGTATGCTTGCGCTGGCGCAAGGTTTGTCTACACATTCGACGGTGTAGTTGAGAATACTGCCCTTTTCCGCAAATATCTTGCACACAAACAGCGCGTTTACCAAAGCGTCGCTTCCTGTGGCGTAGTCCGTCACAAGGTAGTGACCGCTCTCCTCGCCGCCGAAATTGAGGCTTAGCTCCACCATTTTGTCAAATACGTTGCTGTCGCCCACTGCGGATCGAACAAGGCGTATGCCCAATTTGGAAAGAGCCTGCTCCACGCCGCCGTTTGTCAACACCGTCCCGCAAACGGCGTTGCCATGCAGTTTACCCGTTTCTTTGAGATACTTTGCTATGCCGTAGAACACTCGGTTGTTGGGTACTTGTTCCGCGCCCTCGAACACCGCAAGACGGTCGGCGTCGCCGTCGAACGCAAAACCCAGCGCGCAACCGTTTTCGGACATCTTTTGCGCCAAAAATTCGGTGTGAGTCGCGCCGCAATCGACGTTTATCCGTCCGCCCGAGCTTTGATTGCAGTAAGCGATTACGTCCGCGCCCGCTTTGGCAAAAATCATCGGAGCAACGCGGTACGCCGCGCCGTAACAGCAATCGAGAGCCACTTTTACAAAGGGCAGTTTTACGCCCACGGCACGCAACACGTCGTCGCAGTAGATATTATCTATGTCGTAAAACACGGGTTCGTAAATTTTGTTTTCTTCGGCGCGCTCGTTTACAAGGGCGGACATCATTCGCGAAACGGCTATCTGCTTGGACGCGCACAATTTTACGCCGTAGCGGTCGAACACTTTCAAGCCGTTGTCCTCGGGCTTGTTGTGACTTGCCGTTATCATAACTCCGTAGTCGCCGCCCAACTTGCGCACAAAGTGTCCCACTGCGTTGGTGGGCAAAATGCCGAGATTGATAACGTTGCCGCCCCCTGCATATACGCCCTGCGCCAACGCTCCGAAAAGGGCGTCGCCCGACAGCCGCGTGTCGCGGGCAATGACGATAATGGGACAATCTCCCAAAAGAGAAAGACTTTTTCCAAGCAAAAAGGCAGTACTGTCTTTGAGGGTACTGCCATACGTTCCGCGTATTCCGTCCGTACCGAAGAAATTCATATTTTACTCTCCCGATAAAATTTGTTTTTCTTTGGTGGAATGGATTTGATTTTTTATTTTACCGTTGCCGAAAAAGCCGCGGCAAAGGAACCTGCTTTTGCGCCGTCGGCGCATGCCGTAACTATTTGTTTCAGACTGCCGTCGGTGACGTCGCCCGCCGCAAACAGCCCCTTTACGCTTGTTTCGCAACGTCCGTCAACGACCAGATAACCGCGATTTGTTTTTACGCCCTCTACGCGGACGAAATCGGTAACGGGAGCCGCGCCCGTAGCCACAAACAGCGCGGAAACGGTAAGCCTACGGCTTTGACCGTTTTCAAAAAGCCCCACCGCCTCCACTTCACCGTCGCCGAAAATTTCATAGAGCGCGGTGTTGAACAGGGGCGTAACGTTGGAGTGCGCCAAAAGAGCTTGTACCGCTTTGTCCTCGGCGGAAAAATTCGGTTGAGGGGTGACGACGTACACTTCGGAACATATATCCGCAAGGTAAGTCGCTTCGCTGACAGCCGTCCTGCCGCCGCCCGCCACAGCGACGGGTTTTCCGCGGAAAAACGCGCCGTCGCAGGTTGCGCAGTAACTTACGCCGTGACCTACGTAATCTCCCTCTATGCCCAATTTGTTGTGGCTTGTACCCGTTGCTACGACAACGGCGGGGAAATCGTACCGAGCTTTGTCCGTAACCACGGCGAAGCCGCCGTCGGATCTTTCGAGAGAAAGCACCCTTTGACGAACGGTTTTAAGCCCGAGTGCCTTTGCCTGAGCCGCCATATCGCTACAAAGTTTCCACCCCTCCACCGAGGCGTAAGAGGGGAAATTTTCTATTTTGTCGATGGTGGAAGCCAATCCGCCCAAACCGAACTGTTCAAAAATAGTCACTTCCGCGCCGCTTCTGAGTGCGTAGATTGCCGCGGAAAGCCCCGCTACGCCGCCGCCTACTATCGCTATCTTTTTCATATATCTCCTTTGTACCGTAACATTGTACTACAACGCGCCCTGTACAGAATGAAAAATTCTGTCAGTTTTGCATTGTAATTGACGTTTTTTACCAAACGTATTTTTCGCAGGAGGGTTGGCTGTAACGCAACAATCTGCGATTGACGAAACAAAGCAACTCCCAAATGCCCCACAGCAACGCCAACAACGCCACGTACCACAAAATGTACCACCACCAAGTCAACTGCAAATTCGGGAAGTACTCCGTTTTGAGTACGCTTGCCTCCACCATACCTTCGAGAAAGCCGTTTATCATCGTCCAACCGAACACGTACTTGCCCAGCTCGGTAAACAGCACTATTACCGCCAGAATACCGCCCGCCAATGCCATATCGTAACGCCGCATACGAAATTGCGAAAGCAACAGCAACGAACCGACAAACAACACGTTGTGAATGACAAACCCCTGCATATAGCCTATGGAAAAGCCGCCCATATGCGTCAACATCTCGGGTTTTACCAAGAAACCTATCATATATCCGCCGCCCGCCATAAAAGCGAAAACGGCGCACGCGCTCTTAACGGGGCGAACGGGGCAGATAACTCCCAAAACAAACAACCAATAGGATATTGTGGAAAGAGCCCAAGAGAAAACTTTTGTTTCGGATAGTTCCACCGCTTGCGTTACCACTACGTATATTGCAAATATCCACAGAAAAATGCGCGTCGCCCACTTGCTTTTTACCAAAAACAACGAAGCGATAACTTCCATTGTCATCAACAGCAAGGTCAACACACCTATGTACCAATACTCAGAACTGAACATTTTTCCTCCGTAATTTACAGACTACTATATTATAGCCATACGCCGAATATAAGTCAACCGTATGCGCAAAACACCTGCGCAAGCAATCGCGCCGAAATGTTTTTTCCGCAAAAGGGCGAAAAAAAGCGAAGTTTTCCGTCAAAAGGCAACTTCGCTTTATCTTGCGGCGAGAAAATCAATCGCCGCTTCTGTTTAGATACTTCTTCAAATATCTGCCCGTTACGCTAAACGGATCGTCGCAAATTTGACGAGGCGTTCCCGCAGCCACCACTCTGCCGCCCTCCGCGCCTCCGCCCGGTCCCATATCCACAATGTAGTCGGCGTTGGAAATGACGTCGAGGTCGTGTTCGATAACGATTACCGTCGCGCCGCTGTCGATAAGGCTTTGGAAAACTTTCAACAGCACTTCCACGTCCAACGGGTGCAAGCCTATCGTCGGTTCGTCGAAAACAAACACCGAGTCCGACTGTCCTTTGCCCATTTCGCTTGCGAGTTTGAGCCGTTGCGCCTCTCCGCCCGAAAGAGAGGGCGTTTCCTCGCCGAGTGTGAGATAGCCCAACCCGAGGTTGTGCAACACGCGCAGGCGGCGTTCCACAAGGGGCAGATCCGCACACGCCTGCAAAGCCTCGTCCACGCTCATATCCATCAATTCGGGCAGGGAATGAGCCACGCCGCCGCTCTCTCGCCGTACGAGGCTCGCCTCTTTGGAATAGCGCGAACCGCCGCAATCGGGGCAGGTAATCTGCACGTCGGGCAAAAACTGAACGTCAAGATTTATTATTCCCGTGCCGTCGCAGGCGGAACAGCGCAGTTTGCCCGTGTTGTAACTGAAATCGCCGTCTTTGTAGCCGTGTTTTTTTGCGTCGGGCGTTTTGGCGAAAACTTTGCGCAATTCGTCGTGAACGTCGGCGTAGGTGGCGACTGTGGAACGCACGTTTATCCCTATGGGCGCAGAGTCGATGGGCTTGACCTGCGCAACGCCCTCCGCCGAAATTTTCTTTACGTGCTTAGGCAACGCCATACCCTTTACGCAGGCTTGCAAAGCGGGTATCAGACTTTCCAACACAAGCGTGGTTTTGCCCGAACCCGAAACGCCCGTAACCACGGTGAGGCGACCTTTGGGAAAACTCACTTCCAACGGCGAAACAGTGTGCAATTGCTCGGTGGAGAGGGTTATCGCGCCGTATTCAAACATTTTGTCGGGGGCGACGCCCTCTCTCACGGTTACTTTTTTGCCGAAGATAAATTCGCCTATACGAGAGGCGGGGTTCTCGCTCAACGCGCGAGGACTGCCCTCTGCGATAATTTCGCCGCCCTCTGCGCCCGCTTTCGGTCCGAGTTCGATAATGTGATCCGCGTGGGCAAGCACGTTTACGTCGTGATCCACAAACACCACCGAGTTGCCGTCGGCAATCAAATCGTCCATTACTCCCAAAAGCCCGTCGAGGTTGGAGGGGTGCAAGCCTATCGACGGCTCGTCCAAAACGTACAACACGCCCGTTGTGCGGTTGCGTACAGCCCGAGCCAACTGCATACGTTGCCGTTCGCCCGTGGAAAGCGTTGAAGAGGCGCGATCCAGCGTGAGATAGGACAAGCCCAAGTCCGTAAGGCGTTTTGCCGCGTCGGAAAAGGACTCGCAGATATTTTCCGCCATTTTGCGCATTTCGCTCGGCAAAGAGGCAGGAACGCTTGCCACCCACTCGGACGCTTCCGAAAGGGTCATTTTGCAGACGTCGGATAGCGACAGCCCGTTGATTTTCGGAGCGCGGGCTTGTTCGGAAAGTCTTGTTCCGCCGCAATCGGAGCAAACGTCCTGCCGCAAAAACTTTTCTACGCGCTTCATACCCTTTTCGTCCTTTACTTTGGAAAGGGCGTTTTCCACCGTGTAGGTGGCGTTAAAGTAGGTAAAGTCCATATCGCCCATTGCGCCGCTGGTTTTGTTTTGGTAGATTATGTTCTTTTTTACGGCGGGACCGTGAAAGACAATCTCGCGCTCTTCCTTTGTCAATTGGCAAAACGGCACGTCCGTCCTTACGCCCATTGCGCGGCAAATATCTTTCATCAACGACCACATCAACGTTTGCCAAGGAGCTACCGCGCCTTGATCTATCGACAGCGATTCGTCGGGAACCAACGTGGATTCGTCCACTATGCGAACGATACCTGTACCGTCGCAACGTTTGCACGCGCCCTGACTGTTGAAAGACAACTCCTCCGCGCTCGGCGCAAAAAAGCGTTCGCCGCAGACGGGACACACAAGTTCCAACCCCGCGGCAACGGCAAGCGACGGAGGAACATAGTGTCCGTTGGGACAGCGATGACTTGCCAATCGCGAAAACATTAGTCTGAGGCTGTTGAGCAATTCCGTACCCGTGCCGAATGTGCTTCGTATGCTCGGTACGGCGGGACGTTGCCGCAACGCCAAAGCCGCAGGTACGTACAAAACGTCGTCTACGCCTGCCCTTTCCGCCTGAGTCATTCGCCGCCGCGTGTAGGTGGAAAGAGATTCCAGATAACGCCTGCTCCCCTCCGCATACAAAATGCCCAATGCAAGCGACGACTTGCCCGAGCCTGATACGCCCGCAACGCCCACTATTTTGTTGAGAGGCACGTCTACGTTTATGTTTTTGAGGTTGTGTACGCGTCCGCCGCGCACTTCGATTTTGTTGGGTACGGAAAAATCTTTTTTCATAGCTACATTGTAATGCTTTTTGCAAAAAATTGCAAACGCCGCACGCTTGTTGACCGCGTTTGATTTGTTTTGGGCAAAACGCCGAGTAAATTTCCGCAAAAAAGCAACTTTCCCGTTAGAAACGTCGGGTTCGGAAGTAAATAGAAACCGACTTCTGCGCCAAATCGGTTTTTAACCCCGACATTTGCCATAGAGAAAAAAAACAACCCCGACGAAAACGTCGGGGCGTCGATACGAACTTTGCCGCAAGCAACGGATAAAATTATCTCTTGCTGAATTGCGGAGCTTTGCGGGCTTTCTTCAAGCCGTACTTCTTGCGTTCTTTCATACGAGGATCGCGCGTGAGGAAACCGTTCTTTTTGAGAATTGCCTTGTCCTCTCCCGCCACTACAAGCGCGCGGGAAATGCCGTGGCGAATTGCGCCTGCCTGTCCCGTGTAGCCGCCGCCCGTGACGTTGACAAAGATGTCGTACTTGCCGAGAGTGTCGGTAGCGTTGAGGGGTTGACGGACAATGTACTTCAACGTGTCCAACCCGAAATATTGATCGATGTCGCGACCGTTTATCGTGATAGTTCCGTTTCCGCCGGGGATAAGTCTGACGCGGGCGATAGATTTCTTTCTTCTGCCCGTTCCCCAAAATTGAACCTTTTTGGTTGCTTTTGCCTTAGCCATTTGTCATACCCTCCTTAGTCCAGCTCCAATACTTCGGGGTGTTGCGCCCCGTGCTTGTGTTCCTCGCCCTTGTACACGCGAAGTTTTTTGAGCATTTGCCTGCCCAAACTGTTGTGGGGAAGCATTCCCTTTACCGCGTGCGTCATAGCAAAGTCGCTTCTCTCCGCCATAAGTTTGGCGTACTGAGTTTGTTTGAGGTGACCCGGTCTGGGAGAGCGGCGTACGTACATTTTTTGCGTAAGTTTGTTACCCGTCAACACCGCCTTGTCGCAGTTGATTACGATAACGTAATCTCCGCAATCGACGTGCGGAGTAAATTGCGGCTTGTTCTTTCCGCGCAGAACGGAAGCAACTACGCTCGCAACGCGCCCAAGCGGTTTGCCCGCGGCGTCCACCACGTACCATTTTCTTTCAACGGCGTTGGGATTTGCCATAAAAGTCTTTATCATTGTGTTTTACTCCTGAAATTTAAGATAATTGCTGTTCACGGTTGAGCAATCTCCGCCAAGTGGAAATGCGGATCTGGCGGGGCAGAGCTTAAAATACCCTCGCCGAATTACTCACAGCTTTTTTATTATACAGATACCGCGCTTTATTGTCAAGTAAATAGATGTGCAAAAGAAACAACTTTGTTGCAAAAATCTTTTGCAATTCATATAGTGAAACAGGAATTTTGCGTATGAAAACAACAAAACGCGCTACTTTTGCCGAAAACGTCTTTGACGAAAACAAAATGAAAAAATATCTACCCAAATCGGTGTACAACGCAGTGATTGCCGCCCGCAAGCAGGACAAACCGCTTACGTCAAGGCAACTGCAAATCTTTGCGGAAACGTTGTCGAAATGGGCTATCGCGCAGGGCGCAACGAAATACGTACATACTTTTTGGCCTCTCAACAACGTTACCGCGGGCAAACGCGACAGCCTGTACAGTTTGCAAAGCGACGGCAACGCAACGGTAAAATTCCGCGCGGAGGAGCTGATACGCGGCGAAAGCGACGCAAGCAGTTTCCCAAGCGGCGGTATGCGGCAAATTTACCGTGCAAGAGGACTTACCCGTTGGGACGTGTACTCAAACCCCTACGTTTACGACGGCTGTTTGTACCTGCCCTGTCTGTTCTGCGGCGCGAACGGAGAAATTCTCGACGTAAAAACGCCCTTACTGCGCAGTAACGCCGCGCTCAACAAACAGGCGTTGCGCGTACTTGGGCTGTTGGGCGACAAATCCAAAGAAGTTTTTGCCGCGGTGGGAGCCGAACAAGAGTACTTTTTGATAGACAGGCAACTGTATAACAGACGTCCCGATTTGGTCTACTGCGGACGGACGCTGTTCGGAGCGTTGCCTCCCAAAGGACAGCAGTTGCAAGACAACTACTTCTGCCCGCCTGACGCGCGCACGGAGGAATTTTGGCAAGAAGTTGACGAAGAACTTTGGAAATTGGGCATAGTTGTCAAGGCGGAACACCGCGAAGTGGCTCCCCGCCAATACGAGCTTGCCCCCTGCTACGAACGGGCGGATATTGCCGCCGATCACAACTGCGCCGTTCAAAACGTGTTGCGCAAAGTTGCAAAAAAACACGGCTTGGAATGTCTTTTGCACGAAAAGCCCTTTTACGGCTTTAACGGGAGCGGCAAGCACAACAATTGGTCGTTGCTTACCGACAGAGGAGAAAATTTGCTTGAAATGGGCAATATGGGGTGGAAAAACGCGAGGTTTTTGCTTTTTTTGGCGGCGATAGTAAAGGCGGTTGACGACTACTGCGAACTGCTTTGCGCGGCGATCTCCTCTTGCGGAAACGATTGCCGTTTGGGCGGAATGGAAGCCCCGCCGCTGGTTATGTCGGTGTTCTTGGGGCAATCGGTAGAACGCGCGATAGCCTACGCCGCAAGCGGCAAATGGAAATGCGGCAAAGACGTCCTGCCCCGAACGGACAAATGCTCCGACAGAAACCGCACCTCGCCCTTTGCCTTTACGGGCAACAAATTTGAATTTCGCTCGGTGGGTTCGTCGGCAAACGTAGCTTGGGTAAACACTGTCCTCAACGCGGCGGTTGCCGAAAGTTTGCGGCAATTTGCCGACAGATTGGAGCGCGCCTCCAACACTTGGAAAGGCGTAAACGAGTTGATAAACGAAACGTTCGCAAAACACAAAAGAATAATTTTTGACGGCAACAACTACTGCCAAGAGTGGCAAAGGGAAGCAAAACTGCGCAATTTGAAGAGTCTTACTTCCGTGCAAGCATTTGAGGCGATGTCCAACGCACACAACGTAAATTTGTTTGAAAGGCACAACGTGCTTTGTCAAAGAGAAATTTTTGCGCGGCAAAACGTGTTGCTGTGCAACTACTCCGAAAGCGTGCTGACGGAAGTGAAAACGGCTGTCTACATTTTTCGCCGCTACCTGCTCGGCGGTGCGGAAAGCTACCTGTACCGCTCGGCGCAGGGGATTGGCGCGGATAGCGAACGTACGGCGGAAGTAGCTAAATTGATTAAACGTGCGAATTTGCTGACTGCGGCTATGGAAGAGGGGCTGAAAACGTGCGCGACTAAAACCGCCGTCGAAAAGGCGCACTACTGCCGCGAAAACCTGTTGCCGCTTGCGGAATCTCTGCGCGAAGCGGCGGACAGGTTGGAAACGCTGCTGCCTGCGGAATTTTGGCAATTGCCCACTTACGGACAAATGCTTTTTGACGAAGCATAACCCGACGCCATAAATTTACCGAGCGAGGGGCGAAAAAATTTGTTGCAAATATCCCTCTTCCCCCGTCTTACGACGGTCCCCCTTCCCCGTAACGGTGTAGCCGTGACGGGGACGGTCTTTGTGAAACACGCCTTGCGGTGGTCCCCTTTTCCCTCGTCGCCGCACGGCTTTGGTTATCACCAAGCGCGTAAACGCACTCGGTACCGCTAACAGTCGGCGACTCCTCTTCCCACGCAAGTATTGGCGTACTTGCGCGGGGACCCATTCTGCCGTGACGGGGACGGTTATTTGGGGAACACGCCTAACGGCGGTTGAGTTTCGACCTGAAAAGCAAGTTTTATATTGTTAAAATTTCCTCTGTGTTGATACAAAGATTTCTTATGGGTAATAGCAATATATAGTTTGTTTTGGTAGTCGAAACTCATCAGTCACTTTCAGTGACGACTGCGTTGGGGCGTTAGAAAAGCCCCAACTTGTCCGCGCTCACGGCAAAGTGTCCACAGGACACATTTGCTTTTCGTGGCGCGCTCTTTTGTCGTCAAGAGAAGCCTTATAAGCGGTTGCCGAACTGCTCCCTGCGGACAAAGTTTGTCAAAACATAGAATATCCCCATACAAAGAAACCCGCCTACTCCCTGCGGACAGGGGTGGGCGGTCGGGGAGTGGAACGGCGGGGGCTATTGCCCCGTCCTTGACTCGCATTGCGTTTGGTCGGTAGTTCAATATGCGGTGAGAATTTGTTCCAGCCTGTCCAAAACGGCGTCGAAACCCGTCTTGGCAACGGAACTGACGGGCAGTACGTTAGCCTCGCCCAATTTGAAGAAATTTGCAATTGCCCTGCACCTGTTTTTTACTTGGCTTTTGGGCAACTTGTCCGCCTTGGTGGCAATCACGGTAAAGGGCAGGTTGTTGGCAAAGAGATAGTTGTACATAGCCGCGTCGTCCTTAGTGGGGTCGTGGCGTATGTCCACCAAAAACAGCACCTGCGCAAGTCGTTGCTCGTTGGCGAGATACTTTTCCAACAGGTCCGCCCAGCGAAGTTTTTCCTCGTCGGACACCTTGGCAAAGCCGTACCCGGGCAGATCGGCAAGCAAAAACTCGTCCTCTGTGTTGCCGTTGATCAAAAAGTAGTTTATCAGGCGAGTACGCCCCGGCAATTTGGACGTGCGCGCAAGTTTGCCGTCGCCCACAAGGCAGTTGATAAAACTGCTTTTGCCCACGTTGGACTTGCCCGCTACCGCTATCTGCGGCAAGTCGGATACGATACACTGCGAATAGTTTGCCGCGCCCTTAACATAAGAAGCGTTTTTTACTTTCATTGCGCACCTACTTGCGCACAAGCGCGTTGTCGAACACGGTGCGAATGTCGTCCGCCAACACAAACTCTACGCTGTCCTTTACTTCTTGCGGAATTTCGTCCAGATCCTTGTCGTTGCCCTTGGGGATAATTACTTTTTTGATACCGAGTCGGTAGGCGGCGAGAGCTTTTTCGCGCAGTCCGCCTATGGGCAGAACTTTGCCGCGCAGAGTTATTTCGCCCGTCATAGCCACTTTGCCGCTGACGGGTATGCCCGAAAACGCCGACATAACCACCGTAGCCATCGTTACGCCCGCGCTCGGACCGTCCTTGGGAATGGCTCCCTCGGGTACGTGAATGTGAATGTCGGTGTGTTCAAATTTGTCTTTGTCTATGCCGTACTCGTCGGCAAGACTTTTTACCAAAGAAATTGCCGTACGGGCGGATTCTTTCATTACGTCGCCGAGATTGCCCGTAAGCTGAACTTCGCCCTTGCCCTGAAACAGAGTTGCGTCCACGTTGAGCGTTACGCCGCCTACGCGCGTCCACGCAAGACCGCGTGCGGTGCCTACGGTGTCGTCCACAAGACCCATTTCGTCCTTGTGCCGCTCCACTCCCAAAAATTCGTGAAGATTGTCGGGAGTGACAACGATCTTGGCTTCGGGGTTCTCCACCAACCTCAACGCCACTTTGCGGCAAATGGCGGCGATTTCCCTTTCCAGACTTCTCACGCCCGATTCGCTTGTGTAGCGTTCGATGATTTTGCCGTAGGTTTCGTCGGAAATTTCTATCGCGCCGTCGGGTATGCCGTGCAACGCCATATTCTTTTTGAGCAGATAGCGGTTGGCTATCGCAATCTTTTCCAATTCGGTGTAGCCGCTAAGTTCAATTGTTTCCATACGGTCCAAAAGCGGTTCGGGAATGTCGTCCGTGGCGTTGGCGGTACACACAAACAGCACTTTGGACAAGTCGTAAGGTACTTCGAGGTAGTGGTCGGTAAAGCTGAAATTCTGCTCGGGGTCCAACACTTCCAACATTGCGCTGGCGGGGTCGCCCCTGTTGTCCTTGCCCATTTTGTCGATTTCGTCCAAGAGCAACACGGGATTGACGCAACCCGCTTGCTTCATCATATATATAATTTTGCCTGGGATAGCACCCACGTAGGTGCGGCGATGTCCGCGAATTTCCGCCTCGTCCCTCACTCCGCCGAGGCTTACGCGCAGGTATTTGCGACCCAAGGCGCGCGCAATGCTCTTGACAATGGACGTTTTGCCCACGCCCGGAGGACCCACAAAGCACAGTATCGGACCGTTGAGCTTGCCCGTCAACTGCATAACGGCAAGGTACTCCACTATCCTATCCTTGATTTTGGTAAGACCGTAGTGATCCTCGTCCAAAATTTCGCGGGCGAGTTTGAGATCCTTGTTATCCTCCGTTTCCTTGCTCCAAGGCACGTCGCACAGCCAATCCAAGTAGTTGCGTATCACAGCCGCGTCGGGCGAGGTGGACGACATCTTGGACAGACGGTTGAGTTCCTTGGTGGCTTTGTCCGCAACTTCCTGCGGCATACCGCTGTTTTTTATTTTGTCAAGATAGTCCTGCTTTTCGTTGGCGTCCTCGCCGAGTTCGGCGGAAATGGCTTTCATTTGTTCGCGCAAATAGTACTCCTTTTGCCCCGAAGCCACTTGCTGCTTGACGCGGTTGGCAATGCGCCTTTCGGCATTGGCGTAGTCCAGCTCAGCAACGATGTAGGCGCAAATGCGCTCCATACGCGTTTCCACGTCCGTTTCTTCCAAAATGCGCTGTCTTTCCGCAAGACGGGTGACGATTTCGTTAGCTACGATGTTGGTAAAAGCGAGGTAGTCTATCTGTCCGCCCGCAAAAAACAAGTTTACTTCGGGGACGTTTACGCCTTTGTTGATATCCGCAAGTTTCTTGACGTGCGCTATCGTCTGCTCGAAAAGCGCGCGCGTTTCGTTGTCGTGCTTGCAGGTGAACTCCAACGATTGAGCGTCCGCAAAGATAATGTCATTGCCGAAAGTTTGGTTTACAATGCGTACCGCGTCGAAAGTGCGCGCCATTACCACAGTGGACTCCACCGTCGCGCTTTCGATAGACGCAATTTCTGCCATAACCCCGACGGAGTAGAAATCCGATACCGAAGTCGGATTGGCTTTGTTTGCGTCAATTTGACTTACCATCAAAAACTTGCCGCCGTTTTCCAACGCGTATTTCAATGCGTTGCGGGAAACTTCCCTTGCAACCTCTACCTTGGCGCGTATGTTGGGGAAAAAGAAATTGCCCCTCATTGCCAATACGGGAATATTTGTATACTGTGTCAAAATTTACGTACCCCTTGTGTATTTTTCGTTATTTTGTGCAATTTGCCTTTATTTAGTGATATTCCGTCCAAACGCAGTCGCGCTCTGCGACAAAATTCGTCCGCACAGCCAAGCGCGGCAGAATATGCCGAAATTTGCCTGTACTCTTGTGATTATTATAGAATAAATTGTTTTATTTTGCAACAAAAAAACGGTTCCGTGAAAAATGTTGAAAACGCGTAGGTAAACGGAAGCGCGAAAGCCGATTTGGAAATTTTTATGCGCAGGCACAAAAAAAAACGCCCCGTCCAAAACAGGGCGGAGCGCATTTTGTGAGGTCAATCAACCCGCTTTGCGCGTTACGAGAGGATCTCCTTTGCCCTCCACGCTTTGGCGAGTTATGCGCACGCGCGAAACGTCCCCGCGAGAGGGAGCCTCGTACATACAGTTGAGCATAAGATTTTCCAGAACGGAGCGCAAACCGCGCGCGCCCGTTTTGAGGCGAATGGACTTTTGCGCGATGGCAAGCAACGCGTCGTCGTCGAAGTCCAATTCGATACCGTCCAGCTTGAACAGCTTTTTGTACTGTTTTACAAGGCAGTTTTTCGGCTCGGTGAGTATGCGTACCAACGCGGTTTCGTCAAGAGGCGACAACCCCACTGTTATGGGCAACCTGCCCACAAACTCGGGTATCAAACCGTATTGAATAAAATCCTGCGGTTGCAGATTTTTGACAAGTTGAGCGTGGTCGATTTCTTCGGTACTCTTGATTTGGTTGCCGAAGCCCAAACCCGCGCCCTGTTGACGTTTTTCGGCGATTTTTTCCAGACCGACAAACGCGCCGCCGCAAATAAACAGAATATTTGTGGTGTCTATCGCAATGCTTTCCGCCTGAGGGTGCTTTCTGCCCCCTTGGGGAGGCACGTTGGCAACGGTGCTTTCGATGATTTTCAGCAGGGCTTGCTGTACGCCCTCGCCCGAAACGTCGCGCGTGATGGAAACGTTTGCCGATTTCTTGGCAATCTTGTCTATTTCGTCGATATAAATTATGCCGTGTTCCGCCTTGGCGATGTCGTAGTCGGCTGCCTGAATGAGTTTGAGCAAGATGTTTTCCACGTCCTCGCCCACGTAGCCCGCCTCGGTGAGGGTGGTTGCGTCGGCAACGGCAAAGGGAACGTCCAAAATTTTGGCAAGAGTTTTGGCAAGCAAAGTTTTGCCGCAACCCGTAGGTCCGAGCATAAGAATGTTGCTCTTTTCCAATTCCACTTCGTCATCGCGGCTGTCGGCAAAAAGAACGCGTTTGTAGTGGTTGTACACCGCTACCGCAAGCGTCTTTTTTGCTTCGTCCTGACCCACCACGTACTTGTCGAGTTCCGCCTTGATCTCTTCCGGTTTGGGCAGGCGCGTATCAACCTCGTCGGAGCCGTCGTATCCTTCGCTGTCCAAAATATCCTGACAGGTGGCAACGCATGCGTCGCAAATGCACACGCCGTTGGGGGCGGCGAGCATACGCTTTACCTCGTCTTCTTTTCTGCCGCAAAAGGAACAAGTTTGCATATTTTCTCCTTTTTTACGCAAACGGGGTGTGATTTCGACCCCGTGCGTGTGTTTTTATTTGTGGGATACTCAACCCTCTTTGCGAGTGTAGAACACTTTGTCCACAATGCCGTACGCCAACGCCTCTTCTGCGGAGAGATAGTTGTCGCGATCGGTATCGCGTTCGACGGTTTCGACGGGTTTGCCGACATTTTCGGCGAGGATCGAGTTGATTTTGTTTTTGATTTTGAGCAATTGTCTGGTTTGAATTTCCACGTCGCTTGCCTGACCCTGACTGCCGCCCAACACTTGATGAATCATTATTTCGCTGTTGGGGAGAGCGTAACGCTTGCCCTTTGTTCCCGCCGCAAGCAGGAACGCGCCCATGCTGGCTGCCATTCCGATACATATGGTGGAAACATCGCAACGAATGTATCTCATCGTGTCGAATATCGCCAGACCCGCCGTTACCGAACCGCCCGGGCTGTTGATATAAAGGGAAATGTCTTTTGTTGGGTCTTTGGATTCGAGGTAGATCAACTGCGCGACAACGAGGTTTGCAAGCTCGCTCGTTATTTCGCCGCTGATAAACACCACTCTGTCCTCCAAGAGGCGCGAATATATGTCGTAACTTCTTTCACCGCTATCGGTGCGGTCCACAACCATAGGAACAAGCGTCATAATTATTCTCCTTTCTTCTTTGCGGGCTTTTCTTTGACCGCAAACGTATTTTGTTCTTTGAGTAGTTTCAATAGCAATTCGGTTACGACCTGATTTTCAAAATAATATCTGTCGGAGGGGTGCAACTGTTCTTTGAATTGCTCATAGGGCGTTTTCGATTGCTCGGCGTATTCCTTGATCTTGGCTTCCACCGCCTCTTCGCTCGGAGTGATGTTTTCCGCCTTGACTATCTCCTCGAAAACAAGGCGCATATGTACGGCTTTTTCGGCGCGGTCGCGGTATTCGCCGCGGAGTTGCTCCATCGTTTGCCCCGTGTACTTGAAGTAGGATTCGATATTCAAACCGCTGCTTTTGAGCTGATATTCGAAGTCGTCCACGTATTGGTCTATCTGCTCGTCTATCATCGCTTCGGGAATGTCGATGGGCGTGTTGGTGACGACTGTTTCGATAAGTTTGTTTTCGTCCTCGCGCTCGGCTTCCTTGACGTTGCGTTCGGTAAGAATGCGCTTGATGTCCTCTTTGTACTCTTTGAGGGTGGAAAATTCGCTTACGTCCTTGGCAAATTCGTCGTCAAGCTCGGGCAGTTCCTTTACCGTTATGCCGTTTATCGTCACGGTGAACACAGCAGTTTTGCCTTGGAGATCCTCGGCGTGGTAGTCATCGGGGAAAGTGACGGTTATGTCTTTCGTTTCGCCCACGTTGAAGCCCACAAGCTGTTCCTCGAAACCGGGGATAAAGGTGTGCGAACCTATCGTGAGGGTCTGCTTTTCGGCGGTGCCGCCCTCAAACGCCACTCCGTCCACTTTGCCGCAGTAATCTATGTTGAGTTGGTCGCCCTCCTTAACGGGACGGTCGGTCACCTCTATGAAACGCGCGTTGCGTTCGCGAACTTGCGCAAGCTCCGCGTCTACGTCCGCCGCTTTTACCTTTTTCGGGACGGTTTTTTCTATCGTAAGCCCCTTGTAGGCTCCGAGTGTGATCTCGGGACGAACCGCTACCACCACTGCGAACGTTACGCCGTTTTCAAACTTGACGGATTTGTCGTCGATGGTAGGACGCGAAACGGGCGTTACTTCTTTATTTTTATCCAAAAACAGGTTGTAATATTCTTGTGCGCACATATAAAGCGCGTCCTCCAAGAACAATCCTCTGCCGTAACGGCTTTCCAAAACATTTTTGGGTACGTGACCTTTGCGGAAACCCGGTACGCTGTACTTGTGTCTGTTCTGCTCGTAGGCGCGCGTATCGAAACCCGCCCACTCTTCCTGCGTAACCTTGAAAGTTACCGTCAAAGTGTTTTTTTCTCTTTTTTGCGTGTATTTCATAATATCCTCCGACATTGATTTCACTGTTGCGAATTACTCCGACGGTTTATTATTTTATCATATATATTCTTTTTTAGCAATGATTTTCAACTCAAAAATCGTCAGATCGCGAGATTATGTGCTTGTCGGGCGCAAAATGAGCGACTATTTGCCTGCGTAAGGGTTGCCACAAAGCGCGAGCTATGATATAATTTTTACAAAATCATCGGCAAAAACAACGCGAGGCAAAATTTTTTATGGCTTTCGACGCATTGACTCTTTCGGTATTGCGCGACGAACTGCGGCAAACGCTTACGGGCGGCAAGATTACCAAAGTCTACCAACCCGAACGGGACGAAATTGTGCTGTTTGTGTTCAACAAACAGACCTACAAGTTGCTCATTTCGGCAAACGCAAACGTCAACAGAATACATCTTACCGAAATGCCTACGGACAACCCAAAGGTTGCGCCGTCCTTTTGTATGCTATTGCGCAAGCACATCGTCAACGCCGTCATAACGGACATAAAACAAGTTCCCTACGAACGCGTTTTGGAGTTTTGTCTGGAAGTTTCGGACGAATTGGGTTACAAAAAGAAAATGCAACTCATTTTTGAACTGACGGGCAAAACTTCCAACGTCATTTTGACGGACGAAAAGTACACCGTGTTGGACAGCATAAAACACCTCCCGCATGACATAAACGCCTCGCGAATAATAATGGCGGGCGCAAAGTACGCCTTTTTCGCGCCGCAAAACAAAATCGAGCCTTTCGATCTGCCCCGCGTGAGAGAATATCTTGCAAGTTGCAATTTGCCCCTGCGCAAAACTCTGCCCGAGGTGCTGTTGGGCGTTTCGCAATCGACGGTAAACGAAATTTTGTACGGTTTGGACGAAAACGATCACGGTGTGATAAACAATGCCGCCGTTGTGGAAGGTTTGACGGCGTACAAATTCAACCTCGAACACAAAAAACCCAACGTGGTGACGAAAAACGGCGCGCCCGTGGACGTGTGTCCCTTTGACTACCGCTCCAAAAAGGGCGACAAAGTTTTCTTTGAAACGCTCAATCAGGCGCACGACAACTACTTCTATCTGCTGGACAGGGCGCAACGCTTTGCGGACAAAGCCAAGTCCGTTTCCACAATAGTAAAAAACGCCGTTTCCCGCACGGAAAAGAAACTTGCGGCGCAACGCCAAGCCCTGTTGGAAGCGGAAAACAGAGATGTCTACCGTCAGTACGGCGATTTGATACTGTCCAATCTGCACATTCCCGCAAAGGACAGCCTCACCTGCCTGAACTACTACGACGGCACCACCGTTACCATTCCGCTCGATCCGCGACTTTCGCCGCAACAAAACGCGCAAGCCTACTACCGCAAATATCGCAAGCTCAAATCGTCCTACGAACACAACGGCGAGTTGGTAAAGGAAAACGCCGCCTTGTTGGAATATCTGCTTACGATAAAAGAAAACCTGCGCTACTGCACCGACCCCGACGATTTGCAACAAATAAAAGACGAATTGACTTTGCTGGGCTTGCTTAAAGAACAACGCGCAAAAGCAAAACCCGTCCCCGTAAAACCGTTGCGGTACGAAATTGAGGGCTACACCGTGTACGTGGGCAAAAACAACGTACAAAACAACTACGTCACATTTAAGTTGGCAAGCGCACAGGACGTTTGGCTGCACACGCAAAAATTACACTCCTCGCACGCGGTGATCGTCGCGCAAAACGGCGAAGTACCCGATTCCGTCATAGAAAAAGCGGCGCAAATATGCGCCTACTACTCGCAGGCGCGCGAAAGCGACAAAGTTCCCGTAGACTACACGCGGCGTTGCAATGTCAAAAAACCGTCGAAAGCTCCTCTCGGATTTGTTGTGTACAACTCCTACCGAACGGTTCTCGTTACGCCCGACAGACTTCCGCAAAACCTGCTGTAAAAGCAAACGCACAGCTTTACCGACAAAACAGAAAGTCGCTCGTCGGCAATTTCCTTTACTTTCTCACAAAAAGAACCCGCTTGCTTGCGGGTGCCGATAAATAATTTGTATTTTGGCGGTTTAACGGTTGGTTGAACCGCTTTTTTGCGCAGTTAGCTACTTACAGCCCCACTTGGGGTTACCATAATTGCAGACCTGCTACCTGCGGACGGGCGGACGGTCGTGGACCTTGTGACAACGAGGACGGCGAAAAAATTTGTTGCGGATATTCCTCTTCCACCGTCTTACGACGGTCCCCCTTCCCCGTAGTTTCGCGTAGCTCACGACGGGGACGGTTATTTAACAACTTCCAACGCGTCGATTGAAGCGAAGCCTTTTGAGGACAAATACACGAACGACAAGCGGTCGGTGACTCAAATGGATAATGGTCGGGGTAAAACAAGTTTGTTTTTTATAGTTTTTCTTTAACCCCGACACCTCTCAAAGAACAAAAAAATTGTCAACCGAAACTCGCGGTTCGGTTGACAATCTTTCAAACAAATTTCAGAGCCGTAAAAGCGTTGGTACGCTAACGGTATTAGCCGATAAGTCTGTTGAGCCAGCTCAATTCGGCAGAGTTGAAACTGCTGTCGGCGGCGCAGATAGCGGCTGTCGCGAAGATAAGAGCGTCTTTCGTGTCCGCGTCCATAGCGTCAACAAATCTGTCAACATTGGTTCTTGTTTCAGGAGTGTCGATACGAGCGTTTCTTATGCAAGAAAGTGTTTCCTCGTAAGTGATACCCTCCCACAGGAACGCGTTGAGCGCGGGTTGAGCTACGTAGTACTCGTCACCATTGAAATAACCGTCGGCGCAAATTGCCGAAAGAAGAGTAACCAAAATGGTGTTGTATATTTCTTTGTTGGACCAATTGACATTGGCGCGTACACCGCTCAATGCCACGGCGGCAAAGTGATCTACATAGCTACGAAGTTCAGATCTGCTCTTTCTTCTCATGTCTTCAAAAATTTGTGCGTATGTTGCCATAAATTTTACATCTCCTTAGTTTTTTTTGATATAAACATTATAGTATGCTATCAAAATAATGTCAATAGATTAAGTAAATTTTTTCGTACAATTTTTACGAACGCCGCGTAGACAAGAGGGCTTTCTGAAAACTGAAAATTTGCTTTTGCAAGAAATATCGGAGTGTAAAAAAGGAAACCGACATCTTATCACCTCGCGCGGAGATGTGCGATTATTTAGCGAAAAATAATCCGCAACGAGGGTGGCGAGAAAGTCGGTTGCGGATATTCCTCTTCCACCACTTCGTAGTCCCGACTGCGTTGGGGCGTTAGGAAAGCCCCAACTTGCCCGCGCTCACGGCAGAGTGTCCACAGGACACGTTTGCTTTTCGTGGCGCGCTCTTGCGTCGTCAAGAGAAGCCTTGTACACAGTTGACAACTTGTTCCCCGCAAACAGGGGTGGGTGGGCGGGGACCTTGTAACACAGGGAGTGAGGGTGTTCGACCAAAAATAATCTGCAACGAGGGCGGCGTGAGTTTATCTTTTTGTTGGGGCTGGTGAGCGTGTTTGCCGCAAAATAATCTGCAACGAGGGCGGCGAGAAAATTTGTTTCGGATATTCCTCTTCCACCGCCTAACGGCGGTCCCCCTTCCCCGTAACGGCGTTGCCGTGACGGGGAAGGTTTGAAAGAACACTTCTTACCGCAAGTACGCTAATACTTGCGCGGGGACCCATTTTGCCGTGACGGGGACGGTTTTTTAACTGCTGCAACCGCCACCCGAAGCGAAGCCTTTTTGCGGCGAATACGCGAACCGTAGCCCCTCCCACACAACTTAACGCCGACCGAAGCGAAGCCTTTTTTGGCAGAATACCCGAGCGACAAGCGGTCGGTGAGTGGAACGGCGGGGGCGTTTGTTCGATAGAAAAAGCGGTTCGGCAACCGCCAAACCGCCTGTTTGCAAAACTCTTTTTGCCCTCGCACGTGCGCGAGGTTCTTGCCGCAATCGGCTATGTCGCGTTATTTACGCTAAGCCTATTGCCATAAAAATAATAGCGACATAACTTACTACTCCGATTACGGTTGCCGCAATGCTTATCGCAGAAATAATTATGCCCGCAAGAGCCATTTCTTTGCCTTTTTCGCCGTTTTGAAGAGCTTGCCTACGCCCGATAATGGAAACGATCAAGCCCGCTATGGACACGAAGAAAGACAAAATAAATCCGACAATACACATAACGTTCCAGCTTTCGCTGCGAATGGTGCCGCCGTTGGAGTCGCTTTGAGGAGCCGAACTTCCGCAATTGGGGCAAATGACCGCTTGGTCCATCAATTCCGCTCCGCAATGAGTGCAGTATTTCATAAATTTTTCCTCCCGAGTTATTACAGATATATGATATTCCCAATTGTAAAAATTGTCAATGGTTTGGGCAAATTTATTTGCGTTGGAGCATATACAGTACCGCCATCGCCACGGAAACGTAACAGCTGTCACGCGAAGCAACGGCGTTGTGTTCGTATTCTTTGAGCAACGCGCCCTCCACGATAAAGGAACTTCCAAGCAAAGGGCAGTTTACACGAGCGGACTCCATCAACTCGCGCGTAATGCCTGCGTTGCTACCGTAGTATCTTTCGCCGTCGGAAAAGGGCGTCAAGCCCAGATCCAACACCGCGTCCGCCCCCGAAAAAGCCGCTTTGGCGTTGTCGAGAACAATTCCGCGCCGAGTTGTTACAACATCGTCCGAGGGGAGATACCAAACGAGCGTAGAACCGAACAACTGCAAACAGTGCGAAAGTTCTTCCACTTTGTTTACATCTCTGTTGCCCACAGCCAACACGTTCAAATTGGTCAAACCGTCCAACTTGGTGTACAACGTCAACATATCCGCCAACACGCCTATCGGGTCGTGCTTAGCCGAGCCGCCGTTGATTACGCTTGCCCTACTGCGCAGGGACAGCGTTTTGATAATGTTTTCGTTGTCGCAAGCCGCAACCAACACGTTTGCGCCCATATTGGACAAGCTCAGACATTGCGCCAACTCGTCCTCCGCGCCGAATATCGGTATGCACGTACCCGAAAGATACGCCGTGGCAAGCTGAAACGCGTTGCCGGAAAGGCAGGGTTTTTCCCAAACGCCGCCCACAATGCGCCCTATCAATTGAGGGCTTTTTTTGTAGTCGGCAAGCGCGATACGCCGCATTTGCATTGCCATATCCAAAATTTGTTGCAACTCACTGCGAGTGAGGTCGTTCAAAGAAAGCAAGTTGTTCATAGTTTACCTCTGTTTTTGTTGCGCAACGCCGCAAGTGTCTTTTCAAAATAGTCGGGCAAAGGCGCGGAAAAACTCATCGTCTGCCCCGTAGACGGGTGCGTGAAAACAAGCGTTTGCGCGTGTAGCAGTTGTCCTTTGAGCGCGAAACGACATTTTGCATAGCCGTAAGTTTTGTCGCCCACAACGGGGTGTCCGAGATATTTGGCGTGAACGCGTATCTGGTGAGTGCGCCCCGTTTTGAGTTCAAACTGCACCAAAGTGTAATCGCCGAACTGCTCCAAAACCTTGTAGAAAGTGAGCGCGTTGCGCCCGTTTTCCGTTACGTCCATTTTTTTGCGGTCCGTACGCGAACGCCCTATCGGCTTGTCCACAAAGCCCTCGCCCTGCAAATTGCCCTCCAACAACGCAACATATATGCGGCGACATTCTTTGGATTGTATCTGTCGTTGAAGTTCCAGATGCGCGCGGTCGTTTTTTGCGACGACGAGCAAGCCGCTTGTGTCTTTGTCCAGACGGTGGACTATGCCCGGGCGCAAAACGCCGTTGATACCGCTAAGGTCCTTTATGCGAAAGAGCAACGCGTTTACGAGCGTGCCTGTGTAGACATTGTTGGCGGGGTGTACCGTAAGTCCCTGCGGTTTGTTTATAACCGCGAGGTCCGAGTCCTCGTACACAATGTCCAGCGGAATGTCCTCCGCGGGAATGTCGAGAGGAATCTCGTCGGGCAACAAAACGCTCACCTTGCTATCCTCCTTGACGGGGGAAGAGGCTTTGCAGACGGTTTTTCCGTCTACGGCGACGTTGCCCGAATCTATTAGCCTCTGCACGTGATTGCGCGTCAACGAAGTGTTTTCAGCCAAAAACACGTCCAATCTGCGCGAGTCTGTTTCCGCGATAAGTTCAATCTTTTTCATCGGCGGACTCACTTTGCCGTTCGGAGGCGGACGCGCTTTCTTCGTCGTCGGCGGATTTGGCGTTATCTTCGTTTTCCGCAGGCTCTTTTGCCCCGTCCGATTGTTCGGGGGCGTTTTCTTTCTGGCTCTTTTGCCCTGCGGATTTGCGTTCGGCTATCATCGTCCGCACCAGCGAATCGGGATCGAAAAACACAATGGTAAGCAACGCCAATATCACTCCCACAACCAAAAAGCTGTCGGCAATGTTAAATATGCCGAAAAAGTGTTTTACCTGAATGAAATCTCTCACTTCGCCCGTGAAAAAACCGTGTTGCGCAAGGAACAATCTGTCGATAGCGTTGCCGATCGTGCCGCCGATGACAAAGGAAAACGCCACCTGTCCCCACACACTGCGGGTACGACTGCGCCACCACAGCCAACCGAAAACGGGCAAGCCGAGCAATGTCATAAAAAAGAACAGCCAATTGCGCCAGCTCAACTGCGAAAACAAACCGCCCGTCGCGCCCTCGTTGCGGGTGAAGTTCATTACCAACCAATCGCCGATGATGGGTATAACTCCGCCGCCGTTGGCGTCGTGCAGTTCCATAAAGTGCTTGGTGAGTTGGTCCAGCGCGATACACGCCGCCACCACTCCCGCATATATCAGGATATAAAGCCACACGGGCAAAATTTTGCGTTTGTCGGATCGTTTCATAGTTATCTCTTTGTAGGGTCAGTTTTTGAAAGTAAATATATCGTCTGCGTCGGAGGAGTCCTTGTTCTCGGAAGAGGGCTTGCCGTCAAAGGAGAAAATATCCTCCGCATTCGGCTTGTCGAACACCTTTTGAGATTTCACTTCGGCGTGTCCGAGCAGAGCTTTCTTTTGCAATTTGCGGCTGTACAGCCAAGCGCACACCGCCAAAATTATCAATGTTCCCAACAGGACGATGACGGGCCACCACCTGTTGTAGACCGCATTGTTGTTTATCATCTGTCCGCGCGTCGCTTGGGCAACGGCGACGAAATTTTCGTCCGTGAGGGTTGCGCCGATAACGTCCGACAAGTCGGATATCCTCGCCAAGTAGTCGGGGTTTATCCTTGCAAGATTTTCCTGCGTGTCGGCGGAAGTGTTCATCTCGGCGTTTTCCTCATAACCGAGCAGGCTGTACTCTCCCGAAAAGAACACCGCGACGGGTATGCCCGCAAGGCGGAAAGGCGTGTGATCGCTACCCTGAACAAACTCGTCGTAGCCGTAACCGAATGTGTCGTAGCCGTTGTACACTCCCGCGGCATAAGGCTTTTCAACAAGGGTTTCCGATTTGGAAAGTATCAAATCGGCAAGATCGGTACGTTTGTTTTCGCACATAACGTACAGATTTTTCCCTGCGGCAATGCTGTCCAAATTGAACATCGCCAACACGTCGGAATAGGCTGTAAGCTCGTTTACATAGTGTTGAGAGCCGATAAGCCCCTGCTCTTCGCAGTCGAAAGCCACAAAATACACGTCGAACGGCAAACTGCTTTGCGCGGCAAGATATTTCATCGTTTCAAACATAACCGCCACGCCGCACGCGTTGTCGTTTGCGCCCTCTCCCACCGCGTCGTAGTGCGCGCCGATAATGACGCATTGTTCCGAGGAAGATTCGATCTTCGTTTGTATGTTATAGCCCGATATTGTATCTGAGGCAAAATATTTTTCTTCCGCGACGTCTTCGCCGACAGCCAAGTTAAATTGCTCTTTCAAAAAGTTAATCAAATTTTCCTTGATTTCGTTTTTTACGCTTTGAGAGGACGCGCCGTTAAGTTGCCCGTTAAGTTCGCACAGACGGGACAAAAAGTTTTCCGTATCCAACAATTCCGCGCCTACGGGCGAACTTTCCGTTTCGGGTTCGGCAAAGGCGACCGTTCCCACCACCGAAAGCGACAAGCAAAGCGCGAGCAGTACCAAAAGTAATTTTTTCATAGCACCACCCCGAACAACACCGCGCACACAAAGTAGACTATTGCCACCACGCGGAAGTAAAACGGACGAGTAACGTCGTTAAAGTACAGTTGCGAGGTTACGTGATAAAACCATATCACACAGCCGAGCGACACCACAAAGGGGAAGATAACTCCGCCCCACACAAGCAACAAAGGGGTGACGAGGTTTATCAATCGCAATGCGCCGCACACGGCAAAGTAAATGGTACAAAACGCGTGCGCCAACAGCGCGTACTCCGCGCGAGGCACGTTGTGCAAATGCGACGCGTTCAAAAACAAGTTGGTAACGAACGGAACCAAAAACATCAACGCCGTACCGATTACCAACGCCGTTATCAACGCCACCGATACCGTCGCTCCGACTGACAGGCTGACTTGCGTCGGAATCAAATTTGCCGCAGCCAGACACTCCTGCCAAGAGTAAAAGATATATGCCGCAACAAAAGCGATACGTATCAACACATCGGAAAGTTTGTAGTTTTGCCTGAGTTTGTTAAACACTCCACCTCACCTCACAGCGAAATAAGTTGCATAATAAGTATATTCATCGTTTCGTTGTCGTCTGCAAAGGCTTTCAGACGGGCGTCCGCCTGCGCCAAAAAGTCCAATGCGCGTTTGAGTTGCATAGGTTTGTAGTTTTCCGCCGTTTCTCTTGCAAAACCCACCGAGGCGGGCTTTACTCCGAGATACGCCGCCATTTCTTCCGTGGAAAAAGAGGAAGTGCGCACATAGTAAACTCGGCGGTAGAAGTTGTAGATCAACGCGAACAAAGCGCGAGGGTCCTCGCCGCGCGCAACAAGTCCGCGGTAGATTTCCAACGCGCGGGCGGCGTTTTTGCGGGCGATAGCTCCCGAAAGGTCGAAAATGGCGTACTCGGCGTCTTTGTGTACCAACATCTCCACCGCTTCGGGCGTTATTTCGCCGTGGTCGATGAGCTTTTGTGTTTCCACTTCCACGCGGGACATATCGTTGAGGCAGTACGCGGCGATACGTTCGGCGCAAAGGGCGTCCACCGTTTTGCCCTGTTTGCGCGCGTAGCTCACTATCCACTTGACGACGTTGGCTTTGTCCAGACGGTTGCAGTCCACCGTTTCCAACCCGTCGATATTTACGAAATTCTTGTCGCTGTCGGCAAAGAACACCAAACAAAACGTGCCGTCCGCGTGCGAAAGAACGTTTGCCAATTCCTTGCGCAATTCCGCAACTTTTTCGGTTCTTTTGTCCGCCTTGCCCCTGTCGCCGTAGCCCTCTTCCTTTTTTTCGGGGAAATAGGGCTGTTCGCAAACGACCAAACGCTTTTCCGCAAACATCGACGGCGTAAAACAGGCAAGCCTGATACTCTCGGCGGTGGGCGTTTCGATACGATCCACTCCGAAGCCGTCGTCCTTTATGCCGTATGCGTCGCACACGTTGGACAAAGCCTTGCGCTTTATCCATTGATCGTTGCCGTACAAACACAGCGCGGCGTATTCGTTTGTGCGAAGCTTTTCCCTCAATTCGAGAAACTTTATCAACTTACACCTCAACTGAAACTCAACTTTATTGTATCATCTTTTTGTATTATTGTAAAGTTTCCGTACTTATTTGCGCCGTAATTGCTTTCGATTGCGTACTGCAAAGACGTAACGGTAACCGCGAGGCGGTTTTCCACAGCTTCGCCTACCTCGGGCAGCAGGTAAATATCCGCGCCCAAACCCATCTCGAACACGTCCGCAACACGCCGCGCGTCACCGTAGGCAATGCAGATATTCGCGGAGCCGAACTCCACCGTCACCGCCGCCAAATCGGCGTCGAACACCGAACGGACCTTTACGCCGTTGCCCGTTTCGGAATTGGGATATTGCCGCACAACGGGTATGCCCGCCTCTGCCAACCAACGCGTCACGCTGTCGTTGGCTTCGCTGTTTTGCACATACGCCTTTACCACGTTACAACGTTTTACCACTGCTTTTACCGCATTGCAGTTTGCCCGCGAAAGGTGCGTTATGTACAGCGTTACTTCGGCATTGTAGTTTTTGAACCTGTCCGCCGCGTCGCTCACCGCGTAGTAGTCGGAAAAATCGCTCACTATCGCCGCTTCGCCCTTATCGGACATTGCCGCCACAACAAAGTCGCCCTCCGTCGAAAAGACAAACGCGCGATTATCGCACGTTTTGGGGAAGTACGCGCCCGCAATGCTCAAAACAAGCAACGCGCAACACACGGGATAGAAAATCTTTTTGCCGAGTTTTGTAAGGCGGACAAAGCCGCCCGCTACAAACATCAACGCTATCAGCAGGAAAACCGCCCACACCGTGACGTCGAATTTTACCGCGGCAAAGGGAGATGAGGCGACGGTTTCGGCGCACAGCGTAACGAACCTCAACAATCCGCCCGAGGCAAACAACAGCCAATGGAACACCCACGGCAACAAACCGAAAATGCCCAACACAAACGCTACGGACACTATGGGTATGGCAATTATGTTGACTAACACGCCGAACAGCGCGATTTCGCCGCCGTGCAGAACGATAACGAACAACGTAGCCGCAACGCAACAGGCGGACACGGCAAACGTGGCGATAACGCGCCGCCAAATGGGTTTTACGTTTTTTGCCACCAAAAACCTTTCCAAGGGAATGTACAAAGCGGCTATACCGATAACCGACATAAAAGACAATTGAAAACCGTAATCGAACAAATCGAAAGGACGTATAGCCAACACCGTCAACGCCGCCCAAGCCGTTGACGAAAGCATATCGTACCTGCCGCACATCGTTTTGCAAATATATCCGCAAACGAGCATAACGACCGCGCGCGTGACCGACGGAGAAAACCCGCAAATATAGGCGTAACCCAGCAAGGGAACGATCACTATCAGCCCCTCTATCCAAGGGCGCAGACGAAAACGCCTTAGCAACAAACCAAACAACGAGGCGATAAACCCGACGTGCAGACCGCTCACCGCAAGCAAGTGTACTATCCCCGCCCTGCCGAAAGCCCATTGTTCGTTATCCGTTACGGCGTTGCGATCGCCCGTCAGCAAAGCGTAGAGCAAACCGTTGCTATCGGGCATATAGTTGAAAGTTACGTCGTAGATGTACTTGCGTATCGTTTCGTCCGCTTTCATTTTGCCGCCGCCAACGTTCAGCAATCGGGAATCGTTGAGTTCGTAGCGCACTTTGTTGCGCAGTTCAAAGGTGTTCACTTCGCCCTTGACGGGATAGACCGAACTGACAAAACCCGTTGCGGTAACAATATCTCCCACGTTGAGATAACTGCCGCCGCTAAACAGCGTTCGCACTTTGCCGTCGTACTTGTTGCCCTCCTCGTCGGCGCAATCTTCCAGATAAAACACGTACGGCACGTCGTCGCCGTTAAAGCGCAAATCGGTAATTCTGCCCGTCAAAACAACCTGCTTGGGGTACACCTCGTTCGCTACGGTACTGCGGTAACACAACGTTGCCCCGCCAGCCCCCGCAAGGGCAAAAACAATAGCTACGGTTGCAATTTTCCATACCCCATTTCGCTTTATTATGCCGAAAAGCAACACAACCGCAAGCAATGCCGCCGCTATCGCCGCAACGTAAAACCTTGCAAAAAGCAATTCGTAAAAGGCAAATATCCCCACCGCAAAGGCAATCGCGGCTACAACGGGCAACCTCGGATTAACCCATCGCATAGTCCTGCCTCGCCACAAAAAATTTGTACAAGTAATCTTGGGAATAGCTGCCGAGCAACTCGTCGAGTTGCAATTTGTTGCGTATCTTTCCGTGCAGTTGAATGTAGTCCGCAATCAGGTTTATCACTTCGTCGGGAATATCTTCGCTGTGATCGCGGTTGACAACGGCATAGCCGTTTACGTCCAGACAATAACGCCTTTCGCCGTTCTCGTAGTAGCCCACCGCTATTTCGCCGTCCTGCTCCACCGTGTCGGTGTAGTACAGCGGCAACGCGCTTTGCGGCAAAAGCCCCGCGCGGAAAAACACTTCGGTGTAACCCGTTCCCGCTTCTACCGTTATGTAACCCTCGTTTTTGACGGCACCGCACACATAAACGGTAAAGTACTTCGGCTGTAAGTTTGGAACGGTTTTGTCTGCGTACGGAAAAACGCCGTCGCAACCCGCAAGGGCTACGCACAGCGAAATCAAACATACGCAAATAGCAACAAAACGTCTTTTCATAACAAAAAAAGCCCCGCCTTTACCGCGTTTTACTGACGTTCAACCTAAAAAATAGGGTGGGTAATCTGCCGCGCGCCATCAGTCTTTTACCGGAGATAACTCTTTGACTCCACACGGAAGCCGTAGTAACCTGACATCTTCGAACAGACTCGATTCCCTTTTACGAACTGTAGTTGACGCAAAATGTAAAACTTGTCGGACAAGACAGGGTTGTTTTCAGTTTAGCACATCTGCGCAAAAAATGCAACGCGAAATTTACCTATCTCACAAAACCTGTGTAAATTTGCCGATATTTTTGCGGGACAGCAACAAAAACAACGTATTTTGGCGCACAAAAGGCAACGCGTCGTATATGACGACTTGCGCAAACAATGTCCGACATAGAAAAGCGATTATACAATGAGCTTTACAATTGATATATAATACGAATCAAACAAACCGAGAAAAACCGCTGTACTACTCGGACGAGGTGAAGAGCAACAACTGCACATCATTCACATTGTTTTGCACCGCTTGCGCTTGACGATGAGTTAGGTTCCACATCACCACGGGGAAGTTACTTCGGAACCCTTTCTCTCGACACTCGGCACGGAACATTCTGTTGGCAAAGCAAAACCGCACAAGTTGCTCATCTGCTTGGGGCAACAACGCGCGATTCCACGGCTCGTCCAAGTTCAAAACCTCATCGTTTACGGTAAATTTTGCGCCGTCAAAGGACGCGCTTCCGCTTTCCGTTGTAAACAGAACAGGTTGAGCCGTATGCAGATATTGCTTGATAAATTTGTACATAGCGTAACTGCTCTTTCCGTCAGGCAGTTCGGTCGAGGCAAAACCGAGCAGTTCTTCCTCTGTGGGAATCCTGCCCCGTGATGTCAACATCTCCCGCACATCGTTCAAGACGGCTTGTAAATACAGATCTTGTCGTTTTTGTACGTAATCAAAATAGATAGTGCCGTCAAAGAAAGAATATTGCGCATTTTCGTGAGGAAACAGGTATTCGTCAAAAGCATACGCCAATTCTACGCTGTCACGAGGCAATTGAGTGCCGTTAAGGCAAACAGACGAAACAATATTTCCCTCGCGCATTGCATATGCTACGGAAAATGCGTTATCGCCGTCGGCAAGTTCCAACTCAAACGCAGATTTTTCCGAAAAACTTTGCAAAAATTCTCGGGCGTAAAGTCTGTTTGTCCACGATTGAGCAAAATAGCACAACGCATTGAAAACGTCTTTATTTGCAGACAAAACATTGCAGCCGTCTGCAAGCGTTGTTTTGAATCGCGCTGTTTTACCTATGTTTTTCAAAGCGATTTTTGTGATTTTCATACCCCATATTCCTAATACTTGAAATATACATATTGCAAATTGCCGAACGACGCACACTTATATGAATAGAGCGACGCGTTTATGGCAACTACGCTTTGCGCAACGAGCGTAGTTTTTTCGTTGGGAGCCAATCGAACTATATTCGATGAAATATTGTCTGTAACGCTGCCGTCGGAAGCATATATGGTACACCGCATTTGCACGGTAATTGTGCTGTTCGTCACGTTCTGCACCTGCACCGTTACCGTTGGATAAAAGCCCAACGCGTCGTAATTTACTGAAAGAGTCGGTTCCGTCAGCTGTTCGACCTTTTCGCCGCCGCCCACAATCGCCGATACAACGAAAAATATCACGGCAAACGCCACAATGCTCACAGCAATTACGATAACTTTGGTTTTTGTACTCAACTCTTCAAAACTTGACATAAAAAAATCCCCCGAAGTTCTCTCTCCGAAGAATATTTTAACAAATAGTTTGTACCGAAAAAAGGACGTGCCGTTACGAACGCTCGTTGCCAAACAAAATTTTGTTTACCGAAATGACCAATTGACGAAACATATACAATATCTTTCCGTCAAGTCCGTTAAATTTTTCGTCAGGTTCATTAAAATTTACGAGTTCAAACACCTTTTCGTTGGCGTTATTGGATTTTGTCCCTCGCCAACAGTCACACTCCCCGCTTTTCAGTGCGTACCGAACATATTGCGATTTATACTCGACGTCGGCATTGCCTATTCTCAAAACAATTGTTCCATCGGGGTACTTGTCGCTGTACTCCACGCACCACGTGTACCCGTTACTATATCCGTTATCATACGGAATACTCGACTTTTGATTAAGTATAAGATTTACCGTATTGCAGATTTGTTCTTTGCAGTACAAGTGTGCGTGACTTGGATGGCGAAACTTGACAAGCGTTACGGCAATTTTTCCTCCACACGCATAACAATAAAGTTTGCCGTTTTCTTTTGTCAGTATTTGCTTGAAATTACTGTACGCATTGTTGCCAAAGGCTAAAACGACTAAATTCTTTTCCTGTTGACAAAGTGCCGAAATTTCCTCTTTCAACCACTTTGTTTCACATTGTTTTATTGTGTTTCTGCTGTATTTTTCGCGATTTTTTGTAGTTGCATAGCTTCCGTCGGCATTGCACACGCCGCATTTGACAGTGTTGGTCGCATAGGCGTTGGCAAGGTGAAAAGTGTTTATGACGGCGAAAATCATTTTGCCGTATTCTGCGGGCATTATGAATTTACTGTCGTAGTTTTCTATTTTATCCTTGTAGCCCCTGTCCAACCAATACCAATCGACAGAGGGCGAGCGGTTTTGCCCTTTTTCGTAATTGTTTCCGTTGTTGTCGGCAGGGTTTTCCAAAAGGAACAAAACAGGTCGCGTTACCGCTTTGCCAAAGGCAAACCAATTTGAAATATATTCGTAGCACGCCCGTTCGCTTGCGGTTGCTACGTCTTGCGTATCGGGATCGTACAAATGCGCCGCGACAAAATCTACTGTATGACTGCCGTGCGACACATACGGAGTACGCGGATATGCGGGCAGAGCGCACGTTGCGCACGCGCGGTCCTCCCCGACAAATTTGTGACCGCCATTTTGTAAAAACCGCTCAAAGTTGTAATTGGCTCCACCATCGACAGGGTGAATGATACCATCTTGCCCAAAATTCAATTTGTGCAATCTTTTTACGATTGTTTTCAGATTTTCTAGTTCACCGAGCATTTCTCGTCCTATTATATTTCGACTGTTATTTGTACAGTTTTGCCATTTGCTCTATTTCTGCTTTTACTTCGTCAACAAGCGACTGCGGCGACAACACTTTTACTCGCTTTCCGAATTGCAAAAGCCAAAACTTCATTGCCCACGGACTTGCCATAAGAGAAAATTTGAGATTTCCGTCTGACAATTCGGTCACCTGCACGTCGCGACCGAACCAATCCACAACATAGTCCGTCATATGTTCAACACCGTTAGCGGTGACAAATTCCACGTATTCAGGCTCCTCTTCGTATAAGTAGGGCAACGTGTTGACGAGTTTGCCGATGTTCAAACCTTGCTTGCAACCACACACAGAATCAAGCGGACGCGCAACGTTTGATATTAAAACGAGGTCGCTCATCTTGTCCACCCGCACAAAGGCGAGGTTATCGTGACCGTCAAAACACACCGCAACGTAGTAAAATCCGTTTTTCAATAACAGTTGGTAGCAACTTGAACGATATTTTCTCGCCGAGCGATGATGTCTTTGAAGATCTTTGCCATAACTGTCGTAAAAAAACTCTGCTTGACGTTTTGTTTCTATCGCCTCGCACAACAACTCAATGTTATAAAAATAGTCGTATCCGTCGTTTTTGCGCCAATCGTCCAAATTTACAACGTGTTTGGCATAGTTTTTGAAATACTTGCCGCCTTCCGCCGCCAACTTTTCAACAAGCTCCTTGGTATAGCGTTTGCCAATGTTGCGGTTGGCTACGACAGAATCAATGAGCAATCGCAATTCGCCCGTTTCAAACTTTTTTTCAGCGAGGTACATTCCCGTTTTGTCGCTGACTATATCGTAACCGGCTTGCACAAGATATTCCACATTTCGAGCAACAGCCTTGCGCTCGCACTCCATACCGTATACAATACGCAACAAACTGATAATGTCTTTTTGGTGCAGTCGGTGATTTACGTCCGAGTACTCCGTCAAAATTTCCAATATGCGCAATATTAGTAACTTTTTAGGTTCAAAATTTTCCATGTCGCTTTCCTATACGTCAATGATAGCAAAATCATTGTCCCGAAAACGGAACAATGACAATATAGCACAAATCTGACGATTTTACAAGTATGTTAGATGGCGGCTTTAATTTCCAATTGCTTCTTCTAACGCTTTCAATAGTTTTTTCGCGATTTTGTGTCTTAACGACGCCGCTTTTTCCAAAAGCTCTTTGGCTTCATCGAAAGTCTGCTCGGCGTCCTCTTTCATTTTTTTCAACGTTGATTTTGCGTCATCGTCCCCCTGCGACGCCGCTTCCTTAAACCACATTGCGGCTTTTTCATAATTTTGTTCCACTCCATAACCGCGAAAGTAACAACTACCGATGTTGTATTGCGCATCTGCAAGTCCCTGCAACGCCGCTTTCTCAAAATACATTGCAGCTTTTTCATAACTCTGCTCTACGCCTTTGCCGTAAAAGTAACATACTCCGAGGCGGTGTTGTGCTTCCGCAAGACCTTGTAATGCCGCCTTTTCAAACCATAATACGGCTTTTTCATAATCTTGTTCCACTCCATAACCGCGGAAGTAACAGCTACCGATGTTGTGTTGCGCACTCGCAAGTCCCTGTAACGCCGCTTTACCAAACCACATTGCGGCTTTTTCATAACTCTGCTTAACGCCTTTGCCGTAAAAGTAACATACGCCGAGGCGGTGTTGTGCTTCCGCGGATCCACGCAAAGCCTCTTGTTCATAAATTTTTACACTATCATCGTTTGGAGATGTCTTTTGAAAATTTTCCTCAACGGTTTCCCGTTCCGTAGTTTCCGTTTGCGTATGCTTGATTTCGTTCATAATTTTCTCCTTTTTAACATAGATAGACACTTTTTAGGTATCTTCGTGTTTATAATACAGCACACTATGTCCCGAAAAAAGGACATTGCCGCTGCCGCCGACAAAAATTGACGACAAAACTCTGTGCCGACGTTGCTCACACTCTTGCGCCGCGGCGGAAGCGCGCTTTGCGAATATCCTGCGTTTTGTAGCTCACACTAACGTTATGTGCGGAAGATACGTTATGGATATGGGTCACAGCGAAATTGCGGATATTTACAGAGATTTAGCCGTTACGCCGCCGTTGCTAAGGTGGGACGTTTTTCCCAAACAGTACGCGCCCGTGTACACGGCGGAAAGTTTACTGCCGCAATTTGTAAAATGGGGCTTTGACAGCCCCTACGGCAAAGAGCAGGTGATAAACGCCCGCGCCGAAACGGTGACGGAAAAACCTTTTTTCTCAAAAGATTTTTCACAACAAAGGTGCGTTGTGCCTTGCAGCGGCTTTTACGAATGGGACGGCGACAAAAATCAACGTCTTTTTGCGGACGAAAAAGGCAACGCGCTGTATATGGCGGGGTTTTGCAAACGGCAAGACGGGTTGAGATTTGTTATTTTGACGAAATCCGCCACTCCGCCCGTAAACTCCGTACACCACCGCATACCCGTTCTGTTGAACAAATCGTCTTTGGAGCGTTACTTGCAGGACGAAAACTTTGCTCGAAAAAGCCTTTCGACAGACTGCATAAACCACTTGGTTTTGTTACAACCGTAACGCGCCGAACCAAGCGCGACGGTCAACACGAACGCAAATTTACCAACCGAACGCAAATTAACGGCGGATAGTTGCCGTCAAACAGTTGCGTAAAAACAAAACTTGTGCTATACTGAACAAGCTGAATACGGCTCCATAGTCTAGCGGCCTAGGACGTTGGCCTCTCACGCCGATAACATGGGTTCGAGTCCCATTGGAGTCACCAAGCAACAAATTGAGCGCGTACGCGCTCTTTTTTGTACCTTTAAGTAATATTTTTCTCAATCGTTCGCCAAAGTGCCATTTTGATTTTTTTGCCGTGATTTATCTTGATAAATCTATCATCTTATGCTATAATATTTTTATCTTTTTCCCTCAAAGTGTGTGTGAAATTGAAAGCAAAAAGAAATAAAACGATAGATTTTGATTTAGAAACAGGTCGTACCTATTTGGAGAGGTGCCTATCTATATCTAATTCCTGCACAATGGAGCAGGTCGTCAATAAAACGATTTTAGGAGATTCTATGCAGGTTTTAGATTTCTTGCCTAAAAATTCTGTCGACTTGCTTTTCGCAGATCCCTGCTACAATCTCGATAAAAACTTCCATGGCATGAAGTTTACTAAATTAGAAGAAACCGATTATGCTCAATATACTTGTATGTGGATTGAGAAAGTTATTCCTCTCTTAAAGTCGACCGCAACAATCTATGTCTGTTGTGATTGGAAAACGAGCATGATAATCGGTAACGTTATGAATCAGTATTTTAATGTTATTAATCGTATTACTTGGCAAAGAGAGAAAGGGCGCGGAGCCTTGACAAATTGGAAAAATGCTATGGAAGATATTTGGTTTGCAACAGTATCTTCCAACTATACTTTCAATGTTCAAGACGTAATGTCAAGAAGGAGAGTAATTGCACCGTACAAAGTAGAAGGAAAACCGAAAGATTGGGAAGAAACATCAGAGGGAAATTTTAGAAATACTTATCCTTCAAATTTTTGGGATGATATTTCAATCCCGTATTGGTCTATGCCAGAAAATACAGCGCATCCCACGCAAAAGCCTGAAAAATTGTTGGCAAAGCTGATTTTAGCAAGTACAAATAAAGGCGATGTCGTTCTCGATCCGTTTTTAGGCTCTGGTACAACTTCTGTTGTAGCAAAGAAACTGGGTCGTAATTACATCGGAATCGAACAAAGTCCTCTTTACTGCGCTTGGGCAGAGTATCGATTAGAACAAGCCGAAACGGATAAAACAATTCAAGGCTATACTGACGGCGTATTTTGGGAAAGGAACACTCTACCCCAACAACATAAGGAGAAAAAGAAATGATAAACTCTTCGTTATTTGATGTGACAATATTACAACGCATACAGGATAATTTACTTGATTTACTCAATTCTTGCAATGATTTTGAAAATGCACGCATTATAAGTAGCCCTCGCGCAGTTGGTGATGCTGTTCAAGAAATATTAGGTGAAAGGATGAGTGAATGTTTCCCAAAAGGAACAATCAAAGATTTTAGCGATAGCTTTGCAAGACGAGCAATGGCAGATGTCGCATTTATGGACTTTCAAGAAAACTATTTTATAGTAGATATAAAAACGCATAATCGCGACACGGACTTTAATATGCCCAATTTGACATCTGTGGAAAGACTTTCGCGGTTTTATGAGGATGACAAAAACTTCTTTGTTATACTTCTTGCCGAATACAAGATATTAAATGGTAAGATTAAGTTTGATGCTGTTCGACTTATTCCAATAGAACACTTAAAATGGGATTGCTTAACTATTGGGGCGTTGGGTTGGGGACAAATCCAAATTGCGAATGCGCGAATAGTCAATATCGATCGAACACAAAGCAGAAAAAATTGGATGTTACAGCTCTGTGATGTAATGGATTTATTTTATCCAAAAGAAATTGCAAAAATTGAAAAGCGCATGAACTATTTTGCAAAAGTGCGTGCATTTTGGCAAATTAGATAAGTATAAGTTGAAATAAAAGCAAGTTGTTCTATCAGGAAACAGTTTTGGCTTACTTGTACGATTTAAGCGAATTTAAGAGTTTCCATCGTTGATTGAAAACCCCTTTTGTATACGTTTCTAATAAAATTTAGTTGTTTGTTGATAATACTATTAAAATAATATTGACTATTCCGCAAAAATGCAGAATAGTCGAATATGCCTTACTCAATGATATTTATAAAATATATACGTTTTCCTTTGTATATAAACTACTAAACTTCAATGGTTTGAAGTTTTTTGATAATTCTTCAAAAACGGGGAAACCGAACGGACGGTTAAATTTTTATCACAATGGAATTGCCGTTTTGCACGCCGCATACGGTATCGGGGTTTGCGCATGCCCGACATTTTGTTTTGTAAAACTCGTACTCGCACGCACAGTGATAATTTGTGCAACAAATCGCCCGCGTGCGATAACGCAAACCGTAGTAAACGCTGATTTCCCAACCTTTTCTTGCTTTGCCGTTGGAAATAAGCAAATAATCGCTTGGCGGAAGCAAATCGGTAAAATAATTTTTTGTGCCGTGATGGGGTACTTTTATCGCGCGATAGGCAGGCAATAAAGGAATATCGTTATACGGTACCAATTTATTTTCAAAAATGTCTTTCGGCAAATCTCCCAAAAACAGCACGTTGTTTTGGCGATTGTAGTCGGTGAAGTTGTCAAAACACAAACTTATCTCGTTTTGCCAATCGGAAATGGAGTTTTTCAAAGATTTGCTTACGGATAGTTTTCCGTCCTGTCGACTTATAAACGACTCCACTATCGACGACAAACTTGACAGTTGGCCTTGATTGTTGTCCGTGATTTCTATAATTTCAACTCCATCTGACGAAGTTAAATTTTCCCTCAAAATTCCGAAGTACTCTCTTGCCGCGGCGTATGCTCTTTGCAACAATTCGCGGCGATCGTAGTTTTCCAATTGTCCCAAAATTGTCCGAGCCTTGTTATCTTCAAAACTCGGCCATAAAATTCGCAAAGAGTCCAACCTATTACAATAGACATCGCCCCTTTTGAAAAACACTATTTTGCTTTTATAAGTCAAACAAGAAACTATGTTCGGTATGGTCAAAAGCAAGTTCAACGCCAATTGGTGCAATGGAGATGTTTTGCTGGAAATCAAAAGCGTTGCAAAGCTCAATCTGATTATGCAGGGGTCGATTATGTTGGGCAGGTACACTTCGTTAAAATGTACATTTGCAAGTTGGCTTATGCCCGAAATGTGATCGTTGTGGAAATGAGAAATCATCAAATATTTGTGATAGAACATGGACAATTTTTTGCTGACGGCGGCGGACGCAATAGTACTGCCGCAATCGACAAGCATAGCCGACCGATATTTGTTGGAACAAACAAAACAATCGCCGAACCTTACGTCAAACATCTCCACTTCTTCTATCCTATTATACGGAATCGCTATTGATCTCACTATCATTTGTATACTCCCTAAACGTTTTTACCGCTTAACGAACTGTTAAACGGCATAAAATATCCTTATATAACTATTACTTGTTGACAACAAAAAAAATTAAGCAAAAAACAAAAATTTTCACAAATTGAGGCTTTTCAAAAATTCTATCCGTTTGACGACGGCGGCACGGGTCAGGCTTGCCCGATAACATATATCGAAACCGTGCATTGTACCCGCCGTTTCGTTGAGAATACACTCCGCCCCCGCTTTGCGCAGTCTGTCAGCTAAAATTACGCCCTCGTCGTGCAGACAGTCGAATTGAGCCGTTTCCAGATAGGTGGGTGCAAAACCCGTCAGATCCGCACGCAACGGGTCAAAAACATTGTTTCCCTTGCGGTACAGCCGCCACATTTTGCGATTAAGACGGGCGTTCCACATCGGCGTATCGACATAGAGTTGCGCGGAGGGCGATGACGTTTCAGCGTCTGCCGCGGGATAAATCAACATAACTTTGGCGGGCATAGGCAAACGTTGAGTTTTGCAATGCTCTTCCAACGCCAAGCAAAGATATCCTCCCGCAGAATCACCCGCAAAACAAACACGGTCGCTATCCACGCCCAGCTCGTCGGCGTTTGACAAAAGATAATTGTAGGCAACAACGCAATCGGACAAAGTTGCTCCGAACGGCGCGGCGTAAGCCAAACGGTAATCGACAAAGACAACAGCGCAACGGGCTTGCAACGCGTACTGTTTTGCCAAGCGAAAGTGATAAGGCGCGCCTTTGAATACAAAACCGCCGCCGTGCAGGTAAAGAACGGCGGGCAATTTGTCGTGCGCGTTTTTGGGCTTGGCGATATAGATGTTGAACGCTTTGCCGTCGCCCGAAATCACCTTTCGTTTGATAACGGCGAGTTCTTTGCCTTTGAGAGCAAGTTTTGCGGGCGCAAGAAAAACTTTTGCAAGAGCAAAAGCAACCCTGTTAAAGGGAGGACGAAAGCGACGGAAAAATCCGAATTGGCGATCGATTGCGTATTTCATAAAATCATTATACCACAATGACTTTTCTTACGCAACGGGGCTTATTTGGTTGCACAAAAGCACCGCAAAACGCCGTTTGTGCAAAGTTATTTAACAACAACAAACAGCGAAAACGGCGAGATAAATTTCTCGCCGTTGTGTATCTCGTCGGTTTCAAACTACGTTATTTGAGTTTACATCAATTTCAAGAACCCCAACTCAAAACAACTCGGCATAACAAACATCTTTTCTCCGACAGAAAACGCAATAGTTATATACTTTCTCCCTTTGTCGATCTTTACAACTTTGCCCTTGCCGAATTTCGCATGTAAAACATAAGTCCCCACCTCTACCGAAGAACAATCGAAACCTTTCGGCGGGGTGTCGGTTTGTTCTGCTGTTTTTACCTCAGATACATTGCCATTGCTTTCCGTTTCGGGTTCATAAGCAACGGTTACGGCAACCTCTTGCGACGTTTGCTCCATTGTCGCTTGTTGATTGTAGAACAATTTTTCGTATTCTTCACGGCGAACTACTGTGTCCCAACCGCCGATTTCGTCCGAAGAATGTTTTTCTATGCCCGTGTAGGACAAAGAACTATCCTCATATCGCTTGAACTTGAAGATTGCGTCGTTCATAAGGCTGGCATTGAACACGCCGATAGAACAAAGTAGGTTGAAATCGTTTACGTTGAGTCCCGTAACCTTTTTGAACAACCCCGGTTCCAACTGCGTGATAACATCTTTGAGCGACCGTTCGCGGTAGTCGGTGAGGTACATAAATATCGGAACGCGCGTTGCAAATTTGATAAGTTTTTCCTGAATTTGCTTGCGCATAGACTTGTACTCTCTTTCTTCTTGGGTGAGTTCTTTCTTCTGCTTGGACGAAAGATTTTGCCCGTCTTGTTTTGCTTTTTTCACGACTTCGGACTTGTTGATAATGGTTTCGATATCCGAATTGAGCGAACGAAAACCCTCGATACGCATAAGCGCGTCCAATGCGTCTTTGTTATTCAAAAGACGGGAGAGCGTGTCGTTGTCCACATTGACAAGCAGAGCCGACTCCCAACGCTTGGCGAGAAGAGTCGCGCTTGTACCCGCCATTGCAATGTCAAGGACGTCCTGTGCATTGATTTGTTTCATCGACGAACCGTCGTAAGCGAGAACGGGCAAAAAAGAAATAAACTCCGCAACTTTCTTTTCGGGGTTGCTCTCCTCTACGTTGAGGCGACAAGAATAGTCCGAAATCTGCCGCAAAGCGCGGTCGAGAGCGAAATCGAAGATATAGCACTCCTGTTTCATTATCTTACTGTCGCCGTTGTCGTCGGTGATCTCCCACGGAGATTGCACGCGAAACGCCGCCTGAAAGTACGTTTCGGGCGACTTTAAGTTGCGCAACATAAATATACCCGTCCAAGGGCGTATGGTCACACCCGTTGTCAGTTTTCCGCAAGAGAGGGTAATTGTCTTAGTTTCAAGAGGGTTGCCTAACGACGCAAGCACAGGGCGGAGCGCGTCTAAACCTATCCCTGCCGCCGCTCCCGCGCAGACGTTGATCTTGTAGCCGTGATAGAATGAGTTTTGCTTTTGTCGAAGAAGATTAGCCATTGCCTGACAGCTTGCCACATTGGGCAAAAACCACAACGTGTGCGAAAGAACGCCCAAAAGCCGCGCGTCCGAATAGGGCATCGGAGGACGCTTGTCTTGCCCGAGTTTCAAGTCGTCCACGCTTGCGGGAAGATAAGAACCGCGTATAAGGTCGAGCCACTTTTGCACTTCGTTTTCGTAAACAAACCTTGCCTCTTCGCCTTTGCCATTTGCCGAGAAAAATACGTTGAGGTCAAACTCGTCAAATTCTCCCTGCAAAGCAATCTGTCGAATACTCTCGGGAATACGATAAGTTAGCATAACCATACGGGGAAGAGCCAAATACGGGTTGTTAGACCCTACCCACTCTGCCTTGGCACGTTGCTCGTCGGAATACGTCCAATTGTAAATTTGATCTTCTATAAACTCTCCGCTGTTGAGCGCGCGAAAAGGCGTACCGCTCAAATAAAGATAGTGACGGGCGGATATGGGCAAAAAACTTTCGTTGTAGGCGTTGTCTGCCTCGGTACGCTTGTAGTTTTCAAAGTCGAAATCTGCGTTTTCTTCGTCGTCGGGATCCTCAAAAAGTTTTTTCGCACTTTCACGCCAAGCTCCGAAATGGTATTCGTCAAAAATAACAAGGTCCCACACTTCGGTGTGAATAAACTCGTTTTTTGCCTTGATACCGCCGTTTTCGTTGGTACCGAGCAGGTCCTGAAAAGAACCGAATACCACAATGGGGTGAGATTTTTCGCAATTTGCAAAGGCTACGTCTATGTTCACGTCCTTTTCGTGCGCGTCTTTGTTTGAAACAAACTGCCACCCCTCAAAATCGACATGCGAAACAAGATCGTCCCGCCAAGCCGACTCCACCGCGGGCTTAAAGGTGAGAACAAGCACCCGCTTGAAGCCCATTTTTTTGGCAAGTTCGTAGGCGGCAAAAGTTTTGCCGAAGCGCATTTTTGCATTCCACAAAAATTTGGGAGTTTTGTTAGGCTCGTCCTTTGCAGCTTGTGCAAAGTAGGTCATCGTCCTTTGTACGGCAAGTACCTGCTCGGGACGCATTTTGAAATTTTGTACGCGCCCTTCTTCCGAAACGATACCCTCGCGCAGTTCCAATATCGCCGCGCGAACGTCCCTTTCGGTACAAAGATACCATTCGTTTCTGTCTTTGCCCTCGTTAAGTCTGCGAAAACCTTTACGGCGTAACAAAGCGTGAACGTCCCCGTCGCGGAAACAAGTTCCGTCTGCGCGCATTGCGGATTCTTTGAGAACGATTTTGTATTTCAATCCGCTTGTGTGCGTCTGTTCTTTTACACGAGTTTCCGCGTCGCGATCGGTGTAGCCGATTTTCAAATAGCCCTCGTGAGAGCTTACGCCCACAAGCTGATAGGCGTAAATTGTAGGTTCAACTTTCGGACGCTGTTGAAAAAAATCAATTGGCATAAATTACTCCATTGGTCGTATCATACTTTCAATGAAAGCTATTTCTTCGTCGGTCAAATTATATTTTGCATACAACTCCTCGTCTGTCCAAGGCTTAGAGAAATCTTGCATTGGGATCAAACTAAAAGATTCTCTGGAAATGTTCAATGAATGCCTATTATAAAACAGCAAAGCTCTAAAAAACTTTGTTTTTATATAAGACAAACAATTTTTAGCTTCGTTTTCATAATTAAAACCGCCTATTTGCAAAAAAGTTTCAGTACATATTTCATATGGTTTGGCAATAATTACTTCTGGCGGAACAGTTGATGTTGTTGTAAAAGCCTTAGAAAAAAACAGCTTAAACTTATCAAAATTATGGTCTTTATCATTATTTTTGTCAAAATTTACATATCCCGTTACTCTACGCGCACCACCTTTTATTCCCCTAACACCATAAATTTTATATGAATTAGGAAAAGATTTTTCAGACAAATTAGTATGAGGATAATGTTTGGGTTCATTAAATAAATCAGCGGAAAACCCATAAGGATTCCTTGTTGAAACGATACTACTAAATCGCGTCCCATTACTAGATTTTTCAATAATAGACATCTGTCTGTAATCTCTAATTACCGTATCTGATACATTGTTGGATAAATATCGACGTGTCAAAAAAGCAGGTTCGTCTTTTGGTTTATATGTATAATTAACTACGCCACAATAATTTTTATCCCATAAGAAGTAAGTGACACCCCCATCAATATGTAAACCCGTAAAACATTCTTTGGCATCTTCATAATCATAAATGTATTTTAATCTTGTATCGGCAATCATTTCTTCTCTAAACGTTTGTAAACCCTTGCCTCCTTTCATCCACCTTGAAGGAATAATCATAACAATATACTTTGGCAAAAGTTTTTTTGCTTTTTGCACAAACAAATGATATATGGGTTTTGCACTATCTCCTGTACCACCACCATCATTCAACTGATACGGCGGGTTGCTTATAATGACATCGAATTTCATATTGAAAATTTCCTCCGGTTTGACAAAGTGGATAAATTCGTAAGCGTGTGTTTCCAAGTCGTCACCACGAGAATACTCTTTTTCGCTTGCACCGCAAAAAACGCATTTACCGTTTTTCCACGTGTGAGAAACGCGTTTATAACGAATATTGCCGTCGGCGGTACGAAAACGAGTAACGGAAAACTCGCCGTTAGGGTATTTGCTACAATACACGCCGCGACGAGAAAGCAAACTTGTAAGTTCCGTTATTGCAATGCCGAACAGTTGCTTATGGAAAATGTGGTCTACGCGTTCCTGCAAATCGGGAAACTGCTTTTCCAAGCCCTTGATAAGACGTTTGGCAATTTCTCTCAAAAACACACCCGTTTTGCATGCGGGATCCAAAAACGTCGTGTCGGGGTTCTGAAAAAGCTCTTGCGGGAGCATATCGAGCATTTCGTTAACGATTTCGGGCGGAGTGAAAACTTCGTCGTTGCTGAGATTGGCAAGACACGATAGCACATCGGGGTTGTAAACTTTTCCAAAAAGCGTATTATCCATTTTCCTGTACTCTCCTGTAATGTGTAACGTATTTGCGGAGAAAAGTGCCTTCGTCGCCAAGTTGAATGGAAAGCTGTACCTGCTTTTCGCCCTGTTCCAAAAGCTCTGCAAAAGTGTAGTCGCTTCGTTGAAGGTTACTCCCCGTAACAAATGCCCACTCCGAAAAAACTATCGGTTCGTCGGTATCATGTGCGTTTTCGTCTACGCATTTGAGCGTGAGAGCGTTTCCGCATACGATATTGCGCGAGAGAATAAACTTCACCGCTTCTCTCGTTTCGTTGTTGACTTCTTTTTTACAAACGGCAACGTATTCTTTATCCCAAAGAGCGAACATTCGCGCACGACAGGCAAGCACGTTGTCGAAAAGAATGTCAACGCCGTAAATCGAGGACGCGGCAAGCACGGCGTTCTTTTCGTAATCGAGGGGACTTTTGCCATATTTTCGCCTGACGACGGCGAGCTTTCGCGTGAGAATTTCGGCAAGAAAATTGCCGTCGCCGCATGCAGGCTCCAAAAAACGACTGTCTATGCGATTACATTCGTCGCCGACCAAATCACACATAGCTTTCACTTCCCTCTCGTCGGTAAAAACTTCTCCGTGATCTCGTACACGTTCCTTTGATTTTGTTTGACCTTTCATTGCAATTTCAACTTTATTTTGGTGCATTTGCATATTTATTCTATTGCATTTGCAGATAAAAGTCAATGCTTTTGCATAGTATAATAAAAGTATGGATATTCATGATAAAATTCGAAAACTTCAATACGCACGTGATTGGAACGACTACGATCTTGCAAAAAATGCCGATCTCTCTGTCGCTACGATCAATTCTTTGTTTCACCGTAAAAACCTACCGAAAGTAGATACATTGCAATGTATTTGCAACGCATTTGGGCTGACTCTTGCGCAATTTTTCTTGGAGGACGAAACCGTAGAAGTGTTGAGCGAAACCGAAAGGGAAATGCTTGCCGCATTCCGCAAACTTACTCCGAAACAGCAAAAAGCTCTGGTCGATGTGTTTACCAAATAAAACACGGCGGGCAAAACTCTAAGTTTTGTCCGCCTTATATTTTCAAATTAACTTGATGTTTTGTTTTGCAATACGGTGCAAAAATTTTCGACAAAATTTGTTTTTGCTCGGTTATTTTAACTGCAATGTGAATTGCCCGATACACTTTTCACAAAAATTTTCAAACAATTTGTGATTTTTCCGTCAAGAACAAAAAAAGGCGGTCGGGGTAATGTTTAACATCTTTTGTCGGAGGGTTATTGAATTGACAAAATTTCGCCGAACGGTTACAATATTACGGTGAGGTGAAATATGGACAGGATTGTGATTGGCATAGCGGGAGGAACGGCGTCGGGCAAGACGACGGTGGCGGAAAGGCTTTTTGAGGAGTTCGGCAACGACGCGGCTCTGTTGAGTCACGACTTTTACTACAAACCGCACGAAGAACTCTCCAAGGAAGAGCGGAGCCGCCTCAACTACGACCACCCCGACAGCTTGGACACCGCAATGCTTGTGGAACACGTAAAGGAATTGAAAAAGGGCAATTCGATATTGCACCCCACTTACGATTTTGCCAACTACCGCCGCAACGACAAATGGCAAACGATGGACAGCGCGAAACTGATAATAGTTGAGGGAATACTTATCTTCACCGACAGCAAGCTGTGCAAATTGTGCGACGTAAAACTGTTTGTGGACGCGCCCGCCGACGTGCGCTTTATTCGCCGCCTCACCCGCGACGTTACGGAACGCGGACGCAGTATGGAGTCGGTAATCGACCAATACCTCACCACCGTCAAACCGATGCACGAACAATTTGTGGAACCCTCCAAAACAAAAGCCGATTTGATCATTCCACAAGGCGGTCACAACGAAATTGCCATAAATATGATTATCGACGGAATAAAAAAGAAACTCAACTGAAAATGACGATACAATTGCAACAGGTGGCAAACGCCCGCGACTTAGGCGGCATTTTTACGCCGTACGGCACGGTAAAACACAACAAACTTATACGTTCGGGACATCTCAGCATTGCCTCGCCCGAAGATTTGGCAACGCTAAAAAGGCACGGACTGCAACGCATTGTGGATTTGCGTACCCCGCAGGAAATTGCCAACCACCCCGACGCGGCGACGGACGCGGAATACGTAAATATATCCATAATGAGCGCGACCACTTTCGGCATAAGCTACGAAACGTTGGACGGACCAACCATTGCCGTGAAACTTCAAGCGGGCATTGACAGAATGATAGCCCGCGGCGAAACTCCCATAGAACATATGCGCATACTTTACCGCCAATTTGCGGAAAATCCGCACAGTCACAAGGGCTACGGCGAATTTTTGAAATTGCTTGCCGACAAACCCGTATCGGGCGCGACATTGTGGCATTGCACGGGCGGCAAAGACCGTTGCGGAACTTGTACCGCACTGCTGCTTCACTGCCTCGGCGCAAGCCGCCAAGACATTTTGCGCGACTATCTGGAAACAAACGTACAGGTAGGTTCGCATGCGCAAAGTATTCTCGCAAAAGTACGCCCGTATGTGCCGCAAGAAAGGATGGCGTTGGTAAAATCTATGCTCTTGGTGGAAGCGAGCTATCTGGAAAGTTTTTGGAGTGAAACGGAACGGCTTTTCGGAAGCGTGGACGAATTTGTGCGCCACTGCGGAGTAACGCACGAGGACGTGGAAAAATTGAGAAAAAACTACTTGGACGCAAATTAAACGATATTTTTGCAAAAAAACGGAGCCTTGTTTTCAGGCTCCGTTTTGCGTTCCGACTAACTATTGTATGTTCGGTATTCTATGCGTATCGACTTTATGCGCGCTTGCGCTTGCGCATTGTACTCGAAATACGAGTACCCCGAAGATTTGTCAAAGGAAAGGGAAAGCGTTGTTCCGTTCAAAACGTAAGTTTGTTTTTCCTTGTGCAAGTTGTCTTTGCCTACGTTGACGGGGTTGTTCTTCATTTTGTCGATTTCGTAGTCCTCAAACTCTATCTTGACGGAAGTTATGTAGGCGTTGACAACGGTAAAGCGCAGGTAAGAATTTGCATACAGTCTGCCGTATTCGTTTGCGGTACCCGTGTACACGTAAGAAACGTACGGGTCAATCTTTTTCTCTGCGTTGTTTTCGGAGGTATCTACGGAAGTCAACGTTACGTTTTGTAAGTCGTAGTAAGAAATTTCAAACTTGGCGTGGATATCTTCCGTAACTTCGATTTGCAATTGACCGTCTGTCATTGTGTAGGATTTACCGTTTATCGCAAGGTAACTGACAATGGCATTTTGCTCCCGATTTGGATTGTTTGAGTATGAGGTAAAACTGAAAGTAAGCGATTCGCCCTTTAATAAACAGTTAAAGTACACCAAGCAGGACGTATAACCGTAACTTATAAAAGTAAACGGATCTTCTTCCATTTCCGACTGAGCTTCGAGAATAATGCTGCCCGTTGCGTTCAACTCCACTTCCACATACAGCGAGAGCAAATCGGGATCGTTGTCGTCCACATCGATGATTTCGATGTTTACCATTGGGAAATTGCCGTTTCGGAACAACAGGTTGCCACGCAACGTTATTTTGTTGCCCTCTTCTACCGAAGAAAAATCGTATTTATCGTCCAGATCGGAGGAGGATAATACAATTAACTCGTCCTCGTCATCTGTCAAAATCATCTCACCGCCATCGCAAGCGTACACATTCAATGTTATTACGTAAAATTTGCTGCTTTCGGATTGAATAAACTGTTCGGCGAGTTCGTTTAGCTGACTTATCGACGACAAAACCGTCGCGTTGACTTTACTAACTATCACGTCCTCTTCCGTAAGAGGTTCTGTTCCCTGTTTATCGGCGAAATATCCGAGGCAAACGGAGCAACGCCAATGCTTTATCCAACCGTCCGCCTCGTCGGTGGCGGGTTGTTCACCGTAGTAGTCCAATGTGTGAGGGGCCAACTCCTCTTCCACTACTTGTCTGTCGTTACAGTAAATACACACGTTGACGTGATAGCCGTGTACCGTGCAGGTAGAATCGCGGAAATCGTCGGGGTCCAAAGAGTATTGATGTTGTGTTTTCGGCAAAACGGTGGTTTTTACGTGTTGGCAGGCGGTGCATTTTTCCTTGCGGCATCCCTCTTCCTGACAGGTGGCGGTTTTCCTTTCCGCGGTCAACTCCACATAGTTGTGATTGCCCTCGTTTTTGTAGTGGCAAACTTCACATTCCTTCCAATGCTTGCCGTCGTCCGCCTGATATTCGCCGAAAGAATGATCTAATTTATCTGTTTTTTCCGTTTTGACATCTCCGCAAACGGAACACTCGATTTCAACGCTGCCCTCTTCGGTGCAGGTGGGTTGCTTGCGGGTTTCCTCTTTCGGGAGATAGTTATGCCCCGAAGATTGAACGGTGCGCGAAGCTCTCACTTGACCGCACTCGCAGATTTCTTGTTCCGATCCGTTTTGAGTACAGGTAACTTCTTGGACGGTTTCCCACTGCCAAGTGTGCGCCGTTTTTTCTCCCTCCGCGCCGCAAACCGTGCAGTAATGCCAATGCTCCGTGCCGTTGTGTTGTAGATCGTCGTCCTGCGACCAAACGTGCGCGCCCGTTGCGGGAACAGAGGTATGGAAAGAGAAATCGCACACGGTGCAACGCTTGTCCTGATGTCCCGCCGCACCGCATGTGGCTTCTTTGTTGTAACCGTCAGGACAATCGACATCCACCAAAGTGTGCGTTTCTATCTGCTCCTCTTCGCAACGCTTGCATTTGTAAAAATGCCCCGCGTTCGTTTTCTTGGAAAAAGCAGTCTTATCTAAATCGTGACCTAATTCAGGAGTTGAAATCTGTTCTGTTTTGCCGCATACGCAAGCCTTTTCGGTAACGCCCTGTTCGGTACAGGTGGCTTCCGTTTGAGATGTAACCGCCATTGTGTGATCGGAGCGGCTGTTTTCCTTTTCAGCAGAACAAACGGAGCATTGCTCCCAATGCTGTTGCGCGTTGTAAGCATATATGTACTTGTGTTGCGCCAAGGGCAACGTTTCGGTATGCGTTGCTCCGCAAACGCAACGAGTGACTTCCTCGCCCTGAGTTTCGCAAGTGGATTGCGTTATACTTTCGCGTACGGTGTAGCTGTGCGCCGCGCGCGAGGTTTCGTCGGGAGCGTGGCAAACTTCACATTCGTTCCAATGGTAGTTGCCGTCTTTGTTGACGACGGTAAATTTATGCGCAATTTTGTCTATGCTTTGAGTTTTCGTCGCGCCGCATTCGCAGGCGACGGTTTCCATTCCCTCTTCCGTGCAGGTAGGCAATTTGTCCGTTTTGACCGTTACGTCGTAACTGTGCGCAACCGCTTCGGTTTTGTATTCGCAACCCGACCTCTTGCACGCTTGAAAATGCTTTTCGCCGCTTTCGTCCGAACGCCATTCGAGATCGTGTCCCAACGGGTCGATATTTTCGGTTTTAGTGTCGCCGCAAGTGCAGGAGTAAACGTCGCAGCCGCTTTCGGTACAGGTTGGAGGTATGTGATCTACTATGACATATCTGTGAATGTGTCCGTCGGACGGATCGGGCGAGGGAGCGGGATCCGTTTCTTGACAGGCGACAAGAATAAACGTACTGACGCACAATGCCAATACCAATAGTGCAATAATGGTAATTTTGACTTTAAATGTTTTCATAATAACCTCAAAATTCGGCAAAAAACGACAATGTTTTTCAAATAGATTATATTACTTGATACAATATAAATCAAGAATTTTGCAAAAATTTGTAACCGCAATTTTCGGTAACGTTACGCGCTATCCCGTACGCTTGGCAAAACACCGTGTTTTTGCAGTATGCAAAAGGGACTGCCGAGAGGGCAATCCCTTTGAAACAAACTTATCGATTGCAAATCAGTCTTTGGGCAGAGGCGATTCCACCACTGTCGTGCCGAGATCTTTCAGTTCTTCCCATGTACTCATTGACTCAATGTAGTATTCCCATCTTGCCCAATACAATTGCTTGTCTTGGAAGATGAACTTGAACGTTCTTTGTCCCTCGGTATCCGTGTAGGTGTACATATGCGTTTCCGCGTCGTAAACCAACTTGGAGTAATCCACTGCTCCCAACACTTCCGCAACGGGTTCCATTACCACCGTCGTCATTATGTACCACGTAACGTCGTAGTCCAATTCCCACTTTTGCGTGTCCTCGTCGAAAGCATACCCCTTGTAGTCTGTATCGCTCTTTTCCACATAGGCACCCAGCGCAGGTTCATAGGGTTCTTGCTGTTTAGTGGGATAGTAGTAAACGGCACGACTTCCGTCCGCCATACGAATGTAAGCTCCGCCTTGCAAAAGGGTGAAATTTTGCGCGTCAGCCAACCCCGCTATTGCCGCCGTCCATTCGTCGGCGGTTACCGTGTAGACAACGGGAACGTTGACCGTTACCGTGCAAGTCGCGCTTTTGCCTCCTGCCGTTGCGGTTACCGTTGTCGTTCCCTCGGCTACCGCCGTTACCGTGCCGTCAGATACGGTTGCAACAGAGGCGTCGGAACTGCTCCAAGTTACCGTCTTGTTCGTTGCGTCGCTCGGCGCAACGGTGGCGGTAAGACGAGTGCTTGCGCCTACGTCCAATGTCACTGCCGTCTTGTCCAGAGTTACGCTCTCCACTTCTACAGTCTTGCCGCACGCCGCAACAATACCCAAAACAAATATTACCGCTATCGCTACGGCAACAATTTTACATACTTTCTTCATATCTTTTTCTCCGTAAGAATATTCCGTAAGCTCCTGAACTCACGGTTAAAGACAGTATACCCCCCCCCGTTGAAAAGTCAACGATTTTAATGAAAGTGCGTGAAATAATATTTTTGAAAACATAACTTGCACACTACAAAATCCGCTCGGGTGAATGCCCGAGCGACAATGGGTCGGGGACATTGTTCTACGAGGCAGCAAAAAGGGACTGCCGAGCGGGCAATCCCTTTGAAAAAATTTGTTCAACTGCAAATTTCTGCGCGAAACGTTCGACAAAAAGTCAAAAGGTTTGCGAAAATGTGCGCTTAAACCGTCAGGCTTTGCCGTGAACGGACTGCATTGCCAAAGAAACGGCAACCGCGCATGCCACCGTTGCGCCCACCATCGGGTTGTTGCCCATACCGATCAAGCCCATCATCTCCACGTGAGCGGGGACGGAACTGCTGCCTGCAAACTGAGCGTCGCTGTGCATACGTCCGAGCGTGTCCGTCATTCCGTAGCTTGCGGGACCAGCCGCAACGTTATCGGGGTGCAAGGTACGTCCCGTGCCGCCGCCGCTTGCAACGGAGAAGTACTTTTTGCCGTTTTCGATACACCATTTTTTGTAGGTTCCCGCAACGGGGTGTTGGAAACGGGTCGGGTTGGTGGAGTTGCCCGTTATGGAAACGTCTACCTTTTCGTAGCGCATTATCGCAACGCCCTCGTTTACGTCGTCGGCACCATAGCAACGCACCTTGGCGCGTTCGCCGTCGGAGAAAGGAACTTCGCGCACAATCGTCAATTCGCCCGTGTAGTAGTCGTACTTGGTTTGAACGTAGGTAAAGCCGTTGATACGGGAAATTATGTACGCGGCGTCCTTGCCCAAGCCGTTGAGAATAACGCGAAGAGGCTTTTTGCGAGCTTTGTTGGCGTTGCGGGCAATGCCTATCGCGCCCTCTGCCGCGGCGAAAGACTCGTGTCCCGCGAGGAAAGCGAAGCAGTCCGTTTCTTCACGCAACAGCATTGCGCCGAGGTTGCCGTGTCCCAAACCCACTTTACGTTGGTCTGCCACGCTGCCGGGGATACAAAACGCTTGCAAGCCGAGTCCGATACACTCGCTTACTTCCGCGGCGTTCGTTACGCCCTTTTTGATGGCGATGGCGCAACCAAGAGTGTAAGCCCAGACGGCGTTTTCAAACGCTATCGGTTGAACGCCCTTGACGATTTCTTCCACGTTTACGCCGTGAGAAAGGCACAGTTCGCGCGCCTCTTCGAGGTCCTTTATTCCGTACTTTTTGAGTTCGGAGTTGATTTTGTCAATTCTTCTTTCATAGCCTTCAAATCTGATCATTTTCGCTACCTCCTTACTCGTTGCGCGGAACAATGTATTTAGCGGCGTTTTCAAAACGTCCGTACTGTTTCTTTGCCTTGTTCAACGCCTCGTTGGCGTCTGTGCCTTCGCCGATGAGCTTCATCATTACGCCGAGATTGACGTACTCGTAGCCGATGATTTCGCCGCCCTCGTCCAACGCAAGGCGAGTTACGTAGCCCTCTGCCATTTCAAGATAGCGCGGACCTTTTGCCGCTGTGGAATACATTGTTCCCACCTGACTGCGCAACCCCTTACCGAGGTCCTCCAATCCCGCGCCGATAGGCAAGCCGTCGTCCGAAAACGCCGATTGAGTGCGTCCGTAAACGATTTGCAAAAACAGTTCGCGCATAGCAACGTTTATGGCGTCGCACACAAGGTCGGTGTTGAGAGCTTCGAGAATGGTTTTGCCGGGCAAAATTTCCGCAGCCATAGCCGCCGAGTGAGTCATACCCGAACAACCGATCGTTTCCACAAGAGCTTCCTGAATGACGCCGTTCTTGACGTTCAACGTCAATTTGCAGGTACCCTGTTGAGGAGCGCAACAACCGCAACCGTGAGTAAGACCGCTGATATCCTTGATTTGCGTAGCCGCCACCCATTTACCTTCTTCGGGTATGGGGGCGGGACCGTGATTACAGCCTTTCTTTACGCATTGCATCAATTCTACTTCGTGTGAATATTGCATAGAGAATGTCCTCCAAAAAAATTTTTACAATAAAAACAGTATAGCACAACGTCGGTTTTTAGGCAAGATTTTGTAAAAAAATTTGCCGATATAGGATTGTTCTATACCGACATAAAAATTTTCAATCTGTCAAAAATCGCCCGCACAAAGAGGCGTTGGCACATTTAGGTCAATTGTTCCATTGCAATTGCGAAAGAACTTCGCCGTCGGGCGAACGCAAAGACGCGCCCTGTTCGTCCAAAACGAGATAGCAGGGAACGCCGTCGCGCGGACGGGCGAGAGAGCCGACGTTGAGCAGGAACAAACCGTCCTTTACGCGCAATCTGCCCATATGCGAGTGTCCGTAGATAAGAGCGTCGCCCTCGGACAGGACGGGAGGGATAGCCATACCGTTGTACCTGTCGCCGTGAGTAAAAAACAGCTTACGCCCGAAACAGTACATCACCGCGTTATCCTCAAAGCCGCAGGGCAAAAGGGCGGTATCCGTAGCCCAATCGTTGTTGCCCCTTACAAAATAGAGAACGCCTTGCAATTCCTGCGCGACGGCGACAATCTGCGACGGACTGTTCCAACCGAAAAGATCGCCGCACACCACGGTTTTGTCGGGCTGTTCGCGCTTGCTGATTTGCACCGCGTCCTGCATAGAAGCGACGCTTCCGTGAAAATCGGCGAAAACGAGTATCTTCATTTTTACCCTCCCGCAACGAGGCGACGTTACAAAAAAAACCGACCCCGTTTGTCAATTCAGCGTAGTTCTATGTGTTCGATACCCTCTTTGTCGCTGCGTTTGTACACGACAAAACGATTGCCTATGCACTGCACGGGTTCGCAACCGAGAGCGGCGCAAACGGCGGCGCACATATCTTTCGCAGAAGAAACGCAACTCTTCAACGCCGCCACCTTGACCAATTCGCGATGGTACAACGCCACCTCTATTTCTTTGATAATATTTTCTGTAAGTTCCTCTTTGCCGACGGTAACGGACGGTTTAAGAGTGTTGGCAAGAGATTTCAGTTGACTTCTTTGTTTGGTAGTTATCATTTTTTGCCTCGATCAATCAACAAATTCAAATTCTATATCCCCGACGATAACGGTACTGCCGTCCTTTGCGCCCGCTTTGCGCAATGCGGCGATAACGCCCCTGTCGCGAAGAACGCGTTGGAAGTACGCAAAACTGTCGTAGTCGTCGAGATTTACCTTGCGGGAGAGAATTTCCACCAAGCCGCCCGTAACTTCGAATACGTCCTCTTGCAAAACTTCCACGGCAAATTCTTCCGACTGCTCCTCTTGAAGTTTTACGGGATCGAATTTGAGCGGTTGCATAGGCGGGAGTTGCGCAAGCGTTTCTGCCGTCAACGCGACCAATTCGTCTACGCCCTCGTGGATAAGCGCGATTATCGGCAAAATGCGGTACTTGTCGCCGTACTTGGCTGAAAAACGAGCAAGATTTTCTTCGGCGGAGGGCATATCCATTTTGTTTGCCGCAACTATCATAGGCAACTGCCGCAAACCGTCGTCGTAACCGAAAATTTCGTTGTTGATAAGCTGGAAATCCTCCAACGGGTCACGCCCCTCGCTACCCGACATATCCAACACGTGAACGAGCAAGCGCGTGCGCTCGATATGCCGCAAGAAATCGAGTCCGAGTCCCGCGCCCTCTTTGGCACCCTCGATAAGACCGGGAATATCCGCCACCACAAAGGTCTGTTCGCGGTATTCCACCACGCCCAAATTGGGACTAAGCGTAGTGAAGTGATAGTCGGCGATCTTCGGCTTTGCTTCGGATATAACTGACAACAACGTGCTTTTGCCCACGTTGGGGAAACCTACCAGACCAACGTCGGCTATCGTTTTGAGTTCCAAAGTCACTTCGTACTCGCGCGTCGTTTCGCCGTGTTCCGCAAAAGAGGGAGATTGTCTGCGAGAGGTTTTGAAATGCCAATTGCCCCTGCCCCCTTTGCCGCCGCGCAAAATTATTTCGCGCTGACCGTCCTCGAACATATCCGCGACGATCTGCCCGTCGGAATTTTTGACCACAGTGCCAACGGGTACTTTGACTATCACGTCCTCGCCCTGCTTGCCGAAACAACGCTGTCTGCCGCCGTTGCCGCCGTTGCCCGCGCGGAAATGCTTTTGATAGTGAAAGGCGTTGAGGGTGTTTTCCGCCGTGGTAGCCACAAACACGACATCTCCGCCCTTGCCGCCGTCGCCGCCGTCCGGTCCACCGTTGTTGACGTACTTTTCGGTGTGCAGGCTTGCCGAACCGTTGCCGCCGTTGCCCGATTTGATGTAAATTTTTACTTTGTCGATGAACATATTTTACCTATTGAAATTTTCTATCGTTTTGCGTGCGGCTCTCAACCCGTCCGCAACGGCTTGCGCAACCGTTTTGCCGCCTGCAAAATCTCCGCCCGAAAGCAGCTTCAACCTCTCCGCCGCTTGCGCAAGTTCTTTGTCGGCGCACGCGCCCAATGCCGAAACGACAACGGCGCACTCCATATCCGACGTTACGTCGGTAACGGTCAATCTTTCTCTGCCCTGCGATACCGTTTGCGCAACGGTCAAAACCAAACCGTTTGAAGTACGTCTGAGCATAGCGGGAGCGACGTTAAAGACAAATTTCACGCCCTCCTCTTCCGCGCCGCGCACTTCTGCGTCGAAAGCGGGCATATCCTGTTTTTGTCTGCGATAGGCGACGGTTACGTCCGCGCCGTTGCGCACAGCCAGACGCGCACAGTCCATTGCGGTGTTGCCTCCGCCCAGAACAACTACGCGTTTTCCGCCTACAACACTGCTTTTTTTCAAAAAAACAGAATATGGGGTGGCAAAATTTTCTCCCTCCACGCCAAGACTGTACTCTTTTGCCGTACCTGCGGCAATGTACGCCGCGTCAAATTGCGCTTGGATAGAGGCAAGCGATTTGCCGTCCACCTTTTGCTCTACCGTGCAAAACTTGTCCTTAGCCTGTTTTTCAATTGCGTCGAGGGCGCGTTCGGGCAAGCGAAAAGAGGGAATGAGCCGCAATGTGGAGAGATAGCAGTTGGCTTCAAAAACGGTTACGTCCGCGCCCTGTTCGTACAGCTTCGAGGCAAAAGTCAACCCCGATACGCCCGCGCCCACAACAGCTACGCGTTTGCCGCGCGCGGCGTTGCCTACGCGTTCGATACGGTAGGGATTTGCCGCAAAAACTTCTCGCTCAACGGCACCCATAAACACTCCCAAGCCCTTTTTGGAAAGCACACAGCCGCCACGACAGTACTGTTCGTGCGGACAAACGTAACCGCAGACCTCGCCGAAAGGGTGTCCGATAAGTTTTGTCGCGTCGCCGTACTTTCCGCACGACGCCAAATGCAAAAATTCGGGAATATCGTTACCTATCGGGCAAGCCGTAGCGCAAGGTGGTTTTGCGCAATGCAAACAGCGACCGCACTGCTCCCGTACCAAATCAATTGCCGCCATAACGCTCCTTGTAGTAGTCGCACAGTTTACGCACGGAGCAACTGTCGCACAAAGGATTTCTCGCCTTGCACACGTATCTGCCGTGCAACAAAATGTAGTGGTGACTGTCCGCCCACATTTCGCGCGGGATAGCCGCCATAAGTTGACGTTCCGTTTCGTTGACGTTCTTGGCGCGGACAATGCCCAAACGGTTGGACACGCGGAACACGTGCGTATCCACCGCTATCGCCTGTCCGCCGAAACCCACCGCGTACACCACGTTGGCGGTTTTGCGACCGACCCCCGCAAGCGTTTGCAACGACTGCAAATCGGAGGGGATTTGTCCGCCGAAACGTTCCACAACGTCCTTTGCCATCTGTTTGAGGTGCGCCGATTTGGTGTGGTAAAAGCCGCAGGGGCGAATGAGCGTTTCCAACCGCTCCGTCGGGATCTTTGCGAGGTCCTCCACCGTGGGAGCCTCGCTGAAAAGCGCGGGAGTGACCGTGTTTACGCGCTTGTCGGTACATTGCGCCGACAATATCACCGCAACGATCAGTTGATAGGGCGAATTGAAATTCAACTCGCTCTTTGGGTTGGGGAAATCTTTTGCAAGCAATTCCAAAATAGCTTTTGTATCTGCCATATCGCACCAAAAAAACAGGATATAATGCCACTGCCGACGTACTCGCGGTACGCCGCAAATAACATTATATCCTATTTGCCGCAAATTTTCAACAGTTTGCGCCCTTTTCACAGGCGGACAAGCGTTCCGCCCGTTGCGGTGGCGCGGTACAGAAAGAAGCCCGCAAACGTTTCGACGGTCAAAACGGATCTGACCGCCTCGAAATAACTCGTCGCAAACTTCACCGACAGACCGCAACCTACCCCTGCGGCGCGCGGAGTGGAAACGAGGGCGCACGTTACCCCCTTGCCCGTCAAATAATTGTACGCTTGTATCGCAACGTTGCGCGAACGGTACGCTGCCAAAATATATTCCATGGTTTTCTCCTTATGTAACGGCGCAAAACCCTCGCGCAACAGTGGCATACGGCAAAAATATTTCCATAAAATATACTATTGATTTAGTTCGCAAAAAGTGTACGGAGAAAACTATGATTTACCTCGATAACGCCGCCACCACCGACTACAAGCCCAAAGAAGTTTTGGACGCTGTTGCCGAGTGCCTTACCAAATACTCTTTCAACCCCAACCGAAGCGGAAACAAATCGGCTGTCGCGCTTCAACAAAAACTGTACGAAACGCGGCGAAAACTGCACCTGCTGTTCAACAACGACAGCGAACTGCACGTGGCGTTTACCGCGGGTTGCACCGCCGCGCTCAACCTTGCGATACTCGGCACGGCGCAGAGAGGGCATATTGTCCTTACCGCCACGGAACACAACTCCGTGTTGCGACCCGTTATGCAATTGCGAAAAAAGGGTTACGCGGAAGTTTCCGTCGCGCAACCTAACGCCGAGGGCATTGTTACCGCCGAAGAAATAGAACGTCGCATACGTCCCGACACCTACCTCGTGTGCGTATCTCACGCAAGCAACGTTACGGGTACCGCGCAAAATCTTGCGGAGATAGGGCGCGTGTGCCGCAGACGCAACGTAAAACTGTTGGCGGACTGCGCTCAAAGCGTGGGTTACTTTGCTTTGGATATGGAAAAGAGCAACGTAGATATGGTTGCGATAGCCGCGCACAAAGGCTTACACGCAATGCAGGGCGCGGGCGCGTTGATATTCAACAAAAGAGCCATACCCCGACCGATAGTTTTCGGCGGGACGGGAACGGAAAGCCACCTCTACTACCAACCCTCCACGGTACCCGATTGCCTTGAAAGCGGCACTTTGCCCTGCCCCGCCATTATCGCTATGAACGCGGGCGTGGATTGGTGGCTGAACAATTGGAAAAGCAACCGCGCCAACGTCGCCGAAATGCAGGAAACGCTTGTAAACGGGCTTAAAAAGATACGCGGCGTAACAGTCTACTCCTCTCTCAACAACAGCGGAATAGTTTCCTTTAACATAGGCAAGCGGGACAGCGCGGAAATTGCCGACCTGTTGGACGAACGCTACGACATCGCCGTGCGCGGAGGACTGCAATGCGCGCCGTTAATGCACAAATATCTCAACACCTTTGAACAGGGCGTTGTGCGCGCTTCCGTCAGTTGCGTAACGGCAAAAGAAGAATGTTACTCCTTGCTCAACGCCGTGGAATTGCTTTCCAAAACCGTTGTGTAAAATCAGGCAACCCCGATAAAGGTTGCTTTTTTTTTGTCGATAGTATATAATTTACTTACTTTGAAAACCGTCGTACGGGCGAACATCGGCACCGAATGAGGCAATACGTTTTCGCCGCTACGACGTTTGCGGTTTACCGACGCTTTTGGCGGGGGTTTTTACTTAACTATGTACAAAATTTATCTCAAAAAGGGCGAACATCGCCGCATTGCGGACGGACACCCGTGGGTGTACGCCAACGAAGCGGCAAAGACGGAGGGCAAAGACAAAAACGGCAGTCTTGCCGAAGTGTACTCCTACGACGGCAAATACTTGGGCAGCGGCTTTATCAATCACGCGTCAAAAATTTTGGTGCGAATTTTTATCCGCGACGGACGTACCGACTGCGACAACGTTATCGCCGAACGCATACGCGCCGCCAACCTCCGCCGCCGTCAATTGGGTTACGACAACTGCTACCGCGCCGTTTTCGCCGAGGCGGACGGTTTGCCCGCGTTGATTGCGGACAAATACGGCGACTACCTCAGCGTACAGATATTGTCATTGGGAATGTACCTGCACAAAAAGACCGTTGTAGACGCGCTTGTAAAGGAATTTGCGCCCAAAGGTATCTACGAACGAAGCGACGTTGCCGTGCGGCAAAAGGAGGGTTTGCCCGAAGAAACGGGAGTGCTGTACGGCGAAGTTCCCGAATGGGTAGAAATTTGCGAAAACGGCATAAAAATGCAGGTAAATTTACGCAACGGGCAAAAGACGGGATACTTCCTCGACCAAAAGGAAAACCGCTTTGCTCTGCGCCGCTACGCCAAGGGCGACGTGTTGGACTGCTTTTGCAACAGCGGCGGATTTGCCTTGAACGCCGCGACGACAGCCGACAGCGTAATTGCGGCGGATTCGTCGGAATTTGCTCTGCAAAACGTGCGCAGAAACGCCGAACTGAACGGCTTTGACAATATCGCCACTGTATGCGCGGACGTATTTGAACTGTTGCGGCAGTACCGACGGGAGGGAAAGTTGTTCGACTGCATTGTGTTGGACCCGCCCGCCTTTACCAAATCTGCGCACGAAAGGGCAGACGCACTCAAAGGCTATCGCGACATAAACGTTCAGGCGATAAAATTGCTTAAACCCGACGGCTACCTGATGACTTGCAGTTGTTCGCACCACGTTTCGCAACAGGCTTTTGAAAAGACCCTCGCCGAAGCGGTAAAAGCAAGCGGCAGAAACGCGCAGTGCGTGGAAGTGCGTTCGCAATCGCCCGATCACCCAACGTTACTCGTCGCTGACGAAACCAACTACCTCAAATGCTTTGTGTTGAGGATATTTGACAGGAGTTAGAATGATACTTTACAAAAACGGCAGCGCGCTCCTAAACGGCGCGCTCGTAAAAACGGATATTGTTGCCAATCACGGCAGGATAATAGACATTGCGCCCGAGATCGTCCCCGACGAACAGACGGAAGTTGTGGATTGCTCCCGCCGCTACATTTTGCCCGCGTTTGTGGACTTGTGCTGTTACGGCGCAAACGGATACGACTTCAACACCGCCGACGAAGCGGGAATGAAAAAGATAATGGAGTTTTACGAGGCGCACGGAGTGGGAACGGTTTTTCCCACGCTCAAAGCGGACAGCGACGAAAATCTGTGCAAACAGTTGGCGTTGATTGCGCAACTTGCCAAGGACTACCCCGAAATAAAGGGCATACACCTCGACGGCCCCTTTACGTCGCCGCAAAAAAGCGATTGCGCACCCGAACTGTTGCAAAAACCCTCTATGGACAAATTTGTGACGTACCAAAAGGCGGCTGAGGGCAAAATCAAGTTGATAACCGTCGCGCCCGAACTGCCCGACGCGTTGGCGTTTATTTCCGAAGTGACGGACAGCCGCGTTACCGTTTCGCTGGGGCGCAGTAACGCCGACGGAGAAACGGTTGCCAACGCTTTCAAAGCGGGAGCGAAAGGCGTTACCGATTGGTGCAGAAAAATGTCCTCTTTCGACGAGGGCGACGTAGGTCTGGCAGGGAGCGCGCTGTTGCACAACTGCTACGTGTTGACGGCGTTCGACGGCAAACGCGTGACGGGCGACGCGCTGAAATTGTTGATAAAAACAAAGGGCGTAAACAAAACCGTGGGCATAACCCCCGTAGATCCCGACGCTTACGGCGGCTTGGCGAACACCGTCACCCTGTGCGGACTGCCCCTTGCCGAAGCGATAAAGATATGGACGGAATCTCCCGCCGCGTTTGCGGGGTTGAGCGGACGCGTGGGTACCATAGCCGTAAACAAAGACGCCGACTTCATTCTGTTCGGCTGAAACAAGCAAAACAACAAAAAAAGCGTCAGGCTGATTTGCCTGACGCTTTTGCTATTTCAACTTACTTTACGTCGTCGTCCGTTTGATCGTCGGAGGGAGCCGCCTGATCGGTATCGGGCGTTTGCGCCGCCTCATTGGCGTTGTAACGAATGTCTACCGTTTGTTGTTTGGGTTTGACGCAGAGCAACACCACAATGCCCACTGCGGACAATCCCGCGATAATGTACAGCACTATCTGCCATGCTTGCACTGCCGTAGTAGTAACGGGTCCGCTTGCGGCGGCATGCACTTTGAGCAACATCGTGGGGTTGTACAGTTCGTTGTCGTCGGAGGAAGTTGTGTCGGAAGAAACCTTTTTGACGGCTTTGTTGCCGTAGTTGTCCACAACTGTGTACACGATCTTGTACATATCGTAGTCGGTAACGTCGGTAGACAACGGAGTGATAACGCCGCTTGTGGAGATATTGTCCTCGTAGCCCTCGGCAACTTCTCTTGTGTTACTGTCGTAAATTTGCAACCAACCGTCGGTATCCGCGCCCTCTTTGCCTGCGCCCACTTGCTTGTAGACGACGTAGGTGACTCTTGTGCCTGAGCAGTCGGTTATATCCAGCGATGTGGAAATGGAGTACGTCGTACCCACGGTCAGACCGTCGGTAACTTTGTTTTGTTGCGTTGTGGAAAGTTCCACTTGCGGAGCCGTCGTGTCCTGCACCATAAAGGTCAACGTGCCGTTTACCTCCTCTACCGCCTCGTCGGAAACGGTTTCGCTATTTGTTTCGGCGTCGTCTATTACCTTTTGCGCTTCGTCGAAAGTGGTTGCCAACACGTCGTCGTAGTCGAAAGTGTAGCCCGATTCGCTTGCCGCGTCACCGTCTACAACGGCAAAGCGGAAACTGCACGGTCCCTCGGTGGTGAGGCTGATGTCGTTGGTTACCAACGTTCTGCTCCAATCTTTCATATCTTCCGTCGTTGAACCGCTGAGCGTGACGTACAACATATAAATCTTGTCGTAGTTGACTTTTTCGGTAACTTCCTCTTCCTTTTCTACCCACAATGCCGTGATAGTAACATCGGCGTTGGGCATTGCGAATTCGTCGCCCGCCTTGTACACGATTTCATCGCGCCAAGAAGCCTGTCCGTCGTAGCTCACTTTCCAACCGTTGAAATACGCCACGGGTACGTCCTTTGTTTCGGGGTCGCCGCCCTCTTCGGGAGTGACTTCCCGCTGTTCCGTTTTTACTACGGGAGCGGAGGGCAATTTGACGCGTTGCGTTTCCCAATAGGTTTCCGTCACATTGTAGGCGTCCTTATCCGCTTCGCCGTCGGCGGCTTCTTCGCCCAAAACAAACGTCAAGCCGTGCTTGTCCTCTTCCTCTTTGCCCTCGATGTTTACCTCGGGCAAAACGTTGTAGCGGATACCCTCGAAAATTTCATGAACCTTGTCGGCGTCCTCCCACCATTTGTTTCCAAACACATAGTCTTGGTTCATCTCGATGTAGTAGTCGGTCATCTGAGATTTTACGTACTCATTGAACTTGTCGAAGTGAAAGGTTACCGTGCGTTCGCTTTCCGACTCGCCCGAGTCGCTCGGTTCCGCAAATGCCACTGCGGCAACGGTAAACATACTCACAAGCAATGTCAAGACTATCAAAACACTCAAAAATCGTTTCATTGTTCCTCCGAAGGGTTACAAAACCCAACTTTTCGTGCGCGGCAAAAAACATGCGTGTTCCACCGCATATAGGGATATTTTACATTCAATCTTTCAAAATGTCAACTAATTGTAAATATAAAATATAAATTGTCTGAAACTGCCGTTTACTATCGCCCTATCGCAAAAAAACGCATAGTATGATAGGGCGGGCAACCGCACTTACACAGGATAAGGAGAACAAATGAAAACGCTTACGTTACTGCTTACCGCAGTTGCCGTGTCGCTGGACAGCTTTTGCGCGGGATTTTCGCTGTCGCTTAACAAAAAAACCTCCCCCATATTGCCTGCGGCGGTCACATTGATGACGTTTTTGATGTGTCTTGCCACCTCTTTGGCAACGGCGTTGCTACGCGCTTTCGACGAAAAAACAGCGAATTTTGCAGGCGCGATATTGCTTACGGCGTTGGGCGCGACGTGCCTTTTTCGCAAAGATAACGCTTCCGCGAACCTCACTCCCGTCAGTATCGGCGAAAGTCTGACGGTGGGCTTTGCCGTGGGTCTGGACGCGGCGATAGCCAATTTGTCCCTTGCGGGCAACGGTTTGGAGCTTGTTGCGCCCGTTGTGTTTGCCGCTATGCACTACCTCGCCGTGACGCTCGGGCAACTGCTTGCGAGGCACGTGACGCTTGCTCACACAAACGTGATTTCGGCGGCGGTACTGTTTGTTATCGCGCTGACGAAAATTGCGTAGAGCGATTTGCCTGCGGCGGTTTTGCACTTGCAACCGCCGCATTTCTTTGCTCGGGCAGAAAATTCAGTTATAAATATGTTGCATAATAACGGAATATGTTATATAATTAAGATTGCGCGCAACGGTAATTTTACCGAAATATACCTCGCCATCGGGGAAAAGCGCGACATATAGGTGTGAAATGAAAACTAAATTTGTAACCAAAACAGGAGTTGCGCTGTGCATTGTGCTGTGCGCGGTGCTGCTTGCCACGTTTGTGTTGCCAATGCTTGCGGGCGCGGGTATTGACAAAATATCGGGTTTGTCCGCCCAAGCCGAAACGCAAACGGTAAAACTTTCCAACGAGGACTTGTACCGTTACAGCTACAACTCCGACGTGACGCCCTCCGACAGACAGTACGCATTTTCCGACTTGACCTACTCGCCCGACAAAGCGAAAGACATCGACAACAAACTGACGGCGTTGCAATCGGCAAGCAAATCTCTTACCGTTTTGAAATTTGCAACAAAGGTGGGGTCGATATTTCTCTCCTCGCCTATGTTGAAAACTTTTGTGGAAAAGCTGCCCGCTCTTTTTGAAAACGCAAAGCGGCTGTTCATAAATTCGTACATCTTTGAAACGGGTCACTCTATGCAGGACAACTTCGCCATACTGTCGGAAAACCTCGACGGCTTGTACAAATCTTTTCACGAAGAGTTGAACAATCAAACGGAAACTTTGACGCAGGAAATGCAAAAAATGGCGAATTACATCTTGGAACAGATAGATATACGCGATTTCGGCGACGCCATAAACAATTTCGCCAACGGACAGTTCGGCGAAAATACGGGCTTTTATCAATGGAAAGAAAAGCTCCTTTCTCGATACAACGCCCTTTCGGAAAATATCAACGAGAACAAAGCGGATCCGCAAGACGTCAAAAAATATTACGACTATCTTTACATAGAAGCCATAAAGTTAAATAGTCTGTACTCGGCGATAATTCCCAACGAACACGGCGTTGCGACGGACAGGTCCATTCTGGACGTGATGTACCTCTACTATTTGTACAGCAATCACGACGACTTCGACAATCTGTTTACAGGCGTACAAAAATGTATCGATTTCGCCGAAGATCTTTACTCCACTTATCTGTTTGCCGAAACCTGCCTTTCTTTGTGCTATCAATATATGATAGACTCCGACGAGATCGGCGGACTTAACGATCAAGGCAAGCCCAACAACAAAGACGACTATGTTTTGGACGAAACGATCAATTCCGTTGACCGCACCATTTACTTCTCAGATGAAATAAAGCCCTTTGTGGAAAGCAAAGCGGATAGCCAAAGGGCGTCGCTTAGCGCGTACATTTCCTCGTTCTTTGTAAAGATGCTCAATATGGATCAGTACTACAACGTTGAACTCAACGGTTACGGTCAAAGGGTACTGCGCAACGAAATCGACGACTTTGCCACTCCCGCCGCCAAGCAAGTGCAGGACAAAGACGTTTACCTGTACGTAAACGACACCGTGTCGCAAGGAACAAAGATCTATATGCCCTCTCTGCCTGCGGAGTTGAGCTATATGTTCAGCGGCAACTACTCCTTTGAAGTGAGCGACGACTCCAAGGCTTCCGTTACGGACAGCGGGGTTGTCACCGTCATCGCTCCGAGCGGCAACTTCGACGTTACGTTGAAATTGGACGACAAAGAAGTGTACACGCAAAGTTTCAAAATTTCCTCGCGCGAATTTCTGGGCAACGGCACGCCGCAATCGCCGTTTGTTATTTCCAACGAACAGCAATTGCGCAAGATAGTTACCGATACGAATATGTGGAGCAATTGCTACGTTATGTCCAACGACATTTCTCTCACGCAGGAGTTGCCCAACTCTATCGGTTCTCCCACGAAATATTTTGCGGGACAATTTGACGGCGGCGGACACACTCTGTTCGGTTTGCGCGGCAATCCGCTGTTCGGTTACAGCGAGGGAATTGTGCAAAACCTCAACGTGAACGGCGCAAATATAACCAAGAATATATCCTCGCCAAACGACGCAAACGTGGCTTCCGAAAATTGGACTGCCGTCGGCGGAATTGCGTCCTGCAACTCGGGAACGGTTAGCAACTGCCATATCACCGCAAGCAATATAAATTGCTCCTTTGCCATTGCACCGCAAAAAGCGCAAATAGAATTGCACACGGGCGGCATTGTGGGTTCCAACAAAAACAACGGCATTGTGTCCCACTGCTCCGCCACTTACAATACGCTTACAGCCTACGTGGAAAACGTGTTTAACGGTTCTTTCACGGAAAGAGTTTACGGCTACGCCGCAGGTATTGCGGGATCCAACTACGCCACCGTTACGGATTGCCTTTCTGCCAACAACAGCATCAATTTAGGCATAAAAACAGCAAGTTTGTCGTGGGCGTCGCCGTCAAACATATTCTCTCCCGAAACACACACTTGCGCTGCTTACGACTACGTGGGCGGAGCGTTCGGCTTGGCGCAGGGCAACGTTCAACGGTGCATAAGCTACAAAAACACTCTTTCCAAAAAGTGGAGTTACGACATATGGAAAAAGGGTGCTTTCTCATCGAGTTTCAAATTGGATAACAGTATGAACCTCAAAGAGGAACACGCCTACAATCAACCGTTCGCCGCGTACACAAACGGCAGTTTTCAATCCTGTTGGTGCGACCAAGCAAGCGACAAGAGCAGCCATCTTGCCACGGCTACCGACAGCGACAGATTGGCTCTTACTCAAAACGGTTGGAATTGGAACGGCGGATCGCCCACGCTCGATTCCGCCGACTCCGACGAGTTGATCGTTGTGCGCGCCCCGATAAAAAACTACTACCTCGTGGGCGACAGCTTTAACCCTGCGGGAATTTTGCTGTACTACAACGGACAGCCCGTCTGGAACGACATAACCTACAAAGGATTTGTTTCCGACGCGTCCAAATTGAACACGTCCGTCACCGTTGTGGCGGAGTGGAACGGACACCAAGCGCAATTTGACGTGTTTATCGCTTGCCCGCACAAGAGTACGAGAGCAAGCGACGACTCGGACGATCGCGACGGCTTTTCGGGAATACTGCACACGATTTCCTGCAACGACTGTAACCAAAAGCTTTCGGAAGTGTGGCAGCCCACGGGAAGTATTCACCATTGGAACAACGGCGTAGTAACGCAAACCCCCACCTGCACCACCAAGGGACAAAAGACGTTTACCTGTACCGACGACGATTGTAACGAAACCTACACGGTGGATATCGAGCCGTTGGGACACGACTATCAACGCGACACCGACACGCCGTCGGTAAACGCCACTTGCACTACGGACGGCTACATCGCCTACAAATGCGAAGTGTGCGGCGACAAGTACAAAGTTACCGTGCCTAAGCTCGGTCACAAATACGTACTGCAATCTCACTCGGAGGCAAATTGCACCGACGACGGCGAAACGGTTTACCGTTGCGTAAACGGTTGCCAAACCGCCTACACCGAGAAAGCTCCCGCCTTGGGACACGACGACGAAGTGTACGGCGAGCCGCAAAACGCAACCTGCACCGAAAGCGGAAGTATCACCTACAAATGCAATCGTTGTCAGACCGTTCACACCGAAACGGTAGCCGCTTTGGGACACGAAATGATCTTGTACGAAGAGGCTGAACCCACCTACACCGAATCGGGCAACCTGACGTTTTACGTGTGCGTGAGATGTCGCAAGTACTTCAAAGACCCAGACGGCGCAAAAGAATACTCCGAAGAGGAATGTATCATTCCCCCATTGGGGCTATCAACAAAATTCGAGGACTTGATGTTCGACATAGACACAACGGACTTTAACAGTATCAAAGAGGCATTGGACGCCTACAACGATATTCCCGCAAGCGACAAGGATAAGGTTGCGGAAAGTTACCAAATACTCAGACAGGCGATAGAAGCCTACAACAAACAAGCCGACGCGGTAAACACGTCGCAAAAGAACGCCGCCTCGTCGCTAAGCATAGTGTTTGGCTCGGTCGTCGGCGTAACGAGCTTGGCTGCTCTTGCGTTTGTTTGCAAAAGGTATTTTTAGGAGGCAGATATGAAAAAATTTGTGATTGCACTATCTATTTTGGCGTTGGTCGCTTGCCTTGTGACGCTGTGCGCTTGTAACAACGGCAACAAAAAGCTCAACCTCGCTTTGGACAACTTGAACGATAACAATAGTAACTACAACAAAGTAACAGTGACGTTGCAGACTACAAACGGAGATCTGACCCTCACAAACAGCTACGCGCTTACGCAAAGCGGCTCGACGTTGAACATAGAATACACCGTGCAAACAGCCAACAAATTTGCTATGCAGAGCGGCAAATTTGTCGCTCCGGAAGAAACCGTTTCCGCCTACTCGGGAACGGCGACGGTAGTAGGCGGCGTTGTGAACGACCCGACGGGTAAATTGGACATAAACCCCATCGCGCTTAACGGATTTCGTTTCGGAACCGATACGAGCAACTTTGCAAATGCAAAATACGAAGTGAAAAAAGGCACCGAAACGATATTTTCCACAGTGGAAACGGTCACCGCCGACGTGGTAAATCCTCAGGCATTTTTGCACGTTGACGCGCAAAATATGAAGTTGGAAATCTATTCCTCCACGGACAGCCCCACCACTCTGACCGTTACCTACAACGACGCGCAGGGCAGCGCGGTGAAGATATTGTTCACGTTTGAAAAAATCAAGTAAATGCGCAAAGCAAAGCGGACGGGCAAAAACCCGTCCGTTTTTTTTGCAGAAGGTGAATTATACTATCAAGTGCAACACCCGAAGAAAAAAAAGAAGTTCATATAAATCTCTGGTATAATGGTAGTTG
>CANQND010000003.1 GCA_947625115.1 uncultured Clostridia bacterium | reverse complement strand
AGAGCCACAATCTGGCGCTCTGCCAACTGAGCTAAGCCCACCATAATGGCGTGCCTGAAGGGATTCGAACCCCCGACAAACGGCTTAGAAGGCCGTTGCTCTATCCTGCTGAGCTACAGGCACAGGCAAACGTAGTTTGGAGCGGGTGATGGGAATCGGACCCACGCAGCCAGCTTGGAAGGCTGGTATTCTACCATTGAACTACACCCGCACTTCAACAGCCTCTTTATTATATCCTACACAGCCGAAACTGTCAACAATTTGAAGTCATTTTTTGTTGCAATTTGCTCAAAAAATTTACCCAAACCAACTTGTTTTGTTTGTACAGTTTGATCAACAGGTTTTGCGTATCCGAAAAACGCACCACGTGTACTATCGGATTATCGTCGTCGTCCTTGTCGCCCGTTTCCTCCACTATGCCCGGTTTAGTGTAACTATCCGTTCCGCCCTCTTGCTTTTGGAATTTCAAATATAAGTCGTTAAAGAACTCTCCTATCCTGTCCAGCGCGTCAAATTGGCTCCAAAACGCTCCGTAATTGTTTCGTTCATTTATTATGCCTACGTCTATACTTTTGTACAGTTGATCTACGGTCTTTTGTGTGTTCGGATATTGACTGACAATATTTATCGCGTAATAAACGCATTGCACCAACGCGCCGTATCTGATATACGGATCGTCGCTCGTCAGGCAAACGTATTGTCCTACCAAATCCGCCTCGTATTCGCGCATAACGCCCTTTCCGTGCGCCATTTCGTGTCCTAAGGTTGTGGGCAGGTACAATTTACTGTTGATATTTACGTTGGCTTCGCCGAAAGGTGCAAAAAACACTCCCGTTATTCCCAATTCGCTCATTATCGTCTTGTTGAGGACACGCTTGCCGCGGGGCGTATACGAGGAAAAATAATCGCCCTCCAACTTGCCGTACTCCTTGTCCAACAGTTCGGACATCTCGCGCAAGGTGTAGGGATAAACGATGTTGCCCTCCTCGTCATGCTCGGTATTTTTGTAAGCGAGGTTGGCTTGATCTATCACATATTCGGCAATGGACAGAGCTTCTTCCACGGTCAGATCGTCGCTCGAATACTCCTCGTACACGCTTGTAGGCAAAGGGTTGCGATTGTAGGCAAAACTTGCCGAAACCGTGTAGATATTCAAAAAGGACAGCACGCAAATTGCAACGATCAGCAGGGCGGTCAGGCACTTCTTCCACTTGCGCTTGCACATAAGCACAATTTCTATCACGACAAAGGCAATGCCGCCCAAAATCGCTACGATAAGCAACATTTCGTACAGACTGAACGGTATCCACCCCAACAATGTGCCGAAAGCTGTTATCCAAGCGCGAGAAATAGTCGTCGCAAAAAACTCGCACACGCTTTGATTGAGCGTAAGCAAGTACAAAGTTACAAACAAAAGTATAAGCGACGCTAAAACTATCAAACGCCTGATCGTGCTTCTCTTAAAACTTTTTTGCGCTTTCTTCATTTCCTGCAATCTCCTAACGGAAAAGGGCAAACTTTTTCTCCAAATAGTCGTCTGTTCTTTCTATGTAAGTTATCACGTCTTTGGCATTGGCGGCTCTTTCAATACGGTTTTCGGAAGAAACGATCTTTTTGGATATGGCATTTGCGCCGCATGCCAAAATATCGGACAACTCTTCCATTATGCCTATATTGTACAAACAAGGTTTGCCGACTTTGCAATAACCGACGTTTTCGAGATTTTGCGCCATATATTTTTGTCGATACATATAGTAAGGCGCGTAATCCGCCTCGTACAAACTTTCTCGGGCGAAATCCACCATTTTTACGACGTCGGCGTCTCCGCAGTAATTTGTTTCTTTCAGCACGCTGCCGTGTTTGAGAGCCAGCGTATGCACGGTGATGTTGTCTGCGCCAAGAGATATGGCTTCCTGCACGCTGTGACAAAACATTTCGTAAGTTTCCGTAGGCAAGCCCGCTATCAAATCGGTGTTTACGTCAAATCCGTATTCTTTTGCCATATAAAACTTGTCGTAAATATCCTTGACGGTATGCTTACGTCCGATAATATCCAATACCGATTGATTGAATGTCTGCGGATTGATAGATATGCGGTTTACTCCGTGCCTTTTGAGAACTTCGAGTTTTTCCGCGTCTATTGTGTCGGGTCTGCCCGCTTCGACCGTGTACTCCGACGGGACAAAATCGATACAGTACATAATTTCGTCCAATTGGCTTGCGTTGAGCGACGTGGGCGTTCCTCCGCCGAAATAAACGTTATCCAGACGAATATTCCGTTCGCGCGCAAAATTGATTGTAGCCCTGATTTCGCGTTTCAGCGTGGCAACGTAGGGTTCCACATATTTTTTCAGACGGGCAATTTCTCCGCTTGTAAAAGAGCAGTAACTGCAACGGCTTACACAAAAAGGTATCCCGACGTACAAATCGGCGCAACCGCTTCTGTGCCTGTGCAAATCGCCTTGCGTTTTCAAAATATCCGCCACAAGTTGAGTTTTTACATCGGATACGCCCAGCGCGTCGGTAAACGTTTTACGCCAATTCAACCCCTCTTTGCTTAGCTGCTCGGCGAGCTTGGTGGGACGTATTCCCGTAAGACTACCCCACGGCATCTTTCTGCCCGTCAAGGCGGAAAGCGCGTTATACATCGCGATTTTGGCAAAACGCTTGCGCAATCTTATGGTTTGCAAAATGTCGTCGCCGTCGCAACATACGCGCTGAACGTCCGTTGCCGTTTGCGCTTTGGCAACGTAGGAGTACTCGCAATCGTTTACGTTTTCCGTCAAGGAAAATTCCGTATCGGTATCCGTATCGCAAAGTTGCACGTCGCCGAAAAACAGCTTTACAACGTCGTGAATTTCCGTCGGGTAAGAAAAATTTGTGTACAAATATCTCATATCAACCCTGTGTGCGGTACACGTTTATTACCGCGGGTATGGCAAGCAATCTGTTCATTAACGCATTGGTTTGTTCGTGGTTGGAAATTTCTACGGTTATGGTTGCAATTGCGTTGCCTTTCCTGTCCTTACGCGCGTTGATAGCCACAAAAGAAAGCCCCTCGTTGGCAATCACCTTTGTTATCTCGGCAAAAACTCCGCCCTTGTCCTCGGCGACGATTTCCACCGTAACGGGGAAAGTCGTCTTGTCGCTCATATTCGCCCATTCGGCGCGAACAAGGCGTTCGGGTTCCATATTTTTTATCGTCGGGCAATCGGCTCTGTGTACGCACACGCCCCTGCCGCGTGATATATAGCCGACGATCTCGTCCCCGGGTACGGGAGAGCAACAACGGGAAAACCGCACCAAGAGGTCGTCTACGCCCTTGATTATCACAGATTTTTCCTTTGATTGCCCCTGTTGCTTTTTGCGGACGTTTTGTTGCGATTTGAGCTTTTCGGAAATTTCTTTGTTGCCCGAGATGAGCTTTATTACCACTTGATTGAGCGAAAGACTTCCGTAACCGACCGCCGCGTACATTTCGTCTATGCCGGATAGCATATACCTGTCGCAAACGGCTTGTACCGCGTCGGGAGTCATAAGGTCGGCAGGGTTGATACCGCGATGTTTTATTTCGCGCTCAATCATATTTTTGCCCGTGCGAATGTACTCGTCTTTTAGCTCACGTTTGAAAAATTGACGTATTTTCGATCGAGCCGACGGCGTTTTGACAATCTTCAACCAATCGCGGGAGGGACCCTTTGCATTGGGGTTTGTCATAACCTCAACTGTATCGCCCGTAGAGAGCGTTGTGTCAAGAGGGACGATTTTGTTGTTGATTTTTATCCCTACGCACTTGTTGCCCACCTGACTGTGGATCATATAGGCGAAATCCAAACCCGTTGCGTCCGACGGCAAAATTTTCACGTCGCCGTTAGGCGTAAACACGTACACTTCGTTCGTGTTGGAAATATCGTTTCTGATCAAATCGAGAAACTCCGAGCTGTCCTTGAAATCGTCGTTGTACGACAGTACTTCCTTTACCCAGCTCAATTTGTCGTCCATCGCCGTCGCGCCTGTGATACCCTCTTTGTACTTCCAATGCGCCGCGATACCGTACTCGGCTATTTTGTGCATTTCGTGAGTACGTATTTGCACTTCTATCGGGTACGTGTGCATTCCTATTTCGATAATTACCGTCGTGTGCAAAGATTGATACATATTGGGCTTGGGAACGGCGATATAATCTTTGAAACGCCCGGGCATAGGTTTCCAGCGAGCGTGAATGGCACCCAAAACGGCGTAACAATCCTTTATCGTATCAACAATCACTCTGACTGCGGTAAGGTCGTAAACCTGATCGAGGGTTTTGTTTTGACGTTGCATTTTTTTGTATATCGAGTAAAAATGCTTGGTTCTCCCGTAAATGTCAAAATCTTCGATTTTGTTAGCTTTCAACTCTTTTTTTACCGCTTCGATAAACGCGTCTACGATTGCCTCGCGCTCGTGCTTTTTCAACGCGATTCCGTTACTGATTTCTGTATACGCTTTGTTGTCGAGATATTTGAGGCACAGATCTTCCAATTCCGTTTTAATGGAAGAAATACCCAACCTGCCCGCAATAGGCGCGAAAATATCCAAAGTTTCTTTGGCGATGATTTTTTGCTTTTCGGGCGATAGATACATAAGCGAACGCATATTGTGCAATCTGTCCGCCAACTTTATGAGCATAACGCGAATGTCCTTTGCCATTGCAAAAAACATTTTGCGCATATTTTCCGCCTGTTCTTCTTCCTTGTTGTGGAATTGAATTTTGTCCAACTTGGTAACGCCCGCAACAAGGTTGGCTATTTCGTCGCCGAACTTTTCGCGTAGATCCGCGTCGGTAATATAGGTATCTTCCACCGTGTCGTGCAACAATGCGGCGCAAATCGTCGGGACGTCCAAACCCATATCGATCAGTATGTCGGCGACAATAACGGGGTGCGTTATGTACGGTCTGCCGCTTGCTCTGAACTGCCCTTGGTGCGCTTGATCGGCAACTTGAAATGCGTTCTCTATTTTGCTCACTTCGTGCGCGTGATAATAGTGCCTGACCTTTGCCAAAAAGTTATTTATTGTAGTTTCAGCTTTTTCCTGTTCCGTGTTCATATTTCACCGTTTTGTTGAAATGCACAAAATATTGCAGACTCGTTCAAATCTCTCTTGACGGAAGAATCAAACTGCACGGTGTACTTGTCTGCAACCGTTATCAACTTTAACTCCTCGAATATCCTTAACGCCACCATAAACTGACAGTAGGAAATATCCGACAAAAATTTGTCGTACAAACCTTTCAAACTGTCGTATCTTCCCTTGTTGCGCAACGCTCTGTACACTTTGGCGCATACATCTCTTGATATGACAAGTTCGTACAGTGCGCGCCGTGCGGGTTGCACTTCAACGTACACGGCGTTGGGCAGACTTCGGGCAAAACCCTTGCGCGCAAAGTACACCACCTTGTCGAACCTGTCGAAAGAATAGGTTTCCAACGGGGACACGACAACGGTTTTCGCCGCGCCGCCGTCAAAAAATATATCCACAAAAAACTCCGAAAAATCGTAGTTGCGGCTGTATTCGAGATACGTTTCGTAGTCGTCGAATACCACTGCCACGCTGTCGCCATTAAGAATGTCGACCAAATTCGTTTTTTCAAACCCATTTTGTTGCGGCACAAAATTTTTCATAAGGTTCAGCTTGTAAAATTCGTCGAAACAAACGGAATTTGACAAAGACATATCCTCGATAATGGCGCACGGGTTGTGCGTGTAACCGTCCGTTTCCAACGAACAGATCATATCGACGTTGGCACCGTTGCGAATAAACGGCACGTAAGCCGCGTATTTGAAAAACCCTTTGGTTTCCAAACCGCAAGAAAGCGTTGCGGAAATGTGATTTTCTTCCTTGCCGAATACCGTTGCAAATTTAACGCTGTCGGATATGCGGCAAATAATTTTGTCTTGCGGCAACATCGGTTGCAATTTTTCCGTCAATGCAATCGCTTCCGCCGCGTTGCAATCTTGTCCCAATTGTAAATCATAGTACAAACGTGTTTCAAACAGAGAAGAATCGTACGATAGCAATACCGAAACGATTTTTCGGTGAAATTCTTCCAACTTGTCTTTGGAAACGCTGAAACCGACGCTCGCTTTGTGTCCGCCGAACTTTAACAGACAATCCTTGCACTGTGAAAAGACGTCGAATAAGTTCAAAGTATCTATCCCGCGCGCCGAGCCGACGTAACAATCCCCGTCAAGAGTCATTACTACGGCAGGCAAACGATATTTTTCTTTGTAGCGCGAGGCGACAATTCCAAGCAAACCGTGCGGCCATCGATCGCTGTACAGAAAAACAACTCTTTCCGTTGCAATGGTTCGTCCGTCGCACATCGAATCGGATTGGACGGTTATCTCTTCCAAAATCTGTTTGCGCTTTTCGTTCAGTTCCAACAACGCGTTTACCTTGTTAAGATCGACTTTTTCTCTGCACAGCAACACCGCCAACGCCGCCAAAGGCGAACCGACTCGTCCTGCGGCATTGATCTTGGGGGCAAGCCTCATCGCAATGTCGTTTACCGTTATCGGCGAAGAACAGTTGGACAATTCGGCGAGCTTGTTTACGCTTTTATGCCGCATATTTTCCAACCCCATTCTCACAATTGCCCTGTTTTCGTCTTGCATAGGCATAATGTCGCCCACCGTCCCGATACAGGCAAGATCGCTGTACTTTGCCGCAACTTCTCTTCCCGCAAGAGCTTCAACCAACTTCCAAGCAACGCCCGCTCCCGCAAGATAGGGGAAAGGATAGCCGAGTTTCGGGTTTACGCAAATGCAATTCGGCAACACTTCGGGTAGTTCGTGATGGTCAGTAACTATCACTTCCACCCCGAGTTCAGCAGTTATCTTGTCCACCTCGTCGGCGTTGGATATGCCGCAATCTACCGTGATAACCAAATCGTAGAAATCATTTTCAAACGCCTGAATGACGTTTTCCGAATGTAAACCGTACCCCTCTTCTCGGGTGGGTATTATCACGTCGTTTTCCACTCCGTTGTCGGAGAAGAACAACGACAAAATACTGCTTGCAGTCAAACCGTCGGCGTCGTAGTCGCCGTAAATAAGTATTTTCCCGCCCGTTTCCATAACGTAGTTGATAGTTTCAACTGCCGAGTCCATATTTGCCATTTCAAAGGGAGAGTGGAACGTAACGCCGCCGTTTACAAAGTTTTCGTAGTTAGAGGAGTTGATACCGCGCGACGAAAGTACCTCTGCAATTGCGCGAGGCAAACCCTGTTCGGTCAGATATTGCACGTTATTTTCGTCCGCGACGGGGCGTTTGACATATTTCGGTTTCATAATTCTCTCTTTATAGTATAACAGCCTTCTATTGGCGTAGAAGGCTGTTTGCAACTTGGTTTCTTACTGTTATTTTCTCGATTTAACGGGGGACTTGGTTTGCTTTGTAGCGTCAAAGAACGGACCCACCAAAAAAGCAAACAGTCTGTTCAAACAATACGTCGCAATGAAAGACAGCACCGCTCCGTACACAAGCGCGTTGCCCAACGGAGCCGTTACCAACGTGGGGATAACCCACAGAATGATACCGAGAACCAACAGACCGCCGTGCGCTATCGCGCTTACAACGTTTGTTTCTTTGTAAGCCGTGTATCTTGCCCACGAATAAGTCTTGCCGTTGTTCATATACTTGCGTATCTTTTCAAACGTAAACGCCGAGAAGAACGAAGCAAACGCATACGCGAGGATAACGCCCACGCCCATTGCCACGTTGAAGATTTCAAGGTGAACAAGCGCGCCGAAGAACATAAACACAAATATCGACAGAGCTTGCGTCAAAATGGGTATTACGCACAGCCCCTTGTAACGCACCGCGAAGAACACAAAACTTGCCAACACCACCAAGCCGAAAACAAGCAGATATATCCAACCGTAGTTGTTGGCAATTTCTTCCGTGCTTCCCTCCTGAGTGAGCGTTGCGTCAAGCGCGCCCGTGCTTATGTAAGCCGCCATTGCTCTGGCGTGTTCTTGGCTCGTTATTTCGTCCGTGTAGGCGTAGGTGATTTGCAGTTCGTTTCCTGTCCAATAAACCCAGGTTTCCACCTGTCCGTCGATTGCGACGGTGTAGGGAGTGTTCGCAGACAGTTCCTTAGCAAGTTCCGCGCCCTCTTTTGTCAGCTTTACGCGGCAGATGTACAGCGTGGCGTCTTGGTTTATATAACTGCGCACGTTGGCTCTCCTGAAATGCTCCTGCGTAAGCAAGACGCTATCTTCCGAATAGCTCGGGCTGTTGGAATAGTTTGTGTTGAGAATTTCCACCTTGCCGTCTACGATAACGTTGTTGAGGATCGTTTGCGCGGACGGTTTTACCTGCGTATTCGTGTTGTCGGATTTGGGTATCTCCACGGAAAGAATTCCCGTTGCCTCATCGTATTCCACCTTGGAACCGTAGTACCCGTAGGTTTTGGAAAGACGAGAAGAAATGGCTTTTACCACTTCTTGGGGAGTTGCTTCGGTTTCTTCTTCCAATTTGAGAGTGTAGTTAGCTTTTACGGTATCGGTAAACGCGCCGCTCTTTTGCGTGACGGTAAGCGCGGATTGGTAGTATTCGCCGAATTCGTTTACGTCGAAATTCGGAATAAAACAAAATACGCCGAGCGTTACCGTTACAGCCAATACCAAACACAGCAGTAACGCAACCAATACTTGTTTTGTTGTTACAGTCATTGTGAGTCTCCTTGACTTTTGCCTTACTTAACCATTTTATTATAGTATTAGTTGCAAAAATAGTCAATTGTTTTTTCTTTTTTTTCGCCTGTTTGTATATTTTATTCATTAAATATTAACAAAAAAGTAAAACTTCGAGAAAATAAAAAAGCGGCGAAACGCCAAACGCGCATTCTGCCGCATTTTATCTGTATTTGACAAGCCTTTGTTTCAGGCGGATTTACGGCTTTTTATCAAAGCGACAACCACCGCCACCACAAGGGATATTCCCAAATCCAAAGCTATCTGACCGAAATGTATCTGTCCGCCCATAATTGCGAACACCGCAAAGGACAGTACCCAATATATCACCGCTCCGATAACGGCTTTGAGCCAAAACTTTTCATCTTTGACGGCGATCAAAGTTCCCGCGGCGACGGCGATAACTTTAAGCACCTGATTGATAATGGGCAACGCCTTGTCGCTTATGTTGCAAAGTTTTGCAATGAGAGCCAACAACAAAATTCCCACGCAGGAAAACACCAACGACAACACTCCCGCTTTGACAGATTGCAAAATTGTGGATTTTTTACTTGCTTCCATAAAAAGAACCTCCGAATAGCTACACTGTAATCTATTCGGAGGTCAACGTTTTTAGACCAAACTATTTTATTTCGTCCACTTCGTCCTCTTTCGCCTTTTTAGCTTGTTCGGCAGCTTCCGCCTCGGGAGTACCGGGTGCGGGGGCAACGGAATGAATTGCCTGACGTACAAATTGCATTGTGGATTTGTTTTCGCCTACGCCCGTCAAAAGCCAGATGTGCGTTTCGTCAAGTTGCACAACTTCTCCGACGATTCCGCCGATTGTTGTAACGACGCTTCCCACCGCCAATTGCGCCATCATTTGTTCCTGACGTTTCTTTTGCTTTCTTTGCGGTATCACCATAAGCAAAATCATACCGACCAACAAAAGACCGAATATGATGTAAATACCGTATTGAGTAAACCAATTGGACCCGCCTTCCTGCGAAGCCGCTTCTTCGGCTGATTCAGCAAAGCTCAATAATTCAAGCATAGTATTCTCCTTGGGCAAATGCCAATTTATTTTACAGTTACAAGCATATCGCTTTCAACTGTACTGTATCGTATTATACAACAACAGCGACAAAAAAGCAATAGCTTTCATTTATTTATACGTAAACAATATTCGCTTTTGTCATTTTTGGTAGTATTTGGCGTAAAATTCGCGTTTGTACTCCGCAAAGCTATCTTGTTTTATCGCTTCGCGCGCGCCCTTAACCAAGTTGAGCAAAAACGTAACGTTGTGAATACTCAACAGTTCGGCGGCAAGAATTTCCTTGCAATTGACCAAATGGCGCAGGTAGGCTTTGGTAAAGTTTTGACAGCAGTAACAGTCACATTCGCCGTCAAGGGGCGAAAAGTCCTCTTTGTAACAACCGTTACGTATCACCACTTTGCCGCAAGAGGTCATTGCCGTGCCGTTGCGCGCTATGCGAGTGGGCAGAACGCAATCGCACATATCTATACCGCGCTCGATACCTTCGAGGATATAGTCGGGCGTACCCACGCCCATAAGGTACCGAGGCATATTTTCGGGGAGATACGGACGGATAACGTCCATCATTTTGTACATTACCTCGCTGGGTTCCCCGACGGACAGTCCCCCGACGGCAATACCGCAATCCGCGTAATCGCGAACGAATTTGACCGATTCTATCCTCAGATCTTCAAACATATTGCCCTGAACAATGGGAAAGAGCATTTGATTACCGTTTTTGTGAGCTTTTGCGCAACGTTCCAACCACTTGTGGGTACGGTTCATTGCTTGCCGCGCGTATTTTTTGTCACAACCGTAGGTCGAACACTCGTCAAAAGCCATTATGACGTCCGCGCCCAAGTCGTGTTCCGTTTGCATAACGCTTTCGGGAGTAAAAATATGTCTGCTACCGTCTATGTGAGAGGAAAATGTCACCCCGTCGTCGGTAATTTTGCGCAAATCTCCCAAAGAAAATACCTGAAAACCGCCGCTGTCCGTCAAGATAGGGCGATCCCAATTCATAAATTTGTGCAAGCCTCCCGCCTTGGCGACAATTTCGCTGCCCGGTCTTAGATACAGGTGGTAAGTGTTGGCAAGCAAAATTTGAGTGCCGATTTCTTTGAGAGTACTCGGCAACAGAGATTTTACCGTTGCCGCAGTGCCGACGGGCATAAATATGGGGGTTTCTATATCGCCGTGCGGTGTGTGAAAAACGCCCGTGCGCGCGCCCGTGTGCTTGTCTATATGCAGTAGTTCGTAACTGAATTGTTCCATTTTATCTCCGATATGTTTAGCGGCTATAAGATAAGCATCGCGTCGCCGAAAGAGAAAAATCTGTATTTTTCCTTAACCGCCACGTCGTACACGCGCAAAATTTCTTCGCGACTGCACATAGCGGAAACCAACATAATAAGAGTGCTTTCGGGCAGGTGAAAATTTGTTATCAACGCGTCTGCGATTTTGAATTTGTAAGGCGGATAGATAAATATATCCGTATTGCCCGTTTGCGGCTCTATGCGACCGAAATCGGTAGCCGCGCTTTCCACTGTGCGCACGCTTGTGGTACCTACGCAGATAACCCTGCGCCCCTCGCTCTTCGCTCTGTTTATGGCGTCGGCGGCTTGGCGAGAAACCTGATAGTACTCGCTGTGCATATGGTGTTGCGACACGTCCTCCGCCTTTACGGGGCGAAACGTCCCCAAACCGACGTGCAACAGCACCTCAACCACTTCAACGCCCTTGTCTTTTACCTTTTGCAACAGTTCCTGCGTAAAATGCAAACCCGCGGTAGGAGCCGCCGCCGAACCGTCCACTTTGGAATAGACTGTGTTGTAGCGCGTCTTGTCCGTCAATTTTTCCTTTATGTACGGGGGCAACGGCATTTCGCCCAATTCTTCGAGAATGGGTTCAAACGCGCCGTCGTAAATAAATTCCACTATCCTGCTGCCGTCGTCGCCTATGCTTTCCACGCGCGCTTTCAGTTTGTCGCCGAAACAAAACACAGCGTCGGGTTTGGCTATGCGTCCCGGTTTAAGAATAACTTCCCAATGGGTCAGATCCAAGCGTTTAAGTAGCAAAAACTCTATTTTTCCGCCCGTGTGTTCCTTTGTTCCGTAGATACGCGCGGGCAAAACTTTTGTGTTGTTTACCACCAAAACGTCGCCTTTTTGCAGGTAGTCGATAATGTTAAAAAAGCGTTTGTGTTCTATTGATTTGTTACTTCGATCGTACACCAGCAAACGGGAGTTATCGCGCGGCTCTATCGGACTTTGCGCAATCAGTTCCTCGGGCAGATCGTACCAAAAATCACTCGTCCTCATCGCTTTCACCTTTGCCGTAAAAAGCAAGTCGCTCCATTGTTTCTTTGCTTAGTTTACGCCCCAAATGTGCATAGGCATTGGGCATACACACGCGTCCGCGAGGCGTTCGGGCAATGAAACCCAATTGCAACAAATAGGGTTCGTAAACGTCCTCTATCGTTGCGGCGTCCTCGCCCGTGGCGGAAGCAAGCGTGTCCAACCCGACGGGTCCGCCGCTGAATTTGTCGATGATGGTTGTGAGGATATTTTTGTCCACGGCGTCCAAGCCCAACGCGTCCACTTCCATAACGTTCATTGCGTGCAAAGTAACCTCGCGTGTAACTCTTCCGTCGCCGAGAACTTCGGCAAAGTCCCTTACGCGTTTAAGCAATCTGTTTGCAACGCGCGGAGTGCCGCGACTGCGACGGGCTATTTCGTAAGCGGCAACGTTGTCTATCTCCGTGCCGAGCCTTTTTGCCGAGTTGTGCACAATTTGACACAGCTGTTCGGGCGTGTACAAAATAAGCCTCATCTGCATACCGAACCTGTCGCGTAACGGCGCGGCGAGGTTGCCCGCCTTTGTAGTTGCACCGATAAGGGTAAACTTTTCCAACTTGATGTTTACGCTTGTCGCGCTCGGTCCCTTTCCTACCACAAAGTCCAAGCGGTAGTCCTCCATTGCGGGATAGAGAATTTCTTCGAGGCTGCTGTTCAACCGATGTATTTCGTCGATAAACAACACTTCGTTGGGTTTAAGTTTAGACAAAATAGCAGATAGATCGAATTTGCCGGGGATCGCCGAACCGCTCGTCACGGTGATGGGAACGCCCATTTCGTTTGCTATGATGTGCGCCAACGTGGTTTTGCCCAAACCGGGAGGACCGTACAGCAAAACGTGATCCAAACTTTCGCCGCGCGAAAGGGCAGCTTTGATGTACACGCGCATATTTTCTTTAACTTTGTCCTGCCCGATGTAGTCGTCAAAGGACTTGGGACGAAGTATATTTTCAGTATCGCGTTCGTTTTCTGTCAACGTACTTGTAAAAAATTGTTGTTCCATAGCTTACCCGAGTTCAGTTTATTCTGAACGACATATTTATCAATTCCTCGGCGGTCACCGCGCCCAACTTGGCGGCGGCTTGCACCAATTTTTCCGCGTCCGCCTGACTTTTTCCCAAAGAACACAGCACGGCGACGGCGTTTTGCATTTCCTTGTTGAGTTGCATATCGGGGTTTTGGGTGATGGGCAACACCAGCTCCGCCGCGTCCACCGTCAACTTTTCTTTCAACTCCAAAATGATACGTTCCGCAGTCTTTTTGCCCAAACCCTTTATCTTTGTGAGCAATTTCGCGTCGCCGTTCACTATCGCAAGAGAAAGGCTGTCTACGTCCATTCCCGAAAGAACCGCCAACGCGCCTTTACACGCAATGCCGCTTACCGACAGCAACAGCAAAAACATTTTCTTTTCCTCTCGGGAAGAAAACCCTACCAAACTTACCGCGTCCTGCGTAACGTTGAGATAGGTGTACAACTTTTGCTTCTGTCCCAAGCGGCAATCGGCAAGAGTGTAGTTGGAAACAGCCAACTCAAAACCCATTCCGTTCACGTCTACGGTTACGTAACCGTTGGACAAATCCGTTATTTCTCCGTAAATATAACTAAACATCTCTTCCTCTACTTGATATAAAATTTGTCTGTAAGCCCGCCTGTTTGTATGTGCGTCAACGCGACAGCCAACGCGTCCGCCGCGTCGTCGGGACGTGGAACTTTGTCCAAGCCGAGATACACCTTTACCATCTGCTGAATTTGCTTTTTGTCCGCCCTGCCGTAACCCGTCATAGCCTGTTTTATCTGCAACGGCGTGTACTCGTACAGCTTGCCACAATTGTGTATCGCCGCAAGCAACAGCACGCCGCGAGCGTGAGCGACGTTTATGCCCGTGGTAATGTTCGTGTTAAAGAACAATTCCTCCGCGGCAATTTCGTCGGGCTGAAATTTTTCTATAAGTTCCGTTACCGCCTTGTACAAAATTGCAAGTCGCACGGGAAAACTTTCCTCTTTCGGCGTGGTTATTATGCCGTAGTCCACCACCTTTTTTCGGTTGAAATCTTCAAAATCCATAACCCCATAGCCCACAATTGCAAGACCCGGGTCGAAACCGATAACCCTTTTCATATTCTACCTATAAACCCATTATACAATATATATCAATATTCGCCAAAAGTCAAGGACTTCCGCCAAGTAGACCGTAGACTCGCCAATGCGCCGTTGCTCACAAAGAGGTACGGGCGTACAAATAGTTATTGATTCCGCCCGAGTAACGATTAGCCAACTCACACGAAAATTGCTTTTCAGAACGACGCGCTTCTCGCGCTGTGCGTGCCAAAAGGGACGAAGATTGCTCTCCGTCCCTGATTTTTTCCTAACCGCAAATGCGCGCACGGTTAAGCGAAAAAACTTGTTTTTGCAGTCGATACTGCTTTTACCATTCAAGCGTTATGCCGACAATGACAAATTGATTGTCGCTTTCATTCGGCGCAGTCAAATTGATAGTGTCAGTAGCCTCGGCAAATGTAAAGGTGAAGTCTATTGCCGACTCGATCGTACCTGTCCAAGCGTCGCTCTTATTCTCTTGACGGGACTCGCCGTTGACGGAGAACTTAACCAAACTTGCCGTATCGCCGGGTACAATATTGAATGTTATTTTCTTTATTTGATGTTCGGTAGTTATCTTTATACTACCATCTGCTCCATTGCTGTAATTGTTCTTATAACCAAGACCCGAGTAACGATTTGCACGCGGTCCCGTAACTATGTTTTCAACCACAAAAGCGGTAATTTCCTGTACTTCGGGGGACCAAACTTTTATCCACGATTCCAATAGATCTTCGCTTTTTCTTTGGGTATATGCGGATATTGAACCAAACGAAGCCGTCCAATCGTAAACCGCTTTCGCAACTTCAACGGCGTTTACCGTGACAGTACACTTATTGGAAGTAACATCTCCCACGCTTGCCGTGATCTCGGCAGAACCTGCCGCAACACCTCTTACAACGCCGTTTTCCACCGTTGCCGTCTGCTCTGCGGAAGTGTGCCATTCAATATCATCGCCCAACAATGCGTTTGCGGGAACGGGTGAGGCTTGCAATAGCACGGTACCGCCCATATCTATGTTCGCGCTTTCATCTATTTGAATACCCGTAAGCGCAGGTCTTGTGGCAGATACGAGTAAAGCGTCGTATGCCGTGTAGTTCTCGGAAACCTTTTTCAAAAATACGTTGCGCATAACAACCGTGTAGTCGTCCAAATTACCGTTTGCACCCGATACTCCCGAAAACGCGCCGCATATGCAAGACAACGTGCCGTTGTTCCCCACAAGGTCGAACGTCCAATAGGAATTGACATTTTGTTGGTTATATACGGAATTTTGCACCTTTCCCGTGAGATAAAAACCTACTTTGCTACTCATTGAATACCCGGCAAAAACTTCCTTGCCGTCCTCGGTCAATAGTGCTATCGCTTCGTCTACCGTCAAGGGATCTTCTGCGGTTGAACCGTGTACGTTTTCCACTTTTACCTTGACGGAAGCGGACTTGTTTGTGTCCTTAGCTGTGGCGGTAATTGTGGCTTCACCCTCCGTTTCCGTCCAACTGATTCTGCCGCTTGAAGATACAGTTATGTTAGCCGTATTTTCCGATACGCTCCAAGTTACGTCTTGCGGAGCATTTGCGGGCAGAACTGTGGCTTTGAGATCCATATACTTGTTTGACGCGCTTGCAAGCAACACCATATCTTCTGTATGGTCAAGGGTAATGGAAGCTACTTCCGCAACGGGTACAACTATGTCCACAAGGACGGGCGTAAACTTTGCGCCCGTGGGGCTTGCGTTTGCGGGAAGATATGCAATTTTGTATGCGCCTTGGTACAGTTCAAGGAAACCGTGAATAACAACCGTTGCGCCGTCAAGCGCGCCGTTGGTTTCGGTTGGCTTTTGGGAAACGCTGTTGTCCACTGTTGCTTGACAAGTTACCTTTTCCGAACCTGTTCCCAAAGTGAACGACCATTCGTGGTATTCAGTATCTACCTTAGATCCCGTATTTACTACGCCTTGTACATAGTACTGTTGTTTTTCGGCTGCGCCTACTACAAAACCGCTACCCGCTTTTTTCATAAGAGCAATAGCCTCTTCGGGAGTGAGCGGATTTTCCTTAGTCTTGCCCTTGTCGGGGGCTATCGTTTGGTGTCCTTGACATTTGTCCGCGCAAACGGGGTCGGTGCAGGTACTATCCGTGCATTTGCCGCAAGTCGGACATTTGTGTCCGCAAACGTGCGGTTCGGGTGTGAGCTTGGGTATTTCAACGGGTTTGGTTATCTCGTTTTTGCCCTCGCTATCCGAGAACAACTTGTTGCACACACTGCATTTCCAATATGCCTCGTAGCCTGCCTCTTCCGTAGTGGCTTCCTTTTTGGCAACGCGAGTCAATGTGTGACCGTTCTTTTCACATTCGTCCTGCTGTTGACAGGCGGCTATCACCGATACAAAGGTAAACAGCATTACCACCGCCAACAACATAGCGACAATTCTTTTGCTTTTCATTTTTTCCTCCAAAAACTTTATTTCAAAGCGTTTCTGCAACGCTATGATCCGAATTTATTGTGACAAACAATACAATTTGTGGGTGACGGAAAAATGTATTTACTGCTCTTTATGACAGATACTATTCTTTATGACAGTATTCTACTGCTATTTTGAACAGTTGTCAAGTGTCAAATTAAAAATCAAACTATAATGGGTGAAATGAGGTCAAAAATGTTTACACAACGCTTTAACGAACTGCTCAGAGAAACTAACACCACCAAAGCCAAGGTGGCGGCAAACACGGGTATTCCGTTGGAAACAATATGCAATTGGTTCAATCGCGGCAGTCAACCCACGGCGGACAAGTTGGTAAAAATTGCCGATTTCTTTGAAGTGAGCGTGGACTACCTTTTGGGAAGAACTTCGGATATAGGCATTGTGGAGATCAACTGCGAACTAACCGCCGAGCAGGAGGAATTGCTCAAACTGCTGAGCAATATGACGCCAAATCAAAGAAATACGCTTATTGGTTTTGCAAAAGGTTTGTTAGCGCAGTAATTAAAAAAATGGGAGTCAACCGAATTTCGGTTGACTCCTTTTCAATTTGAAAAGCAAACTTATTCGTCCTCTTCGTCGGGAAGAACAACGTTGTGGTACACTTCCTGCACGTCGTCGTTTTCTTCCAACGCGTCCAACATTTTTTGGAAGCGGACAAGGTTGTCGCCGTCGAGCGTTACCATATTTTGCGGAATCCATTCCATTTCGGCAGAAACAAGGTTAAGTCCCTTTGCCACCACCGCGTCGCGAACCGCGCCGAGTACGGCGACGTCGCAAGTCATTTCTACCATTCCGTCGTCTACGGTAACGTCGTCCGCGCCCGATTCGATTGCCAACTCGAACGCGCTGTCGTCGTCCAGACCGACGGTATTTTCGGCAACGACAACGCCCTTGCGGTCGAACATATAACTCACGCTGTTGGTCGAGCCGAGGTTGCCGCCGTTTTTGTCAAAAGCGTGACGCACATCGCCCGCCGTGCGGTTTTTGTTGTCGGTGAGGCACTGCACGATCACCGCACTGCCGCCCACGCCGTATCCCTCGTAGGTGATTTCCACGTACTCCACTGCGGACAGTTCGCCGCTTGCCTTTTTTATGCTGCGTTGAATGTTTTCGTTGGGCATATTGTTGGCTTTTGCCTTTTGAATAACATCGTAAAGTTTGCTGTTAGAGGACGGGTCGGGTCCGCCTGCTTTTACCGCAACGGCAATTTCACGACCGATTTTGGTAAATATTTGCGAACGCGCCGCGTCGCCCTTTGCCTTTTTGTTTTTGATATTGTTCCATTTGCTATGACCGGACATAAATACCTCCGTTTAGTTGTTTTGTAAAAATATCCTATATGCGATCACGCTTCCCGCAACGGCAACGTTGAGCGATTCGAGGTTGTTTGCCATCGGCAAGCACACCGTTTCGTCTGCGTGTTCTTTGGAAAACGCCGAAAGCCCGTTGCCCTCGTTGCCCAAGATCAACGCAACTTTTCCGCCGAAATTCCTTTCAAAAACGTTTTGCCCCGACATATCCGCGGCAACCTTACGTACGCCGTCCAGCAAGCCGAAAACCCGTTCGATACTGTCCGTTTCGTGCAGTTTTACGCAAAAATGAGCCGACATCGCACTACGTATCACTTTCGGCGAGTACAAATCTGCCGATTGCACGGCGTAAATATCCGTAAAACCGCACGCCGCGGCAGTCCTTATCAGCGTACCCGCGTTACCGGGGTCTTGTACGCCGTCCAACACAAGACAGTTGCCGCAAGGCGGAGTCAACTGCTCGGGGGAATACTTTACCACCGCAACAATGCCCTGACTGTTTACCGTGTTGCTGATTTTTGCGAAAACGCCGTCCGAAACTACCGTCGCTTCGGCAAAACCGAATGTGGAAGCAACGCTTTCTTTGACAAAAATTTCCAATATTTCCGCGCCGTATTTGATAGCGTCGGAAACAAGCCGTACGCCTTCGAGAAGATATTTGCCCTCGCGGCGGCGATACTTTTTTTCGGCAAGTTTGGAAATTTCCGTTATCTTTGCGTTGTTGGTTGAAGTGATCGTCATATTCGGTAACAACAAAAAGAGCCTGCTAAGGCTCTTGTTGCATTAGTTAAGTTGAGCTTTTGCCGCGTCTGCAAGTTTGGCAAAAGTAGCCGCGTCTTTTACCGCGATTTCCGCAAGAGATTTTCTGTTTACTTCGATATTGGCAAGTTTCAAGCCGTGCATCAACTTGCTGTAACTCAAACCGTTTGCGCGTGCCGCCGCATTGATACGAGTGATCCAAATGCTGCGCATATCGCGTTTTCTAAGACGTCTGCCCACATAGGCGTAGTTACCGCTCTTCATCACCGCTTGACGAGCAAGGCGGTAGTTGGTGGATTTAAGCCCAAAGTAACCTTTGGCGCATCTGAGTATTTTTCTGCGTTTTTTTACTGCGTTTACTCCGCGTTTAATTCTCATTGTTCAATCCTCCTATCAGTACGGCAACATACTCTTGATTGTTCCCGCTTGCGTTTTGTTTACGTAGGCGGTACTGCGCAAGTTGCGCGTTCTCTTGGTTGTCTTTTTTCCGAGTTTGTGGTTTTTGTTGCACTGTGCGCGCTTAACTTTGCCGCTCTTCAACACGACAAATCTTTTTTTAGACGCGCTATGCGATTTTTGTTTAGGCATAAATTTGTCCTCCGATTGAATAATTTACTTTATTTGAGCGGAACGAGAAACATCGTTATGTTTCTCCCTTCCGTTACGGGCTGTTTGTCCACTTTGGAAACGTCGGATAATATCTCGGCAAATTTCCTCATAACTTCCACTCCCTGAGCGGCGTAAGCCTGTTGTCTGCCGCGCATACGGATAGTAGCTTTTACCTTGTCGCCGTCTTTGAGAAATTTGCGCGCGATGTTGGCTTTCGTGTTCAGATCGCCCACGTCTATGGTCATAGAAAGCCAAACTTCCTTGATTTCCATAGTTTTTTGATTGCGCTTCATTTCCTTTTCTTTTTTGTTCTGCTCGTACTTGTACTTGCTGTAATCCATCAGCTTGCACACGGGCGGGTTGGAAGTCGGAGCAATTTTTACAAGGTCCAGACCCTGTTCGTCGGCGATTTTTTGTCCCTCGTAGGCAGATACGATACCGTATTGACTTCCGTCGTTTCCAATCAGTCTAATCTCTTTGTCCCTGATTTGACCGTTGATTTGAAGCTCTTTTATAACTGTGTCCTCCCAAAACTGTTTTTGATTGTTATTGAGCCAAAAAAAGTGCGGTATCAAACAAAATACCGCACAAATCGAGCCACGTCAAAGTGGTAAATTCGATATTGAATGACCGACAAACGCAATTATCTGTTCGGTGAGAACGGCAGTTCTGCTTGATTACGTAACTATTTTAACAAATAGTTGTGGTTATGTCAACCAATTTAATCCATTTTACGGAGGAAAATGGTTTTTTAGTACTTCCAAAATACGGCTACGCCACTTGGCGCAGCCGTACGCAAGTTTTTACATATCGTCCGACTTGTTTTCCACTTCCGCAAGAAGTTTGGCAACAAATTCGTCCAAGCTCATCGCGCCGAGATCTCCGTGCTTTCTGTTACGCACGGACACGCCGCCGCTTTCCTTTTCCTTGTCGCCCAACACAAGCATATAAGGTACTTTTTGCAATTGCGCTTCTCTTATGCGATAGCCCATTTTTTCGTTGCGGTCGTCCACTTCCGCGCGTATTCCCTTTGCGACGAGCTTGTCGCACACTTCGTGCGCGTAGGCGGAGTGATTTTCCGAAATGGGGACGAGCGTAACCTGCACGGGCGCAAGCCACAGCGGGAAAGCACCTGCGTAGTGTTCCGTCAAGATGGCGATAAACCTCTCGATACTGCCAAACACAACGCGGTGAATCATTACGGGACGATGTTTTTCGCCGTCTTGTCCCACGTAGGTCAAGTCGAAACGTTCGGGCATTTGGAAATCCAGCTGAATTGTGCCGCATTGCCACGTTCTGCCCAAACTGTCTTCGAGGTGGAAGTCGATTTTCGGACCGTAAAACGCGCCGTCGCCCTCGTTGATTTCGTAACTCTTACCCAACTTCTCCAAGGCGTTTTTGAGGGCGTTTGTGGCGGTTTCCCACTGCTCGTCCGTACCCATACTGTCCTCGGGACGGGTGGACAGTTCAAGATTGTACTTGAAACCGAACACTTTGTAAAAACTGTCTATCAAGCGCACCACGCCCTCGATTTCTTCCTCGATTTGTTGCGGAGTCATAAAGATGTGCGCGTCGTCTTGGGTGAAACATCTCACGCGCATAAGCCCGTGCAACGCGCCCGAAAGTTCGTGGCGGTGAACAAGCCCGAGTTCCGCCATACGTTCGGGCAGATCGCGGTAACTGTGCGGTTTGCGCTTGTACACAAGCATTCCGCCCGGGCAGTTCATCGGCTTGATCGCATAGTCGGCGTCGTCGATTTTTACCACGTACATATTGTCCTTGTAGTGATCCCAATGTCCGCTGCGGTGCCACAGTTCCTGATTGAGTATCATCGGCGTTTTTATCTCTTCGTAACCCGCTTTTACGTGTTCTTTGCGCCAAAAATCTTCCAACAAGTTGCGCAACACCATTCCTTTGGGGAAGAAGAACGGAAATCCCGGACCCTCGTCGAAAATATCGAACAGATCCAATTCCTTTCCCAACTTGCGGTGATCGCGACGTTTTGCCTCTTCCAGACGGACAAGATATTCGTCCAATTCCGCTTTCTTTTCAAACGCGGTGCCGTAGATACGGGTCAACATTTTGTTCTTTGTATCTCCGCGCCAATACGCGCCCGCAATGCTTGTCAGCTTGAACACTTTCAACTTGCCCGTGGAGCTTACGTGAGGTCCGCGGCACAAGTCTACGTAGTCGCCCTGACGGTACAGCGACACCGTTTCCGCGTCCAATTCGGACAAAATTTCCACTTTGTAGCCGTCGCCGCGCTCACGGAAAAACTCTATTGCTTGCGCGCGAGGCATTTCTTCGCGCACAATGGGCAGATCCTGCGCAACTATTTTTGCCATTTCCGTCTCTATTTTTTCCAAATCTTCGGGCGCGATAACGTCCCCCTCAAAATCTATATCGTAGTAAAATCCGTTTTTGATAGCGGGTCCTATTGCGAACTTGGCTTTCTTCCATATATGGGATATGGCTTGCGCCATAAGGTGCGCCGTCGAATGGCGCAACACTTCCAGCCCCTCTTCGTTTTTGAGAGTGTAAAGTTTGAAATCGCAATCTTTGTCCACCTTGTGGGACATATCGCACTTTACGCCGTCCACTTCCGCACAAACTGCGGCGCGTGCCAATCCAAGAGATATGGACTGCGCGATCTCCAAACAAGTTACAGCCTTGTCAAACTCTTTTACGCTACCGTCGGGCAGCTTTACTTTTACAGACATATTTGCCTCCTATCGTTTTGTAATAAAAAATCCTTACAAGCCAAAACAGACTCATAAGGACGAAAAATTTCCGCGGTTCCACCTTATTTTACGGCATAAGCCGTACACTCTTTGCGCTTTGTGTCGTCAAAGCCGACGCGTCAAGTCAAGCGGTATTTTGCAAGCTCGTTTGCGACAATCGCAGCGTCTGTCACTCTCTGTGAAACTACCTTTGCAAAACGTGTCTTTACTTATAACGTATTTACAACCAAATTGTAGTCCCAAAGAAAATTTCTGTCAACTGTTTACGTAAAATTTTTGCATAGTTTTGCGTTGACGACAACGCATATAGCCCTTTTACGACACCTGAACGTATTCCACGTCGAAAAGCTCTTCGAGCATTGCGCAAAAAGGTTTGCTCAGCGGCAAAGAGTGATAAATTTTTACTTTTTGCGGTTTTAGCCACAGTACGTTGAGCATTGCCTCCTCTTCGGGCGAAAAGTACGGAGCAATGGATTGCGTCGGTTCCACCACTCTATCCGCCGCACCGTACAGAACAAACCCGTCCGACTCGATGGAAACGGACAAATTTTTGACTTTACTGGGTGCCGATTCCAAAAGATATTGCAAAAATTCCGTTATCAGGCGATTGTCCGTCAAAACGTAGAAGTTGTCGCTTACCAACTTGACTATCTCTTGCCACTTTCGCTTGACGGCTTCCAGACGAAAATTGTAGTAGCCGTCGATACAGACGGTGTGTTCCGCGTCCACCAAGCGAGAAATCGCCTGCTTGTCAAAATCGTTATCGAACAAACAAATGGTGTTTACAAGCACGTTTTGGTAAAAATTTCTTCCGTCTACGTTAAGCAACTGTCTTACATACACGTTTTTGTAGCCCAACGACAACGCTTGCGACACAACGTCGGTAAGTTTGCGCCTTATTTGAAATCGGTACGTGTCGGCGCACGCCAACGAAAACAAATTGCGAAATTTATCTTCCGCTTCGGCGACAAGCCCGTCCACTTCGCTCAAAGCGGGTTCCATTTGCCTTTTTACATAATCGAGTAAGTGCGCGTTTTCTTTTGCGACGCTAACGGTTGCTTCGTACATAGTTGTAGTTTATGCAACTTGGGTATTTATTATTTTTATGCGACAAATATTGCGCAAACGATGGTAAAAAACGCTGTTTTACCCAATAAAAATTTGCGGCTACGCTTTCGGAAATAAAAAAATCCGAACGCGCGTTTCCTTGCGTTCGGACGATACTTTTTACTTTTGTTGATCTTCGATATATTTGACGATGGCTCCAACCGTCACAAGCTCGTTGGCGGCTTCATCGGGAACTGTTATGCCGAAATTATCTTCCAACGCCATAAGCATTTCCACCATATCAAGGCTGTCTGCGCCCAAATCCTGAACGATATTTGATTCCAAAGTGATTTTGGACGGGTCGTCGATGTTGAGAGATTCGGCAAGAAGTTTGCGTACTTTTTCAAAAACCATTGTTGATTCCTCCTATGATGTAAACATTATAGTACACTTTTATTAAACTTTCAAGCATTTTGACAAATTTTGTACGCGTAACATACAATTTAGTATGAAGTGTTGCGGATCGGGTAGATTTTTGAATGAACAAACATATTTGGACGCGGTTTGTTGCGGGCGACATAGGGGCAATTGTTGTACCGACAGACCCAAGCCGCCCCAATGCAACGGTCACAATCTGGACTACTGTTACAGCTGTCCGTGCGGAAAGTTGAAATTGCACTGCGACAATCATTCCTCCCGAATATCCATAGAGCTGAGTCACAATCCGCCCAAGTAAAAAAACTGTTGCAGTTGCAACAGTTTTTTTACAGATCGTCCGCGTCCTGAACGGGTTCCGCAAATTTCCCCCAACCTATGGGGTTGCCCGTGTAGCTCCCCTGTGGGTCGCCGTCCTCTTCTTGCGAGGACGACTTGCTGTTACGCTTGTTACCGCAACAATCGGACGTTTTGTTTTGACTGTTGGAGCAACCGCTCGTTTTGCTGCTTTTTGCGGGTTTACTTGTGTTCTTTGTAGATTTCATTTTTCTACCTCCTGCTGAAAGTATGCCCACGACAAATAAATTTATACGTATATGCTTTTTCTGTTGAATAACCGTACGTGATATAACTTAAATACACAACCTTTTCAAAACTCTTGCAATTTTTAACGTAATATTTTATAATTTGGATTATGATAGATGAACGATGCGTAGGCGAGTTTGACATACGTTCTAAACAGTATGAACAACTGATGTCAAACATTATAAATGAATTTAACAACAACGGTAAAAAAACCGTTTTAGTAACTTGCGATACTTACTTTCCAACCGTTGATGGCGTTGTTATGGTTATACACAACTGCGCACAGTTGTTGTCCGACAAAATGAACGTAATGTTGCTTGTTCCAACATACAAAAACAAAGTGTATATGAAAGGTTATCCGGCGATAGGCGTAATGAGTGGCTACTCAAAAAAACTTTGTAATCAAGTTCCGTTGCCGATGTTTGACACTCGATTTAGAAAACTGTTGAAAAAGTTACGGATAGACATAATCCATTGCCATTCGCCTTTTATGATAGGCAGGACAGCCTTGAAACTACATCGTAAACGCAACATACCGTTGGTCAGTACGTTCCACAGTCAGTACAAAAAAGATTTTCAAAAACAAGCGAAACTGTTGGTACCGATTTTAATGCACTATATTATGAAATGCTACAACGGCAGTAACGAAGTGTGGACAATGCACTCAGCAAGCAGAGATACGTTGCTTAGCTACGGTTACAAGGGGAATGTTATGCTCGTACCAAACGGTACTATGATTCAACCTGCCGACGACTATCCCGCCGAACGCCAAAAGACAAGAGAAAAATACGGCGTAAACGACGAAACAGTGCTGTTTATATTCGTAGGCAGACTTGTAACTCTAAAAAATATTCTGTTCATTGTCGATGTGCTTGCCGTACTAAAAAAATACGGACTCGACTTCAAGATGATCTACGCAGGGGACGGTCCCGACAGAGAAAAATTACTAAAAAGAATACAAGACAATAATCTAACAAACGAGGTACTTTTGTTAGGTCAACTGAACAGAGAAAATGTCACCGAACTCTACGCAGCAGCAGATATGTTCCTGTTCCCGAGTTTGTACGATGTGTCCTCCCTTGTACAGGTCGAAGCCGCCTCACGCTTTACACCTACCGTGTTTGCAGAGGGTAGCGTAACATCTTGCACAATTACAAACGGCGTAAACGGGTACATTTTTCCTGTCGATACGGAACTGTTTGCAAAAGGCGTGTACAATGCGCTACAAGATAAAAATCAATTGCACGATGTAGGCGTAAACGCTCATAAAGATATATATATTACTTGGAATACTATTACAGAAAAAATACACAATAGGTATTTAGAACTTATTGAAGAAAACAAAAAACAGTAAATCTAAAAAGGCTTTCGGAACACCCGAAAGTCTTTATTATTGCAATAATAAGTTTTGCCGCCGCGCGCGTATTTTTTCCGCCGCTTTAATTCCCACTGAAACTACAATGCCCAACAATAGATAGGAATAGAAACTGAATATTCTCCACACCATCATACAGGTAAAACTTGCGCCTGCGATTGTAAACAGGACCTGCCTGAACAAACCGTAAAATGTACCGTCTGCGGCTCCCGAGTTTCCCGGCGTAGGTATCAAAGTGATTGCGCAGTAAATAAAGAACGTTATCCGCGTAACCTCGAACCAAAGTTCCCACGAGGGCGTCCACCCGTATGCAGACAATGCGTCGGGGAAAAGCAACAAAGCAAAGTACGGCAACGAACATTGAGCAATGTTGTACAACAAGGCGAAAAACGTACCGACAATCAACACTCTTTTAGAGTGGAAAATTATCGTCATATTTTTTTTGTTGTTTTCCAAGGCTTTGTGACCTTTTTGTTTCCACTTGTCGGGGTTTTTGCAAATTCGTATTTTGGCAAGAACGTTGACGCCCCAATCTATAACTTTGTTACCCGCTTTCGGAAAGAAAGAGAACACAACCAAGAACAACGGAACAGCAATGTAAAACACCGCCCCTACGTAAGCCAATATTTGCACCGTCAGCGGCACTATTTCCGACGGAACACCCACGCAAAAGGACACTATCGCGCACAAAAAGAATGTAAATTGCGTCAAGAAAAGAGAACCGATAGGTATTGCGCCCGCAGGACCGCCCGCAACTCCGTGCTTTGCCAGATAATAGATCTGAAAAGGTTGTCCGCCCGAGCCAAAGGGCGTAACATAGTCATAAAATCTGCCCAATACCGCGCAATTGAACGCTGTACCGAATTTGTAGGTGTGAGTGGTTTTGCGAATCATAAAAAACAATTTTAGCGTTTCAAGCAAAATCATAGCAAAAAACAAGCCGAGCAACACAAGCAAGTAATACCACCTGCTGCCAATCAGCTTAAAAACTTTTGCAACGTCCACTTCTTCGCCCGAAAAATCCGATACGGCCGTGTACACGATTATCGCCACGATAATAAGCACAAAAGCCACCGTGCCGATGATTTTCCATATCTTTTTACGCCGATTGGGTTGTTCGGGTTGCGGCGCGTCGTTCTCCGCCACGGCAGAGCTATATGACGCTTCCGTTTCCTTTTGTTCGGTTTCTTCCGTTTCTTTTTGCAATTGTTCCGATTTGTTTATCTGTTCGTCCATTATGTTACTATTTTATTACGGCGGTTTGTATTTGTTGATCTTCCGAAGAAGATCCAAACCTGTTTTATATCAGGTCAAAAAGACTTACCCGTATTCAGTAAGTCTTTCCGTAAGAATTACGATTTATTCTTTCATTCTGCGCAAAAAGGGCGGTATCGAGGGATCCTCTTCGACGGCGACATTGCCCGAAATCGTTTGCGGTGCCGCAGCTTGCTCGTGAGGCGCGCGCTGAGGCTGTTGTTGCGCAAACGGCGCGCCGTTTTGTTGCGCCGCGTCACGCGCGGGTTCTGCCGAGCCAAGAGGATTGCCGTTGCCTGCGGGTTGATTGACTGCGTTGGAACGCTGTATGTTTGTGGCGGCTACATGGGTTGCGGCTTCACTGCTGAAAAACGCCGCGCGACCGTCGCCTTTGCCCGAAAAGCCCGTTGCAATCAACGTCACTTGCACCTCGTCTTTCATTTCCTCGTCGAAAGCAACGCCGAACAAAACGTTTGCGTCGGGAGAAATGACCTGTCTAACAAGGTCTACGCCCGTTGTAACTTCGTCCAAGGACAAATCTTCGCCTCCGCGGAAGTTGACAATCAAGCTGGACGCGCCCTGAATGGTTGTTTCCAACAAAGGAGAGTACACGGCTTTGCGTATAGCGTCGATCGTTTTGTTTTTACCTTTGCCCTCTCCGACGCCCATATGAGCCATTCCGCTGTTGCGCATAACGCATTTGATGTCGGCAAGGTCAAGGTTGATACGACCGTCCTGAACAACTATGTCCGTTATTCCGCGTATGCCCTGCAACAAAATTTCGTCCGCTTTGGCAAACGCGTCCATTATCGAAAAGTTTTTGTCGCGGTTGAGCTTTTCGTTTTGAACTATCACCAGCGAGTCTACGTTGCCTTTCAAATTTTCTATACCCATTTCGGCGTTTTTCATACGCCTCACGCCCTCGAAATTGAAAGGTTTTGTAACGACGGCGATAGTCAATATTTCCAACTCTTTGGCTATCTGCGCCACTACGGGAGCCGCGCCCGTACCCGTGCCGCCTCCCATACCTGCCGCGATAAACAGCAAATCGACGCCTTGCAACGCGTTCTGAATGGCTTCTTTGCTTTCCAAAGCGGCGGCTTTGCCCACTTCGGGATTGGCACCTGCGCCGAGTCCCTTGGTAAGTTTTTCGCCTATCGCCATTTTCTTCGCGCTCAATTTGGACAACGCTTGTTGGTCGGTGTTGAGAGCAAGGTATTCCACGTTGTTGATACCCGCCTTTATCATACTGTTTACGGCGTTACCGCCGCCACCGCCTACGCCCACTATCAATATTTTTGCAATTCCGGCATTTGTATTTTCCATTAGTTATCTCCTTTGCGGATAAATTTAAGTACTGAAAACAATCCGCCACTGTTTTTGTTAGAACGGATTGCTTCGTAAATCAATCCGTAGCTCGATGTGTACTCGTTGCGATTGGTCTGCGGGTTTACGCTGCGGTACATTCTCACAGGCTTTTGCAACGCTTGCGCAAGAACGTCTATTCCGCCGCGCAGATATGCCAAGCCGCCGCCCGTCAAAATTACGGGAGTATCTACGGGAATTTCTTTGTCGCACATCGAAAAACTTCTCATAACGTAGTTTGCTATTTGGTTGATCCTCGCTTTTACGACTTCGTTGGTCTGCACCGCGTCCACCGCGCGGTCGTTTACCGAGTACGCGTCGCCCGATCTCACTTCGAGGTTGAGATTGACTTTTTCCAACAAAGCGGTGGCAAACCTGAAATCGCACCCGAGTACCTGACACAAATCTCCCGCAAAATAGCCCGAACCGAGCGCGAAAGTTCGCTGAAACAGCAAGCCGTTACCGCCGCACAGCATAACGTTTGTTGTTATGTGTCCGATGTCGATAACAATCGAATAGGGGCTTTTTACCATTGAGTTGGCGATAAATGCGGCTTCCGCTTCGCAACAGTTGACGTAATGCACGCGGCGAATACCCAATTCGTTGAGAATTGCCCCCACGCTGTTGCGGAAATACTTTTTTATGTAGGAAAAAGACACCAAGCCCGTCAATTTGTTTCCTATCGTGCCAACCGCGTTTTCGGTGCGTATTATGCCGTCCACCAGATAGTATACGGGTCTGCCCTCCAATGCAAAGTACTCGTCGCTCGCCTCGTAGATATTTGCTTTGCGAATTATTTCCGCAACGTCGTCTGCGTCCACTTTCTTTTTGGAGTGGAAAGTCAACGAAGCCTGACTTGTTACCAACGCGCAAAAGGCACCGGGAACGCCGACGTAAATTTCTTTTACGCTGCAACGCATTTTACCCTCTACTTGGGCGATTGCCTGACTTATCGCCGTTTTCAACACGTTGGGTTCGTACCAAGCGTTGTCGTCGAAACCGCTGTAAGAGGATTGTCCTACCGCTTTGATAACAAAGTCGCCGTTATCCGACACTTTGGTCGCCGCCATACAAGTGATCTTGCCCGAACCGAAATCCAAAATAGCAACAAAATTGTTTTTCATCTCTGTAAACCCTTTATTCGGCGGAAGAAGTTATTCTTCCGTTTTTGTACACTGTTATCGTAACGTTATCTTTTTGTACGTCCTGCGTGGAATTGTAGTACACTCCGTAGGCGTTGATCAGCCTTTCGGACAAATCGGTTTCGGGACTTTGCACTACGATTTTACCGCCTGTTTTGGGAGAAATTATCAAATCTCCGTTTTCGTTGAACAAAAACACGTTGCCGCCGTCACCCAACACTTGCGACATTTCGTCTATGTCCACTTGGCACTGCCAAGTTGCAAGTACTGACTGCACAACACATTTCAAACGGCTGTTGCAAACCGCGCTTTGAAATTGAAATTCCTTGCCCAATTCGTTGCTCTTCACTTCAAGACCTTGCCCCGAAAATGCCGAAGAAACGTCTATGACGTCGTAGTTGGGTTGAGGGGCAGAATAGCCGAAAGAATCGATGTAGTAAGTTTCTCCGCCCGCGCTGAATTTTGCAATGGCGGTACTTACCACAAAATGAATTTCCACTTCGTTGGGGAAGTGTTTTACAACTGCAAAAGCATGCCAATCGGTATATTTTTCGTTCAATTCCGACAATAGCCTACTTTTGGAAAGAAATACGATGCTTTTTCCTTTGTAGGCGGACAAAATTTCGTCTGTGGCAATCCCTTCCTGCGGCGCGGCAATCGCGCTTCCGTCAAAGCCGTGGTACACGACGTCGATTTTTTTGACTGTCAGTACCGCCGCTATTACCACGATCACCACAACGATAATGGCAACTACCGTCAGTGAAATGAGAAGTTTTTTACTCTTCACTTGTAACTCCCTTGACGGTACGCGTTTCAAAAACAACGCCATACCGCCAATTATAATCGAATAAATTATACAACTAAATCACGCGTTAGTCAATGAAAAATATTATAAAAATCATATAAATGGATTTTTCGATATTTTGGCACCCAACTCCGCAAAACAGCCGCCCAAATCTATGTACCCGCGCTCGATATGCCGTACGCCGCCAACCTTGCTTACGCCGTCGGCGGCAAGAGCGGCTATCACCAGCCCCGCCCCGCCGCGAAGATCTTTCGCCTCTACGCAGGCACCGTGCAAATTTGCCCCGACAACGGTTGCAACGTCGCCGCAAATCTCTATTTGCGCGCCCATTTTGTTCAACTGCTCCGCATTGTGCGCAAGACGGTTTTCAAAGAGAGTTTCGCGTATCACGGTTTTGCCAACCGAACAAGCCGCAAGGCTGAGCAAAAGAGATTGCATATCCGTTGGAAACGCAGGATAAGGAGCAGTCTGAACGGTGCCGTAGCCACGCGGCTTGCCGACGGCGCGCAAACGGACGCTGTTCTCCTCAACAAAGACGTCAAAACGCGGACGGAACAAATCCAAAATGCCGCCTAAATGTTGCGGAACGCAATCGGTGACCGTAACATCGCCTAACGTCGCCGCCGCGCCCGCAAGGTACGTTGCCGCGACAATTCTGTCGGGAATGACAAAAAATTGCGTTCCGTGTAGCTTGGAAACGCCCTCGATATGCAGTTCGGAGCCGCCCGCGCCGCGTATTTTTGCACCCATTTGCACAAGCATTTGCTCCAACGCCGCCACTTCGGGTTCCGTAGCGCAGTTTTTCAGCACGCTGTCGCCTTTGGCAAGAGCGCAAGCGCAAAGCAGATTTTCCGTCGCGCCTACGCTTGGCATACGCAACGTATATCGCGCGCCGACAAGTTTGCCTCGGCAATTTACCGAATTGTCGCTTTGCGTAACGGTTGCGCCCAACGCTTCAAACCCGCAAAGGTGAATATCCATCGGTCTTGCGCCTATCGCGCAACCACCGGGGACGGGCAAGGTGACTTCGCCGTGCCGAGCGAGCGTTCCGCCCAATATCAACGCGGATCCGCGCAGCAACGTTGCCAACGCGACGGGCGCGCAAGTACTCGTCAACGCGCCTTTTACCGACACGGTTGAGTCTGTTCTTGTCACGGTCTTACCCATAGCGGACAGCAATTTCAGCATATTCTCCACGTCTACGATGTCGGGGCAATTTGTCAAAATCACTTCGTCGTCCGTCAAAACCGTCGCTCCCAACAACGCCAACGCGCAGTTTTTTGCTCCGTATACGTGCAATTCGCCCTTTAACGGCTTTCCGCCCTCGATCAAGTACTCCACAGCACACCTCCGAATTGATTGTCGTAAACCTCACGCGACAAGTTGAGCAACACGCCCACCGCCGTCATAAAAACCACCAGCGACGTGCCGCCGTAACTCATAAACGGCAACGGCAAGCCCGTTGGCGGTATACTGCCCGTCACAACGGCGAAGTTAAGTAACGACTGCACGGCTATTACCGCGACGATTCCTCCCGCAAGACTGCTTTCAAATTTGCCGCGACTGTTCACCGCAATGCGCACTCCCCTGATAATAACGGTAGCGTAAAGCGTGAAAATAACAAGACAGCCTATCAATCCCGTTTCCTCTCCGATCACGGAAAAAATAAAATCGCTCTCGGCAAAAGGCAAAAACCTGTATTTTTGTCTGCTGTTGAAGAGTCCTACGCCGAACCAACCGCCGCTGCCCAACGCATAGAGCGATTGAATCAGTTGATAACCCTCCTCTTTGGGCGAAGCCCACGGATCGACAAAAGCCAACAACCGTTGCAACCTGTACGGCTCCACGACAATAAGCAACGGAACAGCCGCAACGAGCGGCACCAGCATAAGCAGAAAATATTTCTTTTTCATACCGCCCAAGTACAGCATTATCACCATTAACATTGCCATACACATTGTTATCGACATATTCGGTTCGGCGATAATTAACCCGCAAAAAAGCGTTCCCACTCCTATCGGCAACAAACAGGAGCGCAATTTTGTCATATCGAATTTGGATATGCACACGGCGCAAAACAAAACGTAGGCAAATTTGGCGATTTCCGACGGTTGCATAGAAAAACTTCCCACGCCAATCCACCGTTTTGCCCCGTAGTTTTCGATGCTTATACCCGGGACGAAAACCAACGCAAGCAACAGGACGGACAAAACGACGCCGACTATCCAAAACTTTTTCAAAAAATCGAGTTTGACGTTCATTGCGACAATCATCGCAACAAGTCCCACTGCCGCGCCGATCGCCTGCTTGGTCAAGAAGAAGTATTTGTTGCCGTAGGTTATCTGAGCAGAGTAACTGCTTGCGCTGTAAACGAACACCAACCCCAAAGCCACAAGCGTAAGCACGCAGCCCAACAATATGTAATCAAATTTCCGTATTTTCAACTTTCAGTTCCTCTACCGCCTTTGCAAAGTATTCGCCGCGCTCTTCAAAACCGCCGAAACTGTCGAAACTTGCGCACGCGTTGGACATTAAAACAGTGCCGCCCCTGCCTTTCAATGCGTAAAAGCAGTAAGTTACGGCTTTTTTTATGTCATCGAACACGCGAACCTCTACGCCGTACTTACCTCCGCATTGCCTTATGTCTGACGCGGTTTGCCCCGCCGCCGTAACCACCGAATCGGGAGGCAGATTTAAGAATATTTCATCGTAGCTTTCGCCCTTGTCGGATCCGCCCAAAATCAAAGCGAGATCTTGCGAAAAACACTTCAACGCGCTAACCGTGGCATGCACGTTTGTCGCTTTGCTGTCGTCTACGAAATCCACTCCGCAAAAGGAAGAAATTTTTTGCAAACGGTGCGGCGACAGGCGAAAAGTTTGCAACGCTCTAAGACAATCGGCAAGACAAACGCCCGCGCATACGCAGGCGGAGATCGCCGCCAATGCGTTAGATTGGTTGTGCAGAGCAAAGTTTTTGAGAAATTTTGCCTGACGCTTACAGCGAATGTCCTTTGTTTTTACCGTAACGAATTCGCCGTCGAAACTGCAATTGGCATCGTTGTCCCGCAAGGAGTAAAAAAGTTTGACAGAACGGCATTTTTCGGATAGGGCGACAACGTTTTCGTCGTCGCCGTTGAATATGGCAAATCCATCTTGTTGTCGCAGAAAGTTGTTGGCTTTTGCCGAACGGTAATTTTGAACGGTTCCGTGCCAATTGAGATGGTCGCTTGCAACGTTTGTCAAAACGCTTATGTACGGAGCAAATTTTTTGCAAAAAGCCAACTGAAAACTCGAACTTTCCAACACCACCGTTTCATCGTAGGATACGTCGAGAACGCGTGAAGAAAAGGGAACTCCGCCGTTACCCAGCAAAACGCTCTTTTTGCCGACGCATCTCAAAATGTGATGTATCATTTCGCAGACGGTCGTTTTGCCGTTTGTTCCCGTAACGGAAATACACTTTCCTCTGCAAAGAGGGAAGCAAAGCTCCAATTCGCAACAAAATTGCGCGCCTATCTTTCTTGCCTCTATCACTCCCTTTGCCGTAGGCGGTATTCCCGGACTCAAAACAACAAGTCCTCCCGACGTAAAACCGCCTCTATCAAAGCCTTTCACATCGTCGTAGAACACTGCGCTCTGATGTAGTTTTTGTAGCAAAGACATAACACTTTGCCCTGTTTTACCCCTTCCGTACACTATTATGTCTGTCATATTATTCTCCAAAACACATCAAAACGAAAGTAATACACAGCGTTATCACGCTGTACAAGACGCAGATTCGAGTTTCGCTCCACTGTTTCTTTTGCAGATGGTGGTGAAACGGTGCCATCAAAAAGATCCTCTTGCCGCGCGTGATTTTGAAGTAGACGACCTGTATTATCACCGACGCGCTCGACACCACAAACATAAGCCCCAAAATGGGAATGAACAGGCTCATTCTCGTAAAAATTGCCACGCACGCCACCATTGCGCCCAACGCAAGAGAACCCGTATCTCCCATAAACATTTTGGCGTTGTTGCAATTAAACAGCAAAAACGCCGCAAGCGCGCCGCAGGACAGGTAGCAAAGCATAACGATGTCTTGGGTTTGTCTATAAGCGTAAGTGTCGCCGATACCGTCCAGAATTTTGAGTTCTCTGCCAAGCAACGCTATCATTCCCGCCAGAAAACAGATTGTTGTGCTTGTAGCCAAGCCGTCGATCCCGTCCGTAAGGTTTACGCTGTTTGTGCATGCAAGATAGATAAATATAACCAACGGCACTATCCAAAACCCGATTTGCACGGTTCGAGAGGTGAAAGGTATCCTCAGCTTGTCCCCGACAGAAACATCTCCCCACACGAAAAAAGCCACCAATACCGCTATCGCCAATTGAACTATTATTTTTTGATATGCGTGCAAGCCCATATTGCGCTTGTATTTTATCTTTATGAAGTCGTCGAAAAAGCCTACCGTTCCGTATGCGGCGAAAACGACGACGGAAACAGCCGTCGCCCTGTTAGACCAATTACAAAAAATCGCGCTAAGCGACGCCACCGTCAAAATAAACGCTATTCCGCCCATTGTAGGCGTACCCTGCTTTCCGCTGTGTTCGGTTACGTATTGGAGAATTTCCTGCCCCGCATTGAACCGTTTCAAAAGAGGCAACAACATCGCCGACAAAAGCAAACAAACGGCAAACGCAGCCAAAAATGATATTGCTTGCATATCTCACCTGTCTATATGTACTAATCGACGCGCAGTAACTTTTGAACCACTTCCACGTCGGAATAGGGAAATTTGCGCCCGCGAATTTCCTGATATTCTTCCGCGCCTTTTCCTAAAATCGCAACGGTATCTCTGCCGTCGGCAACGGACAGAGCGTACTCCGTCGCCTGCGAACGGTTTAGCACAACCTTATATTTGCAGGTCAACGCTTCCGAAACGTCCCTTGCAATCAATTTCGGGTCCTCGAAACGCGGATTGTCGTTTGTGAGTATCGCAAAGTCGGCAAAACGAGATACGACTTGCGCCATCAACGGGCGTTTGAATTTATCTCTGTTTCCGCCGCAACCGAAAACGACTATCAATTTCCCCTCCGTCGTCCGTTTGAGAAAATCCAAGATGTTCGCTATCCCGTCGGGCGTATGCGCAAAATCCACAACGATACGCGCCCCGTCCGATCTTATGATAGTTTCGTTCCTGCCGCTAACGCATTGCACATCGCCTATCGCCGATACTATCGTGTCTACGTCCACACCCAGCACCGCCGCGCAAGTCGCCGCCGCCAACGTGTTGTATATGTTAAATATTCCCGCAAGACGCGTAGTTATAATCGCAGATCGTCCGAAAATATTTACCTTGTACGCAGAACCGTTCTTTTCCAAAGCTATTTCACTTGCACGTATATCCGCATTTTCACGTATTCCGTAGGTGGCGGAGGGCAACAGCGCGGCAATTTCTCTTCCCAATTCGTCGTCGGCGTTGGACACGACGTTTTTTACGTAGCTATCCGTAAAATATTGTTTTTTTGCATTGCGGTAGTTATCCATAGTGCGAAAGAAATCAAGATGATCCTGTGAAAAATTGGTAAAGACGGCTACGTCCGCTTTTATACCGATCATCTTGCGCAAAGCTATCGCGTGCGCGGATACTTCCATTACCACTATTTCCACCTTGTTCAGATACATTTGTCTGAACCACTCGTGCAACTCTATCGGGTCGGGAGTGGTAAGCGACGACGAGTACCTCACTCCGTTAAAAAATATGCCGTTTGTCCCGATAAGCGCGGTTTTGTAGCCCGCCTTTGCCAAGATAGCTTCCAACACGTAGGAAGTGGACGTTTTACCGTTTGTTCCCACTATCGAAACTATTTTAAGTTTATCGGCGCAACACCCGTAAAAGTTTTTTGCGGCAACGCTCATAACGGCGCGCACGTCCTCTACCACGATTTGCAGAGCTTGCGTTTCTACGGGGTGTTCGCACACTATCGCAACGGCACCGTCGCCGATGGCTTTTCTGAAAAAGTCATGTCCGTCGTACCTGCCGCCTTTTATGCAAAAAAACAAACAGCCCGCCTTTACTTGGGCGGTATTGCAGGACAGTGAAGTTATTTCGGGATTGCCATCGCCGATAGCACGATAACTTACTCCGTTTAGTATTTGTTGAAGATACATTTTCTACTCTCCCAAAAAAAACAATCCGCACACTTTGTGTACAGATTATTTTATTTACATATACGTTTAATTATGATTGCGGCGTCAGTCTACTCCAACGGGGCGATGTTTTTGTAATTTATTATTTCGCGAAAAATTATTCCCGCGTACGGTGCCGCCACAATGGAGCCGTAACTTTGTCCCTGCGGTTCGTCGATTATCATCAAAACCAAGTACTTGGGGCTACTTGACGGGAAAAATCCCACAAACGACGAAACGTACTTGCCCGTTGCTAACGCCCCGTTGATAAATTTTTGCGCAGTTCCCGTTTTTCCGCCCACTTGGTATCCCTCTACCTTGGCGTTTTTTCCGCCGCCCTCGTCCACCACACGTTGGAGCATAGCGGCGATTTGTTTGCTTGTTTCCTCGCTAATCACGCGGTTTACAACGGTGGGAGTAAACCTTTTTACGGTTTGCCCCGGGATGGGGTCGGATATTTCCTTGACTAAGTACGGTTTCATAAGCAATCCGCCGTTTACAGCCGCCGCAGTCGCCATACAAAGTTGCAACGCCGTTACCGCAATAGTCTGACCAAAGCCGATACGCGCCAAATCTCCGTTTGTCACGGCGTTTTGCGGCACAAGCAGACCCGCCTGTTCTCCCGCGAAATCTATTCCCGTAACGCTTCCGTAGCCGAATTTTTCCAAATATTCGTACATCGTGTCTTTACCCAAAGACAAAGCTATATCCGTAAAAACGGGGTTGCAGCTGTTGTTCAACGCGTCGGACAAATTTTGATTGGAATGTTTGCCGTTGGCGTGTTTTGTCCAGCAACTTATTTTTGAACCGTCCACTATGCGTATGCCGGAAGAACCGAAAATGTGTTCGGGTGAAAACGCCTTGGGGTTGCCATTACGATATTCTTCCAGACACGCCGACGCAGTGAGAACTTTGAAAGTAGACCCCGGTTCATAGACGTCTGTCAACAACGTGTTCTTGGAATATTTCATCAGATATTCCACGTCATCTCGCGGCAGATTGTTCAAATCGACGCTGGGCTTGGACGCCATTGCCAAAATTTCTCCCGTGGTGACGTCCAGCACTATGCAACGCGCCGCTTGCGGGCTTTGTTGGTACATAGCCAGCTCCAAAACGTTTTCGGCGACAGTCTGTATAACCGAGTCTATCGTGAGCGTAAGAGTCAAACCGTTGACCGCGGGGATATAGGTCGTGTTTCCATTGTTCAGTTCGCGCCCTACCAAGTCCGTTTCCGTAAGCAACATACCGTTAATGCCCTGCAAGTACTTGTCGTAATATGCCTCCAAACCCGTTTGCCCCGTTCCGTCGGACGAAACAAAGCCCAACACCTGCGAAAGCAGATCTCCGTACACGTAGCTCCTGAGTCCCTCCGAAGCCAAGTAGACTCCCGCAATATTGCAATTGCGTATTTGCTCCGCCGTTTCCGAATTTATCTGTCGGCGAAGAGTAACTTCCGAAACGCCTCGTTTTGTGAGTTTTTCGTAAAGCGTCGATTTTTCCGTTTGCAAAATATTCGAAAGAACTTCCGCGGCGTATTCGGCGTTTTCAACGCTTTGCGGACGAGCGTATACGCTGTACCCCGTTTGCGTAGTCGCAAGCAAACTTCCGTTGGTATCAACGATGTCCCCTCGGTAGGCGCGTAGCGGTAAATCACGTTGCCACTGTTCGCCCGCTCGCGCTTTCAACTCCGAACCCCAAACTATTTGTATATACCCCAAACGCAAAAATATGACTGCAAACAAAAAAATTGCCGCCACAGAAAGTGACAGCAATCTTTTTTTGGTAGTATAAAAGTTGTTTCGCAAATCAGCCCCCAAACACGCTACTGAACCAATCGCACAACGAGTCGAACCAATTGCTTTCAACCGAGAAATTTTGTGCGGGTCTTGTTTCCAACTCAGTGTACGTCATCGTATTGGAGCGCGACGCGTCAACGTATCCGAGATCCGTCGCGCGACGATCCAATTCTTCGAAATTTGTCTGTTGTGTTTCTGCCGTAAGCGTCTGCACGGCGGTGGAAAGTTCGCTGTACTGCGCCGAACCGTTCAATGCAACGTCAAACGAACCCGTTACCGACACGCCGCATACCGTCACCGCAACGATCAATGCCAACACAACCATCACGTAACTTGCCACCATAATCTTTTCTCTGGTGGAAAGCCTTGAACTACCGCGCGATTTTACGGCGGCGTAATTGCGGTTGTAGTTCATATTGAGCGTCTGCTCGGAGGGCATTGCGTCGGGCGAAACGGAATTCAAGTCCTCTTCCTGAACGGTGTTCAAAGCACCGAGCTTTTGCTGTATGTCGGAAAGAGAAAACTCCTGACCTTCCGTGTTTTCACGAGCGTTGGAATGAACCGAATAGGGCGTTCTTACATCAGCGTAAACGTCCTGTTGCGATTGTTGATACTCCGTATCATTGTTCCATTGCATTATATTCACCACCTTTCGGTTTATTACTTTTTAACGAATACTCTCAATTTCGCGCTTTGAGAGCGTGGGTTTTCCTGAACTTCCAATGCCGACGGTTCGATAGGCTTCTTTGTCAAAGACGTACCCAGCGAACGGTGATTGCACACGCATTTGGGAAAGTACGGAGGGCAAATACAGTCGGCTGAGAAATCCGCAAAACATTGTTTTACTATCCTGTCCTCCAAGCTGTGGAAAGATATCACCGCCAATCTGCCGTTTCGGTTTAACCTGTTTACAGCGTCTTTCAAAAACACGTCTATCCCGTCCAGCTCTTTGTTTACTTCTATTCTCAAAGCCTGAAACGTTCTCTTGGCGGGGTGTCCTCCCCTTTTGCCCGAACAGTGCGGCACCGATTCTTCTATTATTTCTACAAGCTGTCCGCAGGTTGTTATCGGCTTTTTCTGACGTTCCGCCACAATGTTTCGAGCGATCGATTTGGCAAATTTTTCTTCGCCGTATTCGCGTATCAACTTGTTCAATTCCGCTTCGGAATAGGTGTTTACAATGTCTTTTGCCGAAATCTCCTGCGAGGCGTCCATTCGCATATCCAGCGGAGCGTCGCTTGCCATATAGGAAAATCCTCTTTCGGGATTGTCTATTTGGTACGAACTCACGCCCAAATCCGCAAGTATGCCGTCAACTTTGTCAATATTCAACTCGTCGAGTATTTCCGACAAACGCTTGAAATCGCTGTGAACAAGTTTTACGTTGCCTTTCAGCCTTTCCCTGCAAACCGCCAAAGCGTCCTCGTCCTTGTCTATCGCAACAAGCATTCCGCCCGACAGCTTGTCCAATATTCTTTCGGAGTGTCCTCCGCCGCCTGCCGTGCAATCCACGTAGATACCGTCTTGCTTTACGTCAAGCGCGTCAACGGATTCTTCCAAAAGAACGGATTTATGTTCGTAAATCATTCTTCGTGTAATGCCCTTTGCAACTTCATGTTAAGTTCGTCGTAGGCTTCGGGAGTTTCGTCCTTTTCGCTGATACGTTTGAGGTAACGTTCCTCGCTCCAAATTTCCACTCTATCAACCACGCCCAAAATACGAACGTCTTTGTCTATGTGTGCAATGCGCAACAAGTCGGAAGTTATCATAAATCTTCCCTGCGAATCCGCTTCCACTACCGCCGCGCGCTCCGTCAAACTTCTGAGCGTTTCGGCGTTGTCCGCGCTGAATTCTCCCAACTTGTTTACCGCGCGAATAAATTTTTCCTCCGCGCTGGCAGGATACAAGGAAATGCACCCGCTTGTACCCGGAATCAAAATGTACTCCGATCCGAGTTTTTCGCGGAACTTGGCGGGTAAACGTATTCTGTTTTTGTCGTCCAACGTGTGTTGGTAATTGCCAAGTAACAGCACGAGATTACACTCCTTGTATTTGTGTAACCATTATAACGCACTTTTTAACCAATTTCAACCATTTTCGTCCATTTTCTTGAAAAAAATTTTTGAGACCGTCAAAATATATGTTTTGAGAGGCTCAAACGAGAAAAAATAAAACTAAATTTTATTATTAAAGCAATTTTTTGCCCAAAATATTTTTTTTCCGACCCGTTTGGAATTTTTGCAAAACGGGGTTTCACCCTGAATTTTGTCGGAGTACGTTCCCGAAATTGCTTTGCCGTAAACGTTCGAGATAATTTTTTGCAGGAAAATTTACCGCACGGCAATCGGGTCAAAGTATTTGCGTCAGCTTGTTTCCCACCAAATCGCAACTCGTCAGGTAGAAATCGATGCCGAATTTTTTCATATAAAGATTGACTCGGCAATCTTTGCCGTGCAGGTGTCCGTACACCACCGTAGGTACTTCGGCAACTAACAACTGTTTGATAAAATCGCTGTCGTCGTATCTGCCGTTAAAAGGAGGATAGTGCATTATCGCTATCACCCTGTCGGACGGTTGACGCATTTTCGCCATAGCGGCAAGAGAAAGTTTCATTCGTTCAAGTTCGCGCAGATAAATTCTTTTGTCCTCTTCCGGAAGATTGTCGCCGTCGGGGCACACCCAACCGCGAGTGCCGCATATAAGCACGTCGTCAAATCGCAGGCAATCGTTTTGCAAAGCGTAAAAGTCTTGCGGGAGCATTGCGCGTACTTGCGACAAAGTATTCCACCAATAATCGTGATTTCCGCGCAAAATAACTTTCTTCCCGGGAAGTTTGGCGACGAGTTGGAAATCGGGGATAGCTTCTTCCATACGCATTGCCCAAGAAAAATCACCGGGCAACAACACAAGATCGTCTTGCGACACTTTTTCGCGCCAATCCGCCGAAATTTCTTCAAAATAATTTTCCCACGTCTTGCCGAAAATATCCATCGGCTTTTCCGCCACGGTGGAAAGGTGCAAATCGCTTATCGCAAAAACTTTCATAATGTTATTGTAACACAAGTTACGGCATTTGTCTACACGTTGCCGCTCTTTTTGCGCGACATTCGGCACACATAACGTCGTCGATGTCTATGGGATTTTTTTCACAGAACGGACAGATCATATCCCCGTAATCTTCTTCATCGAATATGCTTTTGCGCCCCTCCGTTTCGTCTAAGCAAACTTTGCACATTTGTTGATTTTCCAAAATATAGTTAAGCCCGCAACGCGGACACCTTTTGTATTTCATACCGACTGCTCCATACAGTTCAAACTATGACGCGGCACGGCTAAGTGTTACAATTGCCAACCTCGCAAATACAAAAGGGATCGACTTGGGTCAATCCCTTTTTTGTAACCGTTGACAAAATCGACGTATATGTTTTCAGTTATTGCCGCCGTTACCCGACGTTCTTCCGCCCGGAAACAAAGGCAGTTCAAAGTAACCCGAACAAACCTCTTCGGTGTATTCCTGACAAGGCGGAATGACGGCGTAACCGTAGCTGGGCAAAATCAACTCCACGTCCATAGTAACTTTGAGAATAGCGGTCACGCAACAATTGATAACGAATATATAGTACGTAACTCCGTCTATTACCTGCGTTTGACTGTACTGTCCCTCAGGGCTTACCGCAGAAACGCTCGCCTCGATGGTATACGGGATAATGGAAGGCTCGGGCAGGAACATAACTACGTCCACGGGGACGGTTACGGTACCCATACCGCTGCCCTCTTCGTTGTTGTTGTCTATGTAGGTCACCTCAACGGGAACCACCACGTCCGCTTGCACTCTGCCGTATTTGGGACGTTCGGTAAGTCTTTCCACAACAAGGTTTTCTATTATGCCCTTGGTGGTGGTACTTTTCGCGCTTACAAAACGCAAAGGAACCGCGGGGGAAGTCGGATTGACGTCGGATACGCTTACCGTTATTTGTTGTAAAGTAGTTTGTTTGACGCAAGCGTCAAATACCTTTTTGCCTTGAATACATATTTTTTCACTGCAATTGTTGCCATCGAAATTATTTACCGGCATTGATTACCTCCTATGATAGTCAATATATTCTATGACCGCGTCGGTAAAAAAGTGATAACAACAAGCGGCGCACGCACAATTGCATACGCCGCACAGATATTTATTGTTTCAGTCCAGATCGAAATGGCGGAAACGGTCTTTCATATGACCGAAGTAGAACGTGATTATCTCTCGCGCTTTACGTTCCAACACGTCTTTGGGGTCGCCGTTGCGCAAAATTTTGAAAAAGCTGGTCAAAAATCCCTCCGCAATGGCGTTGTAGAAATCGGGATTTTCTATTTTGCTGTCGATTTCGGGGAAAACGCTTTGCACCATTTCTTTTATTTTGCTTGAAATTACTTCTACTATGTAATTAACAAAACTATCGTAGTGGACCGTGTTCCCTTTTTGTATAATGAGCAGTTCGTCGTTGTACTGCATTATGAAAGCAATCAGCATTTCGGAGATCTCTTTCATACTTTTTTCTTCAAAAGCAAACCCGTCGGAGATAAAATTCTTTACGTTCTCCATAAAGGGATTTATTACCGCGAAATAGAGATCCTCTTTGTTTGTGAAGTACCTGTAAACGTTACCGAGCGAAATTTCGGCGTTATTGGCGATGTTTCTTATCGACGCGTCGGCATATCCCTGCTCTTTGAATTCCTCCACGGCAGCCGCCAAAATTCTCTCCCTGATTTCTTTCTTCAAGTACTGCATGATGCTCTTTTCCCCGTTACATTTTGCCGAGAACGATTTTTTGCAAACCGTTCTCGTAAATGTAGTATAACATATCAAACAGAGAAAGGCAACCCCTTTTCGCTAACCATTTTCAAAATTTTTCATTTTTGTCAGTAAGCGCATTCCAAAAGCATTTTGTCCGCAAGCAACGCTATGAACTCTCCGTTGGTGGGTTTTTCGGAAGAATTGTAAACCTTAACGCCGAAAATATTGTTGATGTTTTCTATTTTACCCCTGTTCCAAGCGACCTCTATCGCGTGTCGAATTGCGCGCTCCACTTTGCTCGGAGTGGTGTTGAAACGCTTTGCGATTGACGGATAAAGACTCTTTGTTATGGCGTTGATGATAGGTGGATTGTCTACGGCGAGTTTGATTCCCTCGCGCAAAAATTGATAGCCCTTTATGTGCGCGGGTATCCCGACGCTTACAAAAATACTGCTGATACGCTCGTCCAAAGTCTTTTCCGAAACGCTCTTTTTGCGCACCACTTTGCCGCCCAAACGTTCGCCCTCGTAAACGTTTACAATGCGCTGTTCCAACACGCTGTATTCCAGCGGTTTGACAAGATAGTATTTGGCTCCGAGTTCCAATGCTTTGATGACGAAAACTTCGCTTTTCAATTCCGAAGCAACGATGAACTTTGCTTCCTGATATTTTTCCATAAGGGCGTATCCGTCCTCGCCGCTCATTATCAGTTCGGTTATGACAACATCGGGGAGTTGTTCGTCCAAGTATTTTCGCGCGTCTTTGCCCTCCACGTCGAAAACCACCTTGAACTCTTCGTTTTCCTGCAATTTATCTTTCAATCCGCTTTGACCTATCAATCCAACAGTAATCACAATTGTAACTCTCCTTTTTCTTGGTGATTATATTGTAACACGGCTTAGCACCTTATTTTTGGTAAGAAAAAATGTGTTTTTGAGTGAAATTGTCGAAAAATTTACTTTTATATGTCGTAAACAACAAAACACAAAAAATTGCGAGTCAATAGGCTCGCAATAAAAAATCAATCGTTCTTTTTGTCGTCATCGGCGGCAGGTTCGGTTTCGTCTGCCCCCGCGACGTCCGTCGGGGGTTCGTCCGACTCCTCTTCTTCGCTCATTCGCGGGTGTTCCGCCGCGTAGCGTTTTACGTCCGTTAAAATACACAGATAAAACAGCGATCCGAACAACAACGTAAAAACTTTGCAAATAAAAGTCACCACCACGTTTAACACGGGGATCCAACTGAAAATCATATTTATGAAAGTGAAAACCATCTCCAAAAAAAATCCGACGGCGTACAATGGAACGCCAACAATGAGGCACAAAGTTTTGGCAAGACAATACCAAAATTTTTTGCTTGTGTAACGGAATATCCAATGGAGTCTGTCAAGATAGTATTCTTTCATAATTTTTTCCGATATGTACTTAGATTGTACAATAACCGCCGACGTTTGTCAACTCAAACGAAGTGGCGAAACGGTAACGCCGCGCGTATTATAAATAAAATATCAAATAAAATTGTATTAAAACCATTGACATATAAACAAAACATAACTACAATAAAGATACAATATAAAATCCGGTAGGTGAGGCTACCATGGGGATATGGATTGCTACCGACATAGCGTGGAGACACGCGCCGTCAGGGCAGCAGGGTTTGTCGAAAACAAGGCATACCCTAACGCAATTACACCGCCCCATGATGCTAAAACTTGTAATGGTTGGGCGTTTTCTCCGCACGAAGAGAATCACTGTGTCTGTGCTGTTACAAGTACAGGCTTTTTTCATCTGCCAAAGGAGGAACAGATGGAATACGAACAATTGCACGAACTTTCTCAAAAAGTCCTCGAACTGCTGTCGGCTAAAAATTTTCGCGAAATAAAACGCCTGATCAACGATCTGCAACCGCAGGACAGCGCGCTGTTGCTCGACGAAATGAACGAAAAGGATATTTTGCCCATTTTCCGCTTGTTAAGCAAGGAAAACGCAGCCGAAACCTTTGTGGAGATGTCCTACGACGGGCAAGAATTGCTGCTCAACAGCTTTACCGACGCCGAATTGAAAGATGTTTTGGACGAGTTGTTTTTGGACGATACCGTTGACATTATCGAGGAAATGCCCGCCAACGTCGTAAAGAGAATTATCAAACAGGCTGACCCCGAAACGCGCAAGCAAATAAACGAAATTCTCAAATATCCCAAGGACAGCGCGGGTACGATAATGACGGTGGAATACGTCAGTCTGCGCGAACATTGGACGGTAAAAGAGTGTTTTGACCGTATTCGCAAGATTGCCTTGGACAAGGAAACCATTTACAACTGCTACGTTACGGACGACAAGCGCAAATTGATAGGCACCGTCACCGTGAAAGATCTGCTCCTCCACGACTACGAAACGCCGATAAGCGAATTTATGGAGAGGGAAGTCATTTCCGCAGAGGCAAACGACGACAAAGAATTTGTCGCCCAGCAAATTGCCAAATACGACCTGTCGGCGATGCCCATTGTGGACAGCGAAAACCGTATGGTAGGCATAGTTACCGTAGACGACGTAATCGACGTTATGGAACAGGAAACAACCGAAGATATGTCCATAATGGCGGCGGTAACTCCCTCCACCGACACATATATGGAACAAAGCGTTTGGCAAATTTGGAAAAACCGTATTCCTTGGCTGTTGATATTGATGATATCCGCAACGTTTACGGGGCTGATAATAAACACTTTTGAGGGACGTTTGCATGAGCTTAGTCCGCTATTGTTCGCCTGTATCCCTATGCTTATGGACACGGGCGGAAACGCGGGAAGTCAGGCTTCTGTCACCGTTATCCGCGGTTTGGCGTTGGAAGAGATACGACCTCGCGACGCCCTGCGCGTACTTTGGAAAGAATTGCGGGTGTCCGTTTTGCTTGCCGCCTGCCTTTCGGTAGTTTGCTTTGCAAAACTTTATCTGTTGGACGGTTTGGCGTTCGGTCAACCTTACACTTGGTTAATCTGCCTTGCCGTTTCGCTGGCTTTGTTTGCAACGGTCGTGATTGCGAAAATAGTCGGCTGTATGATGCCTATGCTTGCAAAAGTGTGCAAATTGGATCCAGCCGTCGTTGCAAGTCCATTTATAACAACCATTGTAGACGCGCTTTCACTGATTATTTTCTGTTTCATATCAATGGCAATTCTGTGACCCCATTTTTACACTAAAACAAAGGACTGCAAGCGCAGTCCTTTACATTTTTACGCCACCGTACCCGAGTTGAGTTTTTTCACGGTGAGATAGGTGTTGACGTTATCGGACGGGGTAAGCGTCGTTCCCGTACTGCCCGATATTTGCAACGTAACCACACTTCCTGCGGGAAGATTTAATATCGTGCTACCCGAAAGGCTGTTTTCTACCGTTGTGACAAAATCTTTGCTTACCGTAGCGGACGGTTGCGCAACTCCTCCGACGTAGACGCCGAGAGTCAACGTGGTATCCGCGCCCACCGTTCCGCTTACGCCGTAGTTGATTTCGTAATCGCCGTCATTGGTAACGGTAATATCGTTTGTACCGTAGGTTTCGTTAAGCGTGGGCATCGTCGAAGCCATCGTCAACGGAGCGAACGTACCTGCGGGGACGGTCACGCCCGTCGGATCTGTCGAATATAACCCGCCGTAGGCAGACAGTCCGTCTGTCGCGGGACCTGCGGGACCGACTTCGCCCGTTACGCCCTGTATGCCTTGCGGACCTGTGGCACCCGTTGCTCCTGTGGCTCCTGTCGGACCGACAGGACCTTGAATACCTTGTATGCCCTGCAAGCCCTGCGGACCCGTCGCGCCCGTAACACCGGGAATGCCTTGTATGCCCTGCGGACCTGTGGCACCTGTTGCGCCTGTTGCGCCTACGGGACCTGCGGGACCGACTTCGCCCGTTACGCCCTGTATGCCTTGCGGACCTGTGGCACCCGTCGCGCCTGTTGCGCCTACGGGACCTGTGGGACCGATTGGACCTGTTGCGCCTGTTGCTCCTGTCGGACCGACAGGACCTTGAATACCTTGTAAGCCCTGCGGACCTGTTGCGCCCGTAACCCCGGGAACGCCTTGTATGCCTTGTATGCCTTGCGGACCCTGAGGTCCCGTCGCGCCTGTCGCGCCCGTTATGCCTATGCCCGGAGGACCCATTATTCCCTGCGGACCCGTGAAACCGCGCGGACCGCGCAAACCGCGGTCTATGATAATTGTGTTAGTGCCGCTTTCGTTGTGACAGCAGCAATTTGTGTTCCAACAACTCATAATACTCTCCTTGTACTTTTGAGGCGAGTCGCCTCTGTTTTCATATTATTTATTTTTTTACGATTGCGTTACACCGCTGTCGCCGCAAAATTTTACCGACGGTATTTCCGTTTGTCGCTATATGCGCGGTTTCCAAAATACTTTTTCGCACGGCAACAACGCGCAATTTTGTCGCAAATAACTCACAGATGAAATTTACTTTGAAAAAATTGCAAAAACGCTTGACTTATTTGCATAGACAGCATATACTAAAAACAGTTGAACAATAATTCAACTGTTTGTCGAATAAGGAGGAAATCAAATGGCAACGGATATTTTTTGCGATGACAATCACGTACACGACGAAGTTTGCGAACAGGTAAGCGTAGATATGCCCGACGAGAACGATTTGTACGACGTAGCGGAACTTTTCAAGATTTTCGGCGATTCCACTCGTATAAGAATTCTTTCCGCGCTTGCGCAGGCGGAAATGTGCGTTTGCGACATCGGCGCGGTACTCAATATGACCAAATCCGCCGTGTCGCACCAGCTGAGGATATTGCGGCAAGCAAAGCTCGTCAAAAACAGACGTAACGGAAAAGAGATATTTTACAGTTTGGACGACGACCACGTTCTCAGTATAATAAACCTTGCCTTAGAACACATAAAGGAGTAAAAAAATGAAAAAAGTTATTCAAATGGAGGACCTCGATTGCGCAAATTGCGCCGCAAAAATGGAGGACGGCATAAAGAAAATAAACGGCGTGGCAAACTGCTCCGTGAACTTTATGACGCAAAGAATGACGTTGGAAATATCCGATACAAATTCGGAAGAAATAATAAAGCAAATAAAACTTTTAGTCAGAAAGATAGAACCCGATTGCCGTTTGAAAATATAATATGTCAAAAAACAAAAAAACATTGATAAGAATATGCGTGGCGACCGCCGTCGCGGCAGTTACGCTTGTACTGAAATACACTATCGCTCTCGGCACTTGGTATCAACTCGGTTTGTTTGCCGCCGCCTACTTGGCGGCAGGTTACGACGTGCTGTGGAAAGCGGTCAAGAACATTTTTCACGGAAAAATTTTCGACGAAAACTTTTTGATGACGATTGCAACGATAGGCGCGTTTGTTATAGGCGAATACGCCGACGCCGCCGCAGTTATGATTTTGTATCAAACGGGGGAACTTTTTCAGCGTTACGCAGTCGGCAAAAGCAGGAAGAGCATAGCTTCCTTGATGAGCATACGCCCCGAAGAAGCCACCGTCGTGCGCGACAATACGGAAATTTCCGTACACCCATCGGAAGTTGCTTTGGGCGAAACGATCGTCGTCAAAGCGGGCGACAAATTACCGTTGGACGGCACCGTTTTGAAAGGAGAATGTAACATAGATACCTCCGCCATTACAGGCGAAAGTTTGCCGAAACACGTCAAGGCGGGCGACGGCGTTTCGTCGGGTTGCATAAATCTGGACGGCGTTTTGTACATTTCAACAGAGAGCGCGTACGACAACAGCACCGTTGCAAAAATACTCGACCTTGTGGAAAACGCCACGGCAAACAAAGCTCCCGCCGAAAATTTCATTACGAAGTTCAGCAAGTACTACACCCCGATAGTCGTCGCGCTTGCGGTGTTAGTGGGCGTTTTGCCTCCGCTTGTTAGCGGAAACTATGCCCATTGGGACATTTGGAGCGTTTGGCTCAAACGCGCAATGATGTTTTTGTTTGTTTCCTGCCCGTGCGCATTGGTGATAAGCGTTCCGTTGGGCTTTTTCGGCGGAATTGCCGCCGCAAGCAAACGCGGAATTTTGGTAAAGGGAAGCAACTATCTCGAACTGCTTGCAAAGGTAAACACAGTTGCGTTTGACAAAACGGGTACTCTTACCAAAGGGAACTTTGCCGTCACAGCCGTTTTTCCCGAGGACAAGCGTAACGACGTGCTTAAATGCGCGGCTATTGCCGAACAGTACAGCAACCACCCCATTGCCGCCTCCGTGTGCAGAGAAGCGAAAGCCGAAGAACCCGCAGAGGTTACCGAAGTTGCGGGGAAAGGGGTAAAAGCCAAAACCGCCGATTCTCTTATTTTGTGCGGAAACAAACAGCTATTGAACGACAACGGCATATCCTGCCCCGACGCTACGGGCGGAACGGTAGTTTACGTTGCAAAAAACGGAGAGTTTGTGGGATATATCATTATTTCCGACGAAATAAAATCCGACTCGGCAGAAGCCGTTGCCGCGTTGAACGGACTCGGTTGCAAAACCGTTATGCTAACGGGCGACAACAACGCAACCGCCAAGCAGGTTTGCCAACAGCTCGGAATAGCGGACTACCGCGCCGATTTGCTACCGCAAGACAAAGTTACTAAGCTGCGGGAATTGAAAACGGGCAAATCGAAAGTAGCGTTTGTGGGAGATGGCATAAACGACGCTCCCGTACTTGCCGCCGCCGACGTCGGGATCGCTATGGGCGCGATGGGGAGCGACGCCGCGATAGAAACGGCAGATATAGTGCTTATGCAGGATAACCCCACCGCCATTGCCACCGCAAAGCGCATAGCGAAGAAAACGCTCGGCATAGTAAACGAAAACATTGTTTTGTCCCTTATAATAAAAGTTGCGGTACTTGTGCTTTCCGTTGCGGGAGTACTCGATATGATACCGTTCGGAATGTTTGTAGCAATTCTCGCCGACGTGGGCGTGTGCGTGCTTGCCATACTCAACTCTATGCGGGCAATGATAGTACGCAAACGAAAATAAAAATTTAACTTTTGTTGAAAAGACGGCGCGTTATTGCGCCGTCTTTGCTTGTTTTTGCAGTTGTTCTTTGTTGAATTGCAACATATACAAATCGTAGTACCGTCCCTTTTTCTGCAAAAGTTCGTGGTGATTTCCCTGTTCTATGATTTGTCCGTCCGAAAGAACGATTATGTTGTCGGCGTGCTGTATCGTGGAAAGCCTGTGAGCGACAATGAGCATTGTGCCGATATTCATCATTTTGTCAAGGCTGTCCTGAATAAGCAGTTCCGTTTCGGTGTCGATATTGGCGGTAGCCTCGTCCAATATCATTATCTCGGGACGGTGAATTATCGTGCGCGCAAAACTAAGCAATTGACGTTGCCCTGCCGAGAAGTTGTTGCCGCGTTCGCGCACCTCTTCGTCCAGACCGTTTGCCAACTTATCGATAAATTTGTCCGCATTGACGTACTTGCACGCGGCGATCACCTCTTCGTCGTCAAATTCATCTCGCAAAACTATGTTGCTCCTAACCGTACCCGCAAATAGAAATACGTCCTGCAACATTTGTCCGAAATGTTTGCGCAATGAGGAAATTTTTATGCGACGGATATTTATACCGTCCAGCAGAATTTCGCCTTTCTGAATGTCGTAGTTGCGGCACAGCAAGGACAAGATCGTCGTTTTACCGCTACCTGTTGCTCCCACAAAAGCGACCGTATCTTTGGCGTTTACGTGGAAACTTACGTCTTTTAGCACCCATTCTCCCTCGTTGTAGGCAAACCAAACGTTTTTGAACTCGATCTCGCCGCGAATTTCACCCAATTCCACCGCGTCCGCCTCATCCACCACCTGCGGTTTTATGTCCAGAATGGTAAATATTTTTTCTGCCGAAGCAAACGCCGATTGCAATCGGTGGAACTGTTCGGCAAGATTTTGAATCGGGTTGAAAAATCTTGACACAAACATATAAAACGCCACTACCGTTGCGCCGTCCACCACTTGTCCCAAAATAGCGCGTCCGTCCAGCGCGCCTTTCGAGGCGAGGAAGAACAGACACAGCACCGACGAAATGTACAGCATATAAACGGAGGGTCTGAATATGCCGAAAACAAATATTTGTCCGCGTTGCGCACGGTAGAGCTTTTGATTTTTGCTATCGAACTCTTGCATTTTGCGTTCTTCGCGGTTAAACACCTGTATTATCTTCATACCCGAAAGATGTTCGGAAAGATATGTGTTTATATCCGTGGTGCCGTTTTTTACCTGACGGTAGGCGCGGCGCGAGAACTTGCGGAAAATAACCGTAAACAGCACAATAAACGGAACAAAGCACAACACCATAAGAGTGAGCATATAGTTGACGAACAACATCGCCACCAAAACGCCCACGATGACGAATACATTTTTGACAAGGTTGGCAAGCATACCCGTGAACATCATAGAAATGGCGTTGGTGTCGTTGGTAACGCGCGTTACCAATTTACCTACGGGAATGTGCGACAACTGCGCATGCGAAAGACTTTCGATGTGAGTGAAAGCGTCCTCGCGCAATTGAGAAATTATTTTTTGTCCCGTTTTTTGCAAAACCATTGCCTGAACGTACGTTCCGACAAGCGAACCAATCAGCACTACGGCGTAAATTATCACTCGCCAAAGGACGTCGTTGTAAATGAAACCGTCCTTTTGCTGTATAATTTTTGTTATATCGGAAGTCAATATCGGCGACAGTATGTTGTAGGAAACGGACAATAACATAACCAAACCGACTATCACAAAATTGAACCAATAGGGTTTGGCATAACGAAGCAGGCGTTTCATAAGTTCGCCGTCTTTCATATTTCTTTCAAAGCCCATCGATTCTTTTTTGTCTTTTACAAAAACATACGCCAATATCAACGCCGCGCTGAACACGCCGATAATCGCGCCCACTATCAAGAGAGGAAGATAATCCGTCATATTACAGTCCCTCCTCCTCTTCGAGAGTTTGCAACTCTACCATTGTGCGATAGGCGGGACATCTCGATACCAATTCGTCGTGAGTGCCTACGTCCACAACGGTTCCGTTGTCCAAAAGTATGATTTTGTCCAGATTGCGTACCGTGGATATTCTGTGCGCTATATAGATTGTGGTTTTGCCCAAACGCGCTTTTTTGAGGTTGTCGAGTATGTTTTTTTCCGTATCGGTATCCACGGCGGAAACGGCGTCGTCAAGTATCAATATCGAAGCGTCTTTCATCAATGCTCGCGCAATGGAAATTCGTTGTTTTTGTCCGCCCGAAACGGTAACGCCTCTTTCGCCCATCAAGGTTTGGTACTTGTCGGTAAATTTGTTTATGTTGCCGTCAATATCGGCAAGTTGCGCCGCCCGAACAACCGATTCTTCCGTCGCGCCGTCCACCGCAAACGCGATATTGTTGTAGATCGTGTCGGAAAACAAAAAGTTGTCCTGCGGAACATACGCGCAAAAATTTCTCAAACTTTTAACGCTCAGGGTGTTTACGTCGATACCGTCCACAAACAATGTGCCGTCCTCGACGTTGTAGCAACGCAAGATCAAATCGGCGACGGTTGTTTTGCCTGAGCCTGTTTTGCCGATAATACCCACGTTTTCACCGACGTTTACGGTAAAACTGACGTCGGACAACGCGTCGTAATCGGCTTGCGGATAGCGAAAAGTCAGGTTTCTGAATTCCACTGCGCCATTTACGGATTCAAGGGAAATTTTTCCCTCCTCGTCAATAGCGTTTGCCTTGCTTTCCAACAAATCGGAAACGCGTTTGAGCGAAGCCTTTCCGCGTGAGTGCATTTCAATAAGTTCCGTTATCGCCGTGACGGGCCAAATTATTTGATTGAAATACCCGATAAATTCCATCAACTGTCCGCCCGTAAAGGTACCTTTGTACACCAAGTAAGAGCCGTACCCCAGCACAACGCAAATGACCGATTCGACAAACAGCGTTACGAACACGTTCAAAAGGGTGCTTATCTTGGTGTAAGCCACGTTTGCGTCCTCGTTCTTTTTGTTGAGCCACCTGAACGCAAGCAGTTCCTTAAATTCTTTTACGAACGCTTTGATAACCGCAATGCCCGAAAAACTTTCCTGAGCAAAATCCGACAAATCGCTGAAAGCCTGTTGACGCGTTTCCCACTTCATCGTCATATACTTGCCCACAATGAGGCTTATCGCCACCATCAACGCCATCGGAATGAGCGAATACAACGTCATAACCCAATCCATACAAAACATTTTGTACAGCGACAGACCTCCAAGAAAAACGGCGTCAAATGTCATCATTATGCCGCTTCCGAAACAATCCTGAACGGTTTCGAGATCGTTGGTAAACAACGACATCAGATTGCCGACCTTTTCTCGCGAGTAAAATTCGCAGGACAGAGCCTCGCAATGCGCAAACATTTGCTTGCGCAGATCGCGCTCCACGCGTATTCCGCTTCCGAACAGACAAATTCTCCAAACAAAGCGACCCAATACGATAAAAACAATAATGAAAAACATCGGCACGCAAATTTTTTCCCAAACAAATTGAATGTCGAAATTGACCAACTCGCCGTTGACGGCAACCGCGCCCTTATCGATACCGTCAATAACCATTCGGTACATTTCGGGGATCAAGGTCTGCGCAAAATCTACGGCAACGAGAGCCGCCAATCCGCAGAGGATCAACAGCGCGTATTTCCAATAATATCTGTTTATGTACTTGCCGAAAATCATTTGTTCACCACATCTTTTGTTTGCCGCAATTCAAACGGTAAAAATCTCAACGTCCGCCCCGTCGGCGCGTCACATCTTCAACAATTCGTTCAAACTCCTCAACGGCGAAAAACAATGCGAAACGTAACGGTACAACAATTGCAAACTGTCTTTTAGCGAATCCCGAGTGAAATTGAGATTTTTCAACTTGTCGTAGGGCATTGTTTTGACTATTTTGCAAATTGCCGCAGTCCGCGCCGAAACGGGCAAACTTTCGGGCAAATGGCAACCGTCGCACACAATGCCGCCGCGTTGCAAGTCCAAAAACCTTTTTTTGCCGCTTTCTCCGCAAACGCAACAAGAGTCCATTTGCAAATCAAGCCCCTGCGCTTGCAGAAAAAACAACAAATACCTCAATGCGGTTATCAACGGTTCCGAACCGTCGGAAAGCGCGGAAAAAACTTTGAGCGTTTCCACAAAAACAGTAGGTTCCGCCTGTCCTTCCGCCACATAGTTTGCCAAACATTCCGCAACGGTACAAGCCGCGTAGTAGGTCAGTATATCCTCGCGCAACGAATAGAAACTTTCCAGCTGATCGCACGTTTTCAAAGTAAAACGGTCTGCCGTTTGAGATAACTCGTACTGACCGAAACAAAATTGATCGGCGGCGAATTTCAGTTTCGCGCCGTTTTTTCTTATACCCTTGGCGTGTACGGTAACTTTGCCGTAATCGAGCGTGTACAGCAAAATTTGTTTATCGTTTTCTTTGTAGTCAGTGCTTTTTAGGACTATGCCCTTTGTCGTTACATCCATTTTCGGAGAGTTCCTTGTACAGCAGGTAGTAAACGGGATTGCCCGTTTCGCTAAACAATTTCCAAACAGTATCTTTCATACAAACCTCCTGTACAAAGTTTGCTTAAAAAGACGCCAATCTATACAAAAATTTATTTACGGCGGTTGGTATAGCCGAGTTCGTTGAGCATCGACGGATTGTTGCGCCAATCCTCTTTGACCTTTACCCACAAAGTCAAAAAAACCTTTGCGTCCAGCAGTTTTTCAATGCTTTCGCGCGCGTGAACACCTATGCTCTTTATCATTGCTCCGCGCTTGCCCAACACTATCGGTTTGTGAGAGGCTTTTTCCAAAATAACGGTCGCGTCAATATCCCAAGCGGAGTTGTTTTGTTCCATCTTGTTTATTTCCACGCCCACGCCGTGAGGAATTTCGTTATCGCAAACCAAGAGCGTTTTTTCCCGAATAATTTCGCTTACGACAAACCTTTGCGACTTATCCGTCACGTCGTCCTCTTCAAAGTACATTTGCGTACCCGTAAGATACTTTTTCAACGCCTCTTTCAGTTCCGCCACGCCGTTGTTTCGCTTGGCGGACACGCAGTACACTTCCGAAATACCCTCCACCGCGTTGAGTTTTGCAAGTTCGGGCATAAGTTTTGCGGGTTGAGTTATGTCTATCTTTGTCACGGCTACGACAATGGGAACGTTTTGTTTGCGATAACGGCTTATTTGTTCTATCTCCCTGTCGTCTATTCCGTCGTGACCGTCTATCACCACGAGAATACAATCTACGTCCTGCACGGCGTTGTCGATACTTTTTAGCATATAATCGCCCAACGCGTTTCTGCTTTTCAAAAAACCGGGCGTATCGACAAAAATCATTTGACTGTCGTCGTCCGTCCACACACCCAAGATCTGTTCGCGAGTAGTTTGCGGTTTAGGCGATACGATAGACACCTTTTGCCGCACAAAGGAATTCAACAGCGTGGATTTGCCCGCGTTGGCTTGTCCCACCAATGCAATAAAGCCCGTCTTTCTCATTTCGTTTTCCTTGTAACGTGAAGTTTTGTCAAAATAGCCTCTTGCAAATCTTCCATTTGCCTTTCGTCCGACGGTTCCACGTGATCGTACCCCAACAGGTGCAACATTCCGTGCAACGACAAAAAGCACAGTTCTCTTTTGAGGCTGTGTCCGTAACTTTGCGCTTGTTCTTTGGCGCGGTCAAAGCAGACGATAACGTCGCCGATATTGAGTTTTCCCGTTTTGGAGTTTACCGCGTCGGCGGGGAAATTGTTTCTGTTCAATTGTTCTCGGTTCAATTCCAACGTGGGGAAAGACAACACGTCCGTGACGGAATCTATCCCGCGAAATTGCGCGTTGAGTTGACGAATTTCATTCGGAGTTACCACCGAGAGCGACATTTCTATATCGCGGGAGGGTTGTTTGAGATATTTCAACGCGCCCTCCAACACGTGTTTTATTTTGTGTTTGTGCAAACCGACGTTTGTAAAATATATTGTCATTTTTCTCCTGTCAACCTCACGTCGGGGTAAGATACGCGCTTGTGTCTTATACCTGCGAATGTGGAAATGATTGTACTCTTGACTATATCGAGTTCTTTAAGAGAAATATCGCAATCGGAAAACTGTTCAAACGCCATACGTTCCGCAACTATATCGTCTACGATTTTTTCCACATTGCTCTTATCTCCGTTTGCGCGCAAAGCCGCCTCTGCGGCGTCGCAAATCATCAATATGGCGGAAATCTTGTTGGTGGGTTTGGGACCGTCGTAACAATATCCGTCGTATGGAAGATCGCCGTCGGTGTACTTTTGCGCTTTGAGATAAAAGTACTTTATCACCATCGTCCCGTGGTGTTCCACTATTGCCGATTGCACTTCCTTGGGCAGCCCGTACTCTTTGGCAATAGCCAAACCGTTGATTGTGTGATATTTTATCATATTGACGCTTGCTTCGGGAGTCATACTGTCGTGAGGATTTATTCCGCTGAATTGGTTTTCAGCGAAATAACTCGGGTTTTTCATTTTACCTATATCGTGGTAGTAAGCGGCGGCTCTCGCCATAACCGCGCTTTCGCCTATCGCCGCGGCGCAGGCTTCCACGTAGGTGGCTACGGTAAGGCTGTGATTGTAGGTGCCGGGAGCCTTTTCAAAAAGTTTACGCATCAACTCGCTGTCGGAAGTTGCAATTTCGGAAAATCTGAACACCGAACTGACGTAGAATATCTTTTCGAAAAGCGGAACCAACACAAACATCAACATTACGCCGATAAAACCGCTTGCAAAAGAACAGGCGGCTTTTATCCCGAAAACGACCCAAGACCATTCGTCGCTGAACATCACGTAGGAAATAGTTGCGCAGATAACGGATATTACGCCCAAAAACAGTCCGACGACAAGATAACGCGACCTGCGATAGTGCTTACCCAACACGAAAGAAGCGAAAACCGCTTCGATAACGCCGCTGAATAGCAAATAAAAGAAATTTTCCGTAGCTACCGTAGCCGATACCTGCCAATTTATATCCTGCATAAAGCACAGCATTATTACGATAAAATTGGCAAAGAAACCGCATTTTCCCGAAACTATCAACGATAAGATAAGCGAACATAGCGCGAACGGCACCAAATTGATAACGTAGTCCCACAACGGAGAAAGTTGTATCAAACCGTAGGCGACAAACATAGTTGTGAACATCGCCCACATTTTGCGCATACTTTCCATTACCGCCTTGTCGGAAAAATAGGTGTACAGGGCAAGAGAGATGAGCATTATCGCCAATGTCGCCAACTGAACGCCCGCCCTCAACCAAGTAAGACGGTTGATATTTACCAAAATCGTCAATGCGGAAAAAATCAGAAATACCGCAAAGTAGCTGAGTATTACGTTTTTCCAATTGATATTGGTTATTTTTTTGATTTTTCTCATTATTTTTCCTCTGTTTCGTATGCTTTGACGATCTTCTGCACCAACGGGTGGCGCACAACATCTCTTTCATTCAAACGAATTATTCCTATATCTTCGATGTCTTTCAAAACCTTTATTGCGTGTCTTAACCCCGAAGTAAGACCTTTTGGCAAGTCTATCTGGGTCAAATCGCCCGTTACCACCATTTTACTGCCTTCGCCCAATCTTGTCAAAAACATTTTGATTTGTTCGCGGGTGGTATTTTGAGCTTCGTCCAAAATGACAAACGCATTGTTGAGCGTGCGTCCGCGCATATATGCCAAGGGAGCGATCTCTATTGTGCCGCGTTCCATAAGTTTTGCGTAACTGTCCATACCCAACAATTCCTGCAACGCGTCATACAGCGGTCTGAGATAGGGCGTAACCTTTTCCTGCAAGTCCCCCGGCAAAAAGCCGAGTTTTTCGCCCGCTTCCACGGCAGGACGGGTCAAAATTATTTTTTCCACCTGCTTGGCTTTGAGCGCGTTTACTGCGATTGCAACCGCAAGGTACGTTTTTCCCGTACCTGCGGGACCGACGCCGAAAGTGATCGTGTTTTTCTTCATAACGTCCACGTACTTTTTCTGCCCGACGGTTTTGCACTTTATCGGCTTGCCGCGAGAAGTTATGGACACCACGTCGCCCATCAATTCGTCGGCGTCTTCCAGCTTGTCCATTTTTGCAAGATCGCACAGGTAATTTACGCGCCCAATATCGATTTCATCGCCGCTTGCTATGAAGTTTCTCAATTTGTCCACTACGCGGCTTGCCTTTGCCACGTTTTCCGCCTCGCCGTAAAGACTGCTTTCTCCCTCTTGCATAACGACTTTGACGTCAAACGCCGCGCAAATAGCCTTTATGTTTTCGTCAAACGGACCGAACAGTTTCATCAACTCGTCCATAGAGTCAACTTTTATTTTTTGAAACAGCAAAAAATTTCCTCCCGATCATTCCACTTGTACTTCTCCGTACAATTTTACTGCGACCCCGTCGGGTCGAACGACGTATTCCTCCGTTGTTACCTCGAAATCGCTTCGAGAAAGCGCGTCTGCGTACGCTTGTTGCCGCAACAGTTCCATACACTCTTCCATTGTTGCCGTAACGCGCCTTTTGACCGTTTCGCGATAAGTGTTTTTCCTTATTTCGATGTTCAAAGGAAACAAACTTGTGCTTTCTGCGGAAAGATTGTAGTTTTCAAAGGGACATTTACGCGAATATTCTTTGCCGAAAAGCACAACTCCCACCGAACAAAACGTTTCGCCCGTTTCCACAAACACATCTTTTGTGCCGTCAAATGGGGCAAAGCCGTCGGAAGATACCGTTAGAACAACCCTGCCCAAAGCGTACACGTCGCAACTCGTTCCGTCGTTGAAAGTACGGCAACCCTCTATCAAAACGTCGCCTTTGTTTACAATGTCGCCCACTTTTACCGCGGGCGTTCCGAGTTCGCAGACGAGAGATTTTACCGTACCAGAACAGGTGGCGACCAAGTTCCTCTTGACCGACAAATCTATCGGCGGAGATATTTCTTTCTTGGCGGCGGCGTCCACATACAGAACGCTTCCGCGCCTTACCACCGACACGTAGTCGGCGTTCAACTCGTTTGCAAGCGCGTTTTGAACGGATTTCAGGTTTAGTGTGTGTAAATTGACGCCTACTTTTACGCCGACGTTGTTCAATGCCGCCGTAACGCAGGAACTTTCAAAATCGCCGTTTACTCGGATAACAAAACAAAACTGCGACGAAATCGTCAAAGCCAATGCCGTTATCGCGCACACTATGGGCAAAACAAAGTGTTTTTGCACAAATTTTGCCCCTTTGGACAGCCCAATATATTCTATACCAAGTATATTATAGCACCTTTCTCGTAATATTGCAATAGTCTGCTTTGAACGTCTGTAAGGAACTTCGATTGCGCATTGCTTACCCTCGCGGCGTACGGAAAAAACAGGTATATTTTGCTTAGTCAAATAGCCCAACAACCTGTTGATATTCAGTCCCTCAAAGGCAATCTTACATCTGTTTTTCATAAGACACCTCCACAGACCGTATGCATCCCACAACGACGGCGAAGTTCTTTTCAAGATACTTTATGCGCAAATCGTCACCCGTCACGGTCAAAACGGACTTAGGCAAGGCAAACGAAACGCATTTCAAGCCGTATTCGGATATTCCCTTGTGACCCTCCACCACCAGCGTATTGCCGCCGTAGACGGAGTACTTGTAGTTGTTTATAAGAGTTGTAAGTTCTTCGCCGCAAATATCCGCGACGCACTGCAAAAAAGAATTGCTCATACCCATATTATATTGGGAATACAAGCAATTCTTTCTACGTCAAAGCAGTTGCTCCAAGATTTTGGCAATTTCTTCGAGTTTGGCTTTGCTGTCCTCTTTGTCGCCGTTAAGCACGCAGTTGGCAAGGTGAGCTTTCAAAACTTCTCGATTTACCTTTGACATCACCGCCTGACACGCCAAGATTTGGTTGGAAATGTCGATACAATATCTGTTTTCGTCTATCATTTTGAGAATACCGTCCATTTGACCGCGCGCCGTTCTCAACAGGCGCACTACTTTTTGTTTGTCCGCCGTCATAGTTGGGTCACCTCCGTTACGTTGTAGCCTGCTTTTTCAACGGCTTTTTTGAGCGCGGACGGGTTGGCTTTTTTCACCTCGACAATCGCACTTTTGTTTTCGAGGCTGACCTCTGCGCTTACAACGCCGCGAACGGACAAAAGCTCTTTTTGTACGCGCGACGTGCAATGCTCGCACATCATTCCCTCGATACCGATTTGATATTTCATTGTAACTGCCTCCTTTTCTTTGTTATTTGATTTTGTTTTGTTTGTTTTAGCCGCAAAAGAATGCGGTTTGAAAAATCTCAATCTCAAAGCGTTTGTAACTACAAACAAACTGCTCAAACTCATCGCCGCCGCCGCTATCATCGGGCTGAGCGACAAATTGACGGGCGGCATAGACAGTACTCCCGCGGCAAGCGGTATGCCCAATGCGTTGTAGAAAAACGCCCAAAACAGATTTTGCTTTATATTGCGCTTTGTTTTTGCGCTTAGTTCTATTGCCGTGGACACGTCGCGCACGTCGTTTTTCAACAACAGCACGTCCGCGCTGTCAAGGGCTATATCCGCTCCGCTTGCAACGGCAAAACCTACGTCCGCGCGAGTCAAAGCGGGAGCGTCGTTTATTCCGTCGCCCACCATTGCGGTAACGCCGTCGTTTTTCAGGTCACGTATCTTTTGTTCCTTTTGATCGGGCAACACTTCGGCGTAAAAGTCGTCTACGCCCAATTCGTTGCAGACGGCTTTCGCCGCCAACTTTCCGTCGCCCGTCAACAAAACGGGTTTGATACCCTGCGCTTTCAGAAGCGAAACAGCCTCTTTGGAAGTGGGTTTTATTTCGTCGCCCACGCCGATAATACCAACGTACTGCCCGTTGCAGGAAACCAACAAACAGGTAAGCGCGCGTTGAGAATAACTTTCAAGCTGTTCTGAGTAGTCCTTTTCGGAAACATTCTGCTCGTCCATCAAGCGTTTGTTTCCTATTGCGTACGCTTTGCCGTCTATTTGCGCAATGACGCCGCGCCCCGCCGAAGTTTGAAAATCATCGGGTTCGCGCAACGCAACTCCCAAACGCTCGGCGTACTCCACAACGGCTTTTCCCAAAGGGTGTTCGCTTTGCTTTTCTATGCCCGCAACTATCGCGAAAAACTCATTTTCGCTATATGGGGTGGAAAAATCTTGTACATACGGTTTGCCGAGCGTAACCGTACCCGTCTTGTCCAGCACCACTTGTTTTATGTCGGCAAGTCGTTCGAGTATCTCGCCGTTTTTTACCAAGATACCGTTTTCCGCGCCCTTACCCGTGGCAACCATTATCGCGACGGGCGTTGCCAAGCCCAACGCGCACGGGCAGGAAATGACCAACACCGACACTCCGTAGTTGAGCGCGGTCGATAGCGGCGCGCCCACGCACAGCCACACGATAAACGTTATCAACGCAATGGACATAACTATCGGCACAAACACTGCGGAAATCTTGTCCGCCAAACGCTGTATCGGTGCTTTGGACGTTCCCGCTTCTTCCACCAAAGAAATGATTTTTTCCAAAACGCTGTCCTGCCCCACCGTTGTTACGCGCACCTTGACATATCCGCCGACGCACACCGTCCCGCCGATAACAAACCCGTCCGTCTGTTTTTCCACGGGCAGACTTTCTCCGCTTACGCTGCTTTCGTCGGCGAAACAACTTCCGAAAACCACCTTTCCGTCCGCAGGAAAAGACATTCCCGCTTTCACCGCCACCAAGTCGCCCGCTTTAAGCGTTTTGCCGTCCACTTCCGTTTCGCCGTCGTCCGTGAGCAAAATAGCCTTTTCGGGGGCAAGTTTGCGCAATTTGGCAAGCGCGTCGGCCGTTTTGACCTTGCTCCGTCCCTCAAAATATTTGCCGAGATCCACAAGAGCCAAAATCATCGACGAAGATTCGAAATACAGCAAATGCCTATATTTTTCCACCGTCGCCATATCTCCCTTGCCCAAAGCGTAGCTCATAACAAAAGTTACCGCTACGGCATATATCGCGCTTGCGGCGGAACCCACGGCTATCAAACTGTCCATATTGGGCGAACCCTTGAACAACCGCTTGAACCCCACGGTGAAATATCTGATATTTACAAACCAAACGGGCAAACACAATATCAGCTGAACCAAAGCAAGCGAAACGGCGTTGGACGCGCCCGACAAAAAAGACGGCAACGGAATACCTATCATATGTCCCATTGAAAAGTACATAAGCACCACGCAAAAAACCAGCGAAATTATCAATCGCGAAAGAGTTACGTTGTTTGCGTTTTGCTCCGTTGTGCCTTTCGATTCGCCCGCAACGCTTGCGCCGTAACCGCTCTTTTTCACTGCGGAACAAATTGCCCTTGCGTTGACTGCGCGTTCGTCGTACTCCACCGTCATACTGTTGGTAAGCAAACTCACCGCAACGCTCTGTACGCCCTTTACTTTGGCGACGGCTTTTTCAACATGAGCGGAACACGCCGAACAAGTCATTCCCGTTACATTGAATTTTTGTTTCATAGAGGCATACCCCCTCCCCGTGTATGTATATTATACCACTTGTTTTTGAGTTACACAACAAATTTGCGCAAAAAACAGAAAATTTATTTTCAGTCGCCGCAACCTGTCGAAAGCCGTCGAAACAAAAAATTACGTAAATAAAATACCGCAAAACTATGCGCCCCAACGCCAACGCGCTTTTGGTTTTCGTACAAAAAAGCAGCCCGAAACACTTTCGGACCGCTCGCATAGAAATAACGTCGCTAAATGTCTTTTGCTTCCGCCAAAGAGGACAACAACTCAAACAGTTGCGGATTTACGCGTTTGAGAGAAATCGGGCGGGAGTTTTTGTCCACAAAACAATGCGTGCTTGTAGCCGCGCACACCACGTCGCCGTTGCAGGTCATAGTATAATCTATGGTAAGTTTTACCGCCGTTACGTTTTTCACCTTGACGGCAATTTGCAATTTGTCGCCGAAAGTTGTGGGTCTGACGTAATTGACGTTGACAGATATAACGGGAGAAACAAGTCCCTCCTTTTCCATTCGGTCGTAACCGTAACCTATCTGTTCAAGAAAATCGACGCGCGCTTCTTCCATAAAACGCAGATAGTTTGAGTGATGTGTTACGCCCATTTTGTCCGTTTCGTAGTACTGAACTTTATGCAAATAATTTTTTACCATAGGTTTGCCCCCATTTTTATACTACTTCATAAAGATAATTTGTTTTTCTGACGTTCCGAGTTGCCCTTTCTCGGCACTACCCGTTTTGTCGGGTCAGGCGACGTTCTTAACGCCCTTTCGCTTGTTACGTCTGCGCTTTACCGCTTCCGATATCCAAAAGGGCGACGAAAGCAAAATATAAACAGGAATGAGAAACACAAACGACGGTACGATGAGCCAAAGGACGGGAAAATAGAATGGTTTGCCGCCGTTCAAGCCGAATGCGTCGGTTTTGAAAAACCACGGCACAAGAGGATCGAACACTTTGGCAGCCCACGCAAAATCGGGTCGAACTCCAAAGGTGAAACTGCTGTTGTGAAAGGCGGGATTTAACAAGTCGGAAAAACTACCCTTTACAAGCCCCACTGCCACAAGGAAATAATCGTTTGCGCAGATGAACGCCTGCCACACCAAAAACAGCAACGGTATAGCCCAAAACATTTTGAGCCGCGGGCGGTACACGCCGAGTATAGCGGCAGCCATCGGCACGGCAAAAAGAATGGTATGGCAAAGGTAAAAACGAATCGTATCGAATGCGACAACCGACTTTCCGATCGTTTCGGTAGGATAAAGGAGAGCCACCAAACCGCCTATCACGCCGATAAAATAGGCGTAATCGTGCAAGACGTTTTGTTTTTTGAACAGATAGATAAAGGGCAACAAAACCGTTGAAACTGCGCAGAGGTTTTGCATAGCAGACATACGTAGCGACAACGGAAATTCTTCTCTGTACGGCGGAAACGCCTGCTTGATGTAATGCAAGGCAAGGTTGGCAAACAGGAGAACAAGCAACACCGTGCGCACGGTTTTACGACTTCTCCTTTTAAGAAGCAGAACGAGCAAAAGCAGAAAAATCGCCGCAAAGCCGATATATAGAAAATAGAAGCCGTTGCCGATTTTCACAACACTCATTCAAATTCTCCTTTGTTAGTTTGGAACTTTGCCGCCCCTACCGTCCCGCCGAGAATGGGCAGGTTGTTGTCGCACCGCTCTCCCGCTCACGCAAGAGCGGGAGAGAAATCACGTAATATCATTCAAAAAACGGCAAATGGGGTGGAAAAACGTCAGATAACGTAGTTTCTTTTGCTCGGTATAACAGCTTGCGAGATCACAGCGTTAAGCTGTGCGGCAGATTCGTACGGGGTGCCGTTGCCGCCCACGCCCGAGCCGTCGTCCCACTGCGTATTCTTCAACGAATCTTTGAGGTTGTCAATGTGAGATTTTCTTCCATCGATAAGCGATAGATCCCGATACACGTTTTGCTTGTGCCAGAGGATATGGTCGTAGTTCTTTACGTCAGGCTTCTTAAATTCGCACTGCAAACGGATATAACGTTCGGTATTAAACAGGCTATCCATATCTGCCGTACCTGTAAATTTTGAGCCGCTCATAGATACTGTTGCATTGTCCAATCTCGCATTGTTACTCACCATTTCATACGTCAATGCAAAATAATTTCCACCGAAATCAGGGATAAGATCCTTATTTGCGATTTTTACACCGCCGCTCAGTGTACCGCCGCCGTCCTCAATAGTCTTGTATCCGCCGCCGTCCGTCCATATATATGTCTTGTTGGCTAAATTAGAAGTGGCAAATGCCAATATATTTACATAGATCTTATCAACATCTCCACTTTGATCGTACGTGTAAGCGGAAATCTGTTTTCCGTGCCATTCGAAATAATCTTTAACGCTCGGCACAACCATGTCGTAAAACATTCCTATATAGGAGCTCAAGTTGGAAAGTGCAGTTTTGTTGAAATAGTTGAGTATATCAATGTTCCCCCTATAATAGATTTTTATATCATGCTCTGTTGGGTTATCTGCTTGTATCGCAGTTCCACATTCCGTCATAACGACATTTTCGGCATACATAGACAGTCCGTCATAATAGAGTTGCACCGCAGCCTTGGGAATGCAGGAAAAGACGGTATTTTTTGCATAGAAAACATTGCCGTCAGGATTGAATTTGTAGTAGTAGGACAGATCGCAATAGTATGCGTATGCCATTCTGAAAGTCATCTTTTGATATTTGTTGCTGATCTCTTCGGTGGGGTTTGCACATTTTATAACGGTATTGTATGCCCTGTTGATCGTTATTCCCTCGCTTTCGCTATAAGTCGCCATTGAGGCGGTTTTTGCTTGTAAATTGACTTGATAGCCGTTGCCGTATATCAACGTTTTACCCAATTTGTCCGCACTATCCAAAATCAGTTTTTTATTCTCGGCTTCTGCCAATTTGGGGTCGCCGTCAAGTTCGTTAGGACCGTACAGATTGTCTTGCAGGACAACTTTACCCTTGTTGTAGTATCCCTCGGCGTCAAACACGTTGAATACATCGTTGCCGTCAAGCACGTTAAAGTTGAAATGCGCGCTTGTTTTGCTGTCTTCTGCACCGTTACCCGCCTCTACGCGCAGGAAAGAATACGCGTTTGGCGAGGCTTTGAAATCTCTTCCGCTCAAATCGTAGTTGTTGGTGTTAGAGGGAGTTTTGCTCCAACCGTCTTGTTCTCCGAAATTGCCGAAATAGTCGTTTCTCACGTCCGTTTCCGTCAGTCCGCCGAAATCGCCGAAGTAGATGTCCGCGTAGTTTTCATCGGCGTATACGTCCACCCAAGTGACGCGGTTATCACTCACAAAACGACCGCTTTCCGCAATTACTTCGCCGTCCTTTTTAAGTACGGAGTGTTTGTCGCTTCCTCGTTCGATTGTGTAAGTTACTCCTTTGTAGACGACCTCATTGCCGCATTGCTCGGTAACGACCTCTACGGCTTGACTGTCTACGTACTTGGTAAGTACCCATTTGATGGCGTCAAGTCCTACTCTTTCGCCGAAAACGTCGTCCTTGACTGCCTTTACGGGAATACGGAAGTAATCTACGTCCCCCTCGTCCTTGTAATAACTTTGTTTTGCGAACACGCGCACCTGCTGTTGACCGAGATACACGTCGGTAGATTTTCCGTTGTCAAAGCTCAAAACGCCGTCGGAGAACTCCACGCGCCCCACTTCCATACACTCGAACACAAGCGTAGCGTTGTTGTCGCCCGCCGAGAACACCACCGTCGCGCCCGTGTAATATCCGCTTTCGGAAGAAATGCTTACTACAAGTTTAGCCGTAGCGGCGTTTCGCTCGTACTGCCAATTTTTAGCCGCCTTGCTGAACTCTATGCTGAAATAGTTCATTGCCTTTTCCGTAAAGCCGCCGAGCAACGTTTCGTCCGTACACTCAATGCAAATTGCAAGAGAACCCGTGTTTGTTTTGGGCAAACTGTAATCGTATTCTTTTGTTCCCAATTGGAAAGGATCCAACTCGATGTTTCTGCCGTTGTCGGAATATTCCACGTGATAGGCAAGGTTCAATTGCGACATCGTGCGCGAACTGAACGTTACCGTGTAGTGGCAAAGCGCGCTGTCTATCGTGAGGACGGTTTCGCCCGTTATGGCTACCGTGATCGACGCCGTTTTGCCGTCCACCGCCGAAGTCGAGCTATCTCCGCCGACAACGGAGTAGGAAATTGACGTTTCCGAAACAACGCCGTCGTCACGCAAAAGATTTACCGTGAGGGTAACGCTTTCGAGCAACGTGGGATAGGTTTCGTTATTGTCGAGTACGGTGTTGCCGTACTTAACTTCCAAGCTGTGCGCGGGGAGTTCCACTGTTATCTTCAACGAGTAATCTATCCCCGCGATACGCAACGTAACGGTTTCTTCTCCGCCAGCTGTGGCTGTGAGTTCGATATGCGCCGAGTTGCTATCCGCTTGCACCGTGTAGCTGAATTTTCCGTGAGAGCCGAAAGAGATTTTTTCCGCGCTTAGTTCAAAGTCTTGCGGATCGGGATCCGTTACGGACACGTCAAGCGTTATCTTTTCGTTCAAATCGGGGAACACAATGTTGTTTTCTCCGTCGGGGGTGAGCAACTGCTCGCCACTGCCGTACGACACCGAAAGACCGTTGGTAATATTTCCGCGAGTTGTGTTTACCTTGCGTTCGGAAGAGCAAATTTCGCCCTTGCATTGATGACCGTCGGAATTGGTGAAGTTTTCGGCGGAGGAATCGTACCTGACAGCGGCAAAAAGAGTCATTGCGCTTGCGCCCACGGGGAACTCGATTTCCGCAGAGTAGACGTTTGTTGCGCCGTCAGGAGAAATTTGTTCGCCGTTGTCGCTTCTTCTGCCTATCCATAGCGTTTTGCCCTCCATCGCGCCCTCCTCGGCGTTGACAGTCACCGTGAAGTTGACCTTATCCAAAGAGGTTGTGTAGCCGTCGTTTACGCTGAAAGTTAAATCTGCGGGAGAAACGGCTTTGTCTACGTACACGCTTATCACGCATTGATTTGCGGCAAGCAGACTGTACGTTCCCGCAGGGGTGTAGGTTACGGTTACGTTTGCAAAACCGCCCTTTAACGGAACAAGGCGCAAGCCGTCTACGCTGAGAACGTCGTCGTTATCCGATTGGTAACTTGCTTTCATTCCCGCAGGAGGGGTGAGATTGAGCAAACCCGTTTCCTTGCCGCTGTCGGAAACCGACAACACCACGCTTAGCGACGGCGTGTCGCCGTCTACCTTTATTTCTTTGTCGGAGTCGCCCTTTTTGACATAGTGAACCGTTATATAGGCAAAAACGCTGCCGTCGCCCGAAGTGACCGTAACGGTAGCCTCGCCCTCTGTTGAAAACACAAGTACCGTTCCGTCGAAACGGGCAACCTCTGTTCCGTTTGACACCGAGTAGCTAAGTTCGTCCGTATGGTTGCGCGGCAACGCCGTCACACCGACGCCGCTACTAACTTCGCCCGATGTTATCTCGGTGAAGCTAACGGAAGATTGGTTGATGGTTACGCCGCCGACGTCGCTCTGCCCGCTCGCCGTCTTAAAGGATAACGACGAAGTTTTGCGCGTTACAGTCACGTCGCACACGTCCTCGCTCACTTCCACGATTTGCGCGGTATCGGCGGAGTATTTTTGCGCCAATATCGTTACGTGAACTTTTCCGAGCGGTTGCGTTTCATCAGATTTGACAAGAGAAAATTTCTCCGTTTCGTAGTCGAATGTCAAAATGCCCTCTCTGTCGAAAGTTACATTTACTATCTTGCGGAACGAACCCAAGGGTGCCTTGCACAATTCTATATCGAGAGTCTTTCCATCTGCTACGTATTCGTCGTAGTCAAAGGAGTACTCGCTTTGACCGAACAAATCGCCCATATAGTAGCCGTCCGTGCAGGTAAACACAACGGACGCGCTGTCGCTGTTGCCCCTGCCGTCCACCGCTTTGGCGGTAACTGTAACGGAACCCTCTTTCAAGAACGTTATCGCGCCGTTGCCGTCTACGGTGGCGACGCTTTCGTTGGAAGAAACGTATTCGACGCTGAAAGTTGCGTTGCTCGGAGTGGGTTTCAACTTTGGAAACTGCATATTGCGGGAAGCCATAACAACCGATTTTACGCTTGTTTCGGTAGTTAAACTTTTAAGTTGCGCGTGACAAACTATGTTTGCAGTGGTTTTTATCGAGGGGTTTTCTTGCAGAGAAGCCGTAACGGTAACTTCGCCTACGCCTTTGCACACCACGTCGCCGTTTTGCGAAACGGACAAAACGTTATCGTCGGAACTGCTGTATACCACCGTTGCGGGACCTGCTCCCGAGGGGAAGATCTGCGTGAAGAGCTGCGCGGTTTCGCCGTTGTACATATCTTTTTCGTATTCGGTAAAACGCAAAGCGTGGACTGAGCTATCCGTTACGATAACTTTGCGTTTTGCGGTAGCCGCTTCGTTTTCGACGCTGGTAACGGTAATGTAGGTTTCGCCGTAGAACACTGCCGTAACGACGCCGTTTTCGTTGACGCGAACCAAAGATTCGTCGTCGCTTTTGTATCTGACGTTGCGATTGGGTGCTTTGAGCGGCAAAATGTTTATTTTTTCTCCTAAATCGTACGTGGGCGGTTCGCTTTCGTCTTTCATAACAAGCACGAGAGCGTCGTTTTCGGAAAACTCCACCGACTCAACGTATATGTGTGTAAACAAGCTGAGAATTGCGCCGCTCACGAGCATAATTGCAAGGATCAAAAGCGGCAATAAAATTATTGTACACGTCATCAATTTTTTCATAACGTATTCCTCTCTTTAAGCCTCGATTTTACGATACTTTTTATCGGCGGTAAACCAAAACACAAGCGTGTTTACCGCAGTGTATGCAAGCGCGACGAACACCGACGTAAGGTACGCCGCAAGCGCGCCGTTTTCCAAAATTTTGGGGAAGATAACGCTCCCCGCGCCTATCAACGCCGCAAGCGCAAGCCCTATCAACAACATATACGTTATGTTGATTTCCTCCGCCTCTCCGTTTGCTTTCGGTTTGAGATTGGGATTGGCAAGATTGAGATTTATCCCGTTGAAAACCAATCCGACGGCGAGAATGAGTTGCGTGACGACAAGCACGACCATTTCTACCGCAGTCAAAAATTGCAAAGCTCCCAAAACGATCGCGCTTATCGCAAGGGCGACCGCGCTGACCGCTATATTCAATAGTCCCTTGATCAGCAGTTGCTTGCGGTAACGAACGGGTACGAGCTTGGTGATATAAAAGTTTTTGCCCTCAACGCTCAACACGGTTCCCGTGAAAGAACATATCATTGCCATAAACACCGCCACGACAATCATCGACGCGCCGAAATTGATACCCGTGCCGATTTGCGCCTCGCCCACCATCGTTACAAGCCTGTTGCAGAAAAACACCATAACGGGCGTGGAAATTGCCACTCCCAAGTAGAAATAGGAATAGGTTTTTGTGCGAAGAATTTCCTTGAATTGATAACGGAAGATCGCCCGAGCGTCGCCGTACTCGTCCAGACCCGTGCGGCGCGCCGACAACGAACTGCCGCCGTCCAAAGCGTCTGCGCGAAATTTGTTGCAGACAACGCGCGCCAAAGCTATTCCGCCTGCGGAAAGAACCGCGCCCGCTCCGAACGTCACGCCGAAACCGAGTCCGAAACGCTCAAAGAAAATTACGTTTGCCAGATAGTAGGCGGGATTGTAGTACCCGTCCAGAGCTTCGAGCAATTTGCTCCATATTTCCAACGTACCCTCTTCCCAATTTCTGTGTATAAAAAACTGCGCCAAAATTGTGAGCAGATAGTAGTAAAGAACAAACGCTCCCACCAAAAACAGTATAAAGAGGATAAGCCTCACTATGCCGTGTTTTTCCAACAAGGAATTTACGTACACCATCGGTATAGCGAGGAAAATCGACAGCCCGAAAGGTATCATCGGCATAAGAATAACGCCCAGCAACACGCCCAAAAAGTAAACGAAAGTAAAACACTGCATTGCAATGCCGAAAACTATCATTACGGGCAGGAGCAAAACCGCCGAATAGATACACAAATCGATATAGTTGATTACCAGATAGCCGACAAAAAGTTTGAACGGACTAAGCGGAAAGCGCGCCGTTATGAGCAGATCGCTCGGGCGGTACAACCGTTTCATTTGCATACCCGTCGCCGACACGGTTAGCCCCAACATTATGATAGTGATGTACAAAACGGACAATCTCTTGGCGGTGACGAGAACGTTGGTTTTGAGTACATAGGACAACGCCCAAACAAGCGCGAGAGCTATCGCTACGGCAAGCAACGTCGCCACGGCGGTCATTATCGCGCTGGCTTTGTTGTTGTTACGGTTGAAACCCCATTTCAACTTTAACTGTAAGCGAATAAATTCACCCATTTTGCTGTACCTCGTTCAATTCGGCATAATATTTGTTTATGTCGAAATCTTTGTCTTTGGTGAGATCCACTATTCCCGCAAGTTCGCCCTTTTTGATAAACACAACTCTGTCGCAGGTGTGCTTTACCACTTCGAGGTTGTGCGACGAAAACAGCACCGAATGACCGTCGTCGGCATACTTGCGGATATAGTTGCACAGTAGAGCCATCGTCTGGTGATCCAACCCGACCATCGGTTCGTCCAATATCCACAATTTCGGCTCGTGCGCGAGCGCGCCGAGAATACAGATTTTCTGTTTCATACCGTGCGAAAATCCGGCAATTTGCGAGTCCAACGCGTGGGATATTTCAAATATTTCCGCAAGGTCGTTGGTAACGTACTCTTTTTGCTCTTTCGTCGCGCCGTAAAGACTGCCGATATAGTTGACGTACTCCCTGCCCGTCAGCTTTTCGTAGACGGAGTGATCGTCGGGAACGTAGCCGATAAGCCTTTTGGCGTTTTCCGATTGTTTTACGATATCGAATCCGCCCACCGTAATGCTGCCCTCGGTAAAGGGCAACACGCCGATAATGCTCTTTATTATCGTGGATTTACCCGCGCCGTTACTGCCTACAAGTCCCACAACTTCTCCCGTAGAAACGGAAAAATTTATGTTGTGAGCGGAATAGTTTGGATTGTTTCGATACTTCTTTGAAAAATTCTTTACTTCTAACATTTTCTTTTTCCCATAGTACTTTGACAATTCTCGCTTTCGTTGTCTGTTTTTATATGGTTAAACTCCCTGTTTATTTTTTACTTAACTCGTTGCGCGCCATATAGAAATTTACACATATTAGTGTAAT
>CANQND010000002.1 GCA_947625115.1 uncultured Clostridia bacterium | reverse complement strand
TGGAAGAAACGGAAAGGCAGGCAAACACTGCCTTTTCTTCTGCTCAAAGTTCGTATATTCTCCCTTGCCTTCCGCCATTGTGCGGCTACGTTTAGTGGTTGCAACAGAAAAGAGTACGCACAAGGCGCACTCTTTTTCTATTGCTCCTTTTTACTTGCCGCACAATATCTCCGAGAACGGGAAATTGAAATATGTAGCGTTCCGCAACACTTTGTGTTGCTTCACTCACTCTCGCTCTGCTTGGGACAAATCCTGTTCTCTCCGCCACGACGGCAACTGCGCTTGTTTAGTTGCAACGGAAAGGAAGCACACGAGGTGCTTCCTTTTCCATTGCTTGTTGTAGATAAGTAGCTTTTATACGTAGTGATTCCAAAATGCGGTAGATAGCAGTAGATTGTTGGTTTGCACGCGAACTACCGATTGAGTCATACGTTCTTTTAACAAATAAAAGCCGGGAAGATTATCTTTTTGAATCAATTCATATCTCATTTTATTGTTTATCAAACGTTTTAGTATTTCCGCGACGTCTGCATCTGTCTGACAAACAATCACTCCGCTTGCAACTCCCGTTTGAAAATTCACCAATCTGCTAAGCGGATGTACTTCCCTAAAAAATTTGGCTCTTTCGTTTTTATCAGGACAGTAGAAGATGGTTGGTTTTCCCATGCTAAGTGCCATTGCCGCTTCGGCGTCTTTGCCGTAGCTATCTCTGTCGCCCGAAGAATATATCAATATCCGCGCGGATTTTACCATAAGACATTCTATCAAGCCTTTATCCTCGTGTGTGTCCGCCGCGCTTATTGTGGGGTCGAAATATCTTAACGTTATGTTGTCTTTTTTCAGACGAGAGAAAACTCTTTCGCAAAAGTTTGCCATTTCCTTGAAATGCGTCTTTGTCCTCATGCTGGTTGCGACGTAAACGTCAAGGTCGTTGCAAAGCGACAAATAGAGTTCTGTGTTTTTCAACGCTTTTTTGTGAGCCGTCATAAACCTTTTTGCCAAATTCATCGCCATTTCGGTGACTTCTTCTTCCGAATGAACAGGAGCGTCCAAATCGTCGTCGGAAGCAAAAATACTCATTTGAAAACCGTGTTCGTTATCCGTTTTGTACTTGCCCTCCAAGATGTCTTTGAAATGAATGTTCTTTTTGCCGGAAGCAATGGCGTTTTTATACGATTCTACAACAAATTTGATAAATTCGGCTTCGTTTTCGGGCGTTGCCAATGTTTTGCACGCCATTTCGGAAATAAGGTATCTGTCCTCTTTGTCTATTTCTTCAAACGTTAAAGTTTTCCCTCTTTGCAAAATTTGGGTATCGTTAATTCTGTGTTTGTCGAACTCCGCTTGCAATTGCTCGAAACTTTTACGAGATAACGTTTCGTAGCCCCGTTGAATGTTGCCGTACATTAGCAAACAATCAATAAAAATGCGGTTAAAGCCCCATTTGAATTGTTCTATTGAGTTTATGGTGGTGGCGGAAGAGTTAAACTTGAACGCGGTCGGCATTTCGACTTCGTACAGGTGCTTTGTCGGGAGCGTTAGCCAATAATAACGAAAGAAATCTTCCGACATATTCTTTTGTTGGTGTAAAATCAACAATTGATCTAATTGTACTTTGGAAATGGGTTTTTCTTCGATGTTTTCCAACGAATCGAACAACTCCATTGACGATTTGGCTGAAACAAAACTGCAAATGGAAATTTGCTCGCTTGCGTACATAATATCCGAGAAATACTCGATTATTTTTTCTTTTTTCATAAGCACCTCCTTGGTTTGTTATAATATATACTGTTTAATTGTCGAAAAAATTAAGCTGATTTGAATTTTTTTATGGCTGTGTCGTAAAAATATTTTTCTTTAACAAATTATTTTTCTTTATTTGACCCATTTTTTTTCTTTCTTTCGGCAATCGAAAAAACACTTGACGACAAAGTTTTTTGAAATAATTTGACACATTGCGTATGTGTTGGTATAATATTAATTATACGGTGGCATTGTGCCTGACGAAGTTTGCGTTATCAGAACGCAACGAGCGAAGCGGTCCTCAGCCGAGAGCGAAGCTCGAACGCCGACCGCTGGTTGTCGTAAAACAGCCTTGCGGCGAAAGTAGGTTTGAACAATTACATATTTATTCGTGGAGGATTATTTCGTTCGTAAAGCGAACGAAGGTTGCGTTAAAAGAACGCAACGAGCGAAGCGGTCCTCAGCCGAGAGCGTAGCTCGAACGCCGACCGCTGGTTGTCGTAAAACAGCCTTGCGGCGAAAGCAAGTCTGAACAGCTACATATATATTCGTGGAGGATTATCGAAGCGGTCATAACGAGGCGGTCTTGAAAACCGTTTGGCGGCAACGCCACGGGGGTTCGAATCCCTCATCCTCCGCCACGGCGGCAACTGCGCTTGTTTAGTTGCAACGGAAAGGAAGCACACAAGGTGCTTCCTTTTCCATTGCTGCCTTTTGCTTGTAGCCGCCCGATAGCTCCGAACTCGGGAAGTCGAAATATGTAGCGTTCCGCAACACTCTGTGTTGCTTCACTCACCCTCGCTCCGCTTGGACGAATCCCTCATCCTCCGCCATTGCGCGGCTGCGTTTAGTGGTCGCAACAGAAAAGAGTACGCACAAGGCGCACTCTTTTTCTATTGCTCCTTTTTACTTGCCGCGCAATAGCTCCGAACTCGGGAAGTTGAAATATGTGGCGTTCCGCAACACTCTGTGTTGCTTCACTCACCCTCGCTCCGCTTGGACGAATCCCTCATCCTCCGTCACTGTGCGGCAATGCCAAGTTGTTTCGACATTCGTCGACGGCACAGGTGCAAGCGCAAAGAAACGGACACACGCAAGGTGCGCCCGTTTTTCTTTGCTCTTTTTTGCTTGTCGCCATTATGGTTGCAGTGTGTTTTTTCGGGGCGGTGCGTCGGGGTAGAGTTGCAAAACGACGTTGCAAATTGTGCGCGCCGCCAACTCGCTACCGAGCGGAGATGGGTGGTGCAGGTCGTCGCAGTACAGTTCCGCTTCGGGGTGTTGTCGCGCGTATTCTACAAACGCCTTGCCCACGTGCGCCACAGCGCAGTTGTGTTTTTTGCCCAATGCCGCGTATTTGGCGGCAATAATATCCGTCATCTCTTTGCTGTCAACGCCAAGTTCGTCCAACGTCGGACAGCCTGTTTTTCTGCCCCAAGTGGCAAAAAGTATAAATTTTTCAACGTAATTGCGCAACAGGCGCACAATATTATCCACCCCTTGGTCCATTCGTTGCACGTCCACAAGAGCCGCCAAACTGAAATCCTGCAACACGGCGACGTCAAAGCGGCGGTGGGCTATCGTTTGGCGCAGGCGCACGCTTTCGGGATCGGTCGGGTCGGCAAATTGGTCAAGATGATATCCGCCGCAAGTTACCGCGGTTACTTGCCAATCGCCGTGACAACGTATCATCGGCGCAAACAGTTGCGTAGGCATATCGTTGAAATAAGTGTAGCTGTTTCCCACAAAAAGAATGTTTTTCATTTTTTCCTCGCCGCCGATATTATCTCACAATGTCGCATTATTCCCTAAAACAGTTGTCTTTTTACGTTTACCTTGGCGCATAGCGGGGTGTCTGCGCTGTTGGCACCGATGTATATCTCGTAGTCGCCGCCCTCGGTAAGCCAGCGATCCTCCGCTACAGAATAGTAGGCAAACGCGCTCATAGGCAGCGATACTTTTACCTCTGTACTGTCGTGCGCCTTTACGGCAGTGCGTTCAAAGGCTTTCAGCTCCATAAAGGGGCGGAACACGCGGGGGTTCACTTCGCGCACGTACACCTGAGATATTTCCGTGCCGTCGTTGTCCGACGTGTTGGTTATACGGTAGCTTACGTTTACGCCAGACCGCGTTACCACCGCCTTGACGTCGGAGTACTCAAAGCGAGAGTAGCTCAAACCGTATCCGAACGGGAAGCGCGGCTTGGGCAACGCGTTTGCCATACCAAGTCGTTCCGCCGTGACGTGATAGCGGTAGCCCACCAACAAGCCGTCGCTGTACAGGCTTACGGTGTTGTTTTTGAAACAGCGATGTGCGGGATAGTCGTTTTCTCCCAAGGGGAAAGTTTCCGTCAGCTTGCCGCTCGGGTTGACCTTGCCCGTCAGCACGTCTGCCACGGCGAGGTTGCCCGCCTCTCCGACATAGCCTGCCCACAGCACGGCGGCAACGTCGTCTATCCATTCGCTCATATCCACGGTTGCGCCGCAGTACAGTATCACAACGGTGTTGGGGTTTTTGCGCGCCGTTTCCTTTATTATCTCTTCCTGCGAGCGCGGCAGTCGCGCATTGGCTCTGTCAAAGCCCTCGCAGTCGTGCAGCCCCGCGCAGATCACCGCAACATCTTTGCCGTAGGCACATTCCGTTTGCAACAGCGGTGCCTCGGAAACGCCGTACTCCCACAAATCGCGGTAGGAAATGGTGCCGTTGGGCAACGCCTCTTTGAGTGTTTGCAACAACGTTACGGGCGTTTGGCTCGGAGTCACCGATGAGGAGCCGCCGCCGTTAATGTAGCTGTTGACGAAATTGCCGCCAAGGCTTACGTTCGCGTCCGCGCGTATGGGCAGAACCCCGTTGTTTTTGAGCAGGACAATGCCCTCCGCCTCTATCCTGCGCGCCAACTCGCGCCGCTCTTCCTTGGTGGAGCGTACCTTGCGCGTTTTGCGGGCTTGCGAGCATTTTTGCGTAAATTTAATTACCCGTTCTGCGTTTTCTTCAATCTGTTTTTGTGCAATTTCTCCCGATATGTACGCATTTTTCAGCCGCGTTTCGTGTTTTTCCGAATAGGGCATTATCAGATCCAGCCCCGCGTTGACGGACGCCGCCGCGTCGGTAACGGCACCCCAATCGGACATTATCAGTCCGTTAGCGAAGTGTAATTTTTTGCGCAAGAGAGTAAACAGCTTTTTGTGTTGTGCCATTCGCACGCCGTTTACGACGTTGTAGGAACACATCACCGCCCAAGGCTGTGCCTCGCAGGCGATTTCAAAGGCTTTGAGGTATATTTCGCGCAAAGTTCTTTCGTCCACCTCTGCGCTAAGCCACATACGGCTGTTTTCGGAGTTGTTGCAACAGTAGTGTTTGAGCGTTGCGCCTACGCCGTTGTCTTGTAGACCTCTCACGTACTCTCTGCCCAAAATGCCCGTCAACAGCGGATCTTCCGACATATACTCGAAGTTTCTGCCGCAATGAGGGTCGCGCTTTGTGTTCAGCCCCGGCGCAAGCAGTACGTCCACGTCCTTTTCGATAGCGTCGTCTGCCAACGCGCAACCCAAGCGGTACGCCAATTCGCCGTCCCAGCTTTGGCTCAATATTTGCATTGAGGGGTATGCTACCGACGGTTGATCGACGTATCGTCCGTCAACGAGTTCGGGCGTACGTAAGCCGAGAGGTCCGTCCGAAACGGTGGCGCGGTACAGCAAGCCGTCAAAGTCCTCTGTGTGCCAGCAGTCCTTGCCCATAAGCAGTTTTAGTTTTTGTGTAGGTGTAAGTTTGTCGATCATTGTTCTTCTCTCTTTATTATTTTTTCCCGTCCCGCTTTTTGTTTGGACGGTGGTTGTCAATAGTATTTAACGACTTCTACGGGTATTTTTATTTTTTGTTCCGTCGCCACGTGATCGTACATCTGCAACATAGAGTAGGCGGCTATTGCGCCCCAATGCTTGCGCTCCGCTTTGGCGGTTATGTAGCGGAAGTTGCTAAGCGGTTTCAGCCCGTCAAAGCCCGCCAACAAAACCTTGCCGTCCAGACCCTTTCGGGCAAGTTCGTCGTGTATGCCCATTGCCGTTTCGTCGTTGGCGCAGATTATCGCGTCGGGCAACGTGGCTTTTTCCAACAAAAAGTGGCAAACGCTCACTCCGCCCTCGTAGGTGAAGTCGCTTTGCAGCACAACGGTGTTTTTGCTTTGCAGGCGGCTGTCCGCAAGTGCTTGGCAAAAGCCGTCGTAGCGGTCCTTGCTCTCCACCGAGGTATTCGGTCCGCCCACAAAGGTAAAGCTCCTTGCGCCGTTGCCTATCACAGCCATTGTCACGTCGTAGCCGCCCTTAAAGTTGTCCAGCGTGACGCTCACGGCACCGTCGATTGTTTCGTCCCTGTCCATCATCACAACGGGTATGCGCCGTTGGATCACTTCCTTTATGGCGGCGGTGGCAACTCCGCTGTTAAGCACAAACAGCCCGTCCATCCATTTGAGGTTGGTAATGTTTTCGCCGACGTAGATAACCAATTCGCAATTGCTTACGTTAAGTACGCTTTTCAATGTGCTTACTATCTCGGGATAAATTATGCCGCTGATCGAGTGCAGACAAAGCACCAACTGCCTTTGATACCCGTGACTGTGTTTGCGCCCGCTTTTGCCCGCGTAGCCCAGCTCCTGCGCCGCCTGCATTACCCTGTTCTTCGTTTCCTCGGGTATGCGCGGATCGTTGTTGAGCGCGTAGCTCACCGTGGATACCGCTACGTTGGCTCTTTGCGCCACATCTTTTAGTGTAATCATTTTCTTACCTCTTTGTCAATGCCGTGTAAGGTGTTTTTTGCCGCTCGCGCGAACAATTTGCACAGCCGATACGGCTTTGTAACCCTATTGTAACACATCTGCGCGATAGTTGTCAAATTTCAATCGATTGTACAATTTTTCAATGAAATTTCAATAAATTAAACTGCCAAACCGTCTTGTCACGGGGTTTTCAGTATGGTAAACTAAGTGCGAATAGATAAAAATAGTCGAAATCTGCCTTGCGGCGGTGAAATCATTGAAAATATTGAAACGGAAATTACTATATGTTAAACAATAAGTACGGATATTTTACCGAAGATGGAAAAGAGTTTGTGATAACAAACCCATATACCCCTCGCCCTTGGGTCAACGTTATTAGTAACGGAGATTATTCTATGATAGTTTCCCAGACGGGCGGCGGATTTTCTTTCCGCGGTAATGCCGAGCAAAACCGTATTACGCGCCTGTACCAAGATATTGTAAAGGACAATTGGGGCAAATACTTCTATATAAGGGACAAAAAGAGCGGACGCTTTTGGAGTGCCGCGCTCAATCCCGTCAAAAAGGGCTGTGACGGCTACACTGTGCGTCACGGCTTGGGCTACTCGGTTTTCGAGCGCGTTTCGGAGGACATTGCAAGCAAGTTGACGGTGTTCGTCGCCCGCGACAGTTCTATGGAGTACGCCCTGCTCACCCTTGACAACAACGCAAACGAGGCGCGTTCGCTGGACGTTACGGGCTACTTCGAGTGGGCGTTGGGAATGGCATATGACACTCACAGAGAGTTTCAACGCCTGTTTTACGACCTCAGATACGACGACGAGCTGAATGCAATAGTGGCAAACAAGTGCTTGTGGGGCTTCCCCGACAGCAAAGGTCGCTACAACAACGACGACTACCCCTACACGGCGTTTTTCGCCTGTTCGCAACGTCCCTCCTCTTTCGATACCGACAAAGAGAGCTTTTTGGGTATGTATCGCGACGAAACTTCTCCGTTGGCTATGGAGCAAGCGAACCTTGCGTGTACGCAGGGCAGATATGGCGACCCCGTTGCGGCATTGCGTGCCGACGTCGAATTGCCGCCTCGCGGTAGCAAGACGCTGTGCTTTGCGATAGGTCTTGCCCGCAAGGAAACGGAGGACTACCGCGCTTTGGCTTTGAATGTAAACGTATCCGCCGCCGAAGAGGAATTGAGGCGCGTAAAACGCTTCTGGACGGAGCTGTGCGACAAAGAACACGTAGCTACGCCCGACGCGGCGTTTGACGTTATGACCAACTATTGGTGCAAGTATCAGGCGTTGTCCTGCCGTATGTGGGCAAAGGCGGCATACTATCAGATAAGCGGCGGCATAGGCTATCGCGATCAGTTGCAGGACAGCCTCATCGCGTTGGAAACGGACCCGAGCCTCACCGAAAAGCAAATTTTACTGCACGCAACCAAGCAATTTTCCAAGGGCGACGTTCTGCATTGGTGGCTTACCTACAACGGTGCGGGACCGCGCACGTCCTGCTCGGACGACTTTTTGTGGTTGCCCTTTGCCACCTTGTGTTATATGGAAGAGGTGGGCAACCGCGACATTCTCGACAAGCAGGCGATTTGGTTAGACGGCGGCAGCGCGGATATTTACGAGCATTGCAAAGCCGCGATAAACCACAGTTTTGAAATGTTCGGCGAGAGAGGCATACCTCTTATGGGCGCGCACGATTGGAACGACGGTCTTTCCGCCGTCGGTCACGGTATGAAAGGCGAAAGTTTTTGGGTGGCGGAGTTTTTGTACTACATCATCACCCGCTTTGCCCCCGTTGCCGACCAACGCGGCGACGCTCGTTTCGGCGACTTGCTTCGCAACAAGGCGCAACAATTAAAGGCGGATTTCAACAAGTACGGTTGGGACGGCGAGTGGTTTTTGCAAGCCACCAACGACTACGGCAAAAAATTGGGCAGTAAGGACTGCGACGAGGGCAAAATTTTCCTCAATCCTCAGTTGTGGGCGGTCATCAGCGATATCACCACCGAGGAGCGCAAGCAAAGCGCGATGGCGGCGGTGGAAAAGTATCTTCTGAAAGACTATGGCGCGTTGCTCCTTTCTCCCGAGTACTGCTCTCCCGACAGCGAAATAGGCTACATCACGCGTTACGCCCCCGGTCTGCGCGAAAACGGCGGTGTGTACACCCATGCCGCCACGTGGGCTGTGTGGGCTGCCGCGCTTATGGGCAATGCCGAAATGGCGTACAAGGCGTACAAAGGGCTTTGCCCTCCCAACAGAGGCAAGGATATAGATACCTTCCGCTCCGAGCCGTACGTTCTGCCCGGCAACAGCGACGGTCCCATATCTCCCTACTTCGGCAAGGGCGGTTGGAGTTGGTACTCCGGCTCGGCGCAATGGTTGCACAACGTTGCCGTCAATTGGATATTGGGCGTACGCGCCACTTACGACGGACTTACGGTCACGCCCTGCATTCCAGCAAGTTGGCAGGGTTACAGCTACAAGAGGCATTTCCGCAATTCGGTTTACGACATCACGGTAAAGCGCACGGGTCGCAATCGTATGACGGTGGACGGCAAGCCCGCAGAGTACGGCAAACCCCTGCCAAGCCTCGACGGCGAACACAAGGTAGAAGTAGAAATAGAGTAAAATACGCAAAATAACAGCAAAAAAACAGGAGGACAATATGAAAAAGTTAGCTATTGTATTGGCACTTGTGTTGTTGCTTGCCGCTACGGTAACCATCATCTCTGCATGTAGCGAGAAGTACGACCTTCTTTACGCCAACTGGAACTTCGGAACCGACTCCGACCCGTCGGTGGAGCGCAAAATGATAAAAGCGTTTGAAGATAAATACGACGTAAAGATCAAAACCATAGACTATGGACAAGATCAAAACTATCCCAACGGCTTGCTTGGTGCCGTTCAGCGTCAGGAAGTACCCGATGTGTTTATGGTGAACAACATGTCCTTTGTACTCAACTATCAGCTGGCAATGGACGTTTCCGCTTTTGTTGCCGAGGACGAGGATTGGCAAAATATTCCCCAAACGGTAGAGCAGGGTGCGCATTTCAATAACGGTATCTACGCCATTCCCTTTGCGTTGCATATGCTGGGCTACTTTGTAAACGAGGACTTGATCGAGGACTGCAATCTTGACAGCGTTCTCCCCCAAAACAGGGACAAGGGTATCACCTATACTCAATTCAAGACGTTGGTAAGCGAGATTTCGGCAAATCCCGCCTACGTAGGTCTTAACAAGGAAAGCTCTGTTTACGAATGGTATCCCGCTTCCGCAAACAAAAAATACGGTTACTTCGGTTGGAACGACGCGGATAAAAAATACTATATCAACACTACTGAATTTGCAACGGGCATTTCGGAAACAAAGAATTTCTACAATTCTCATTCCAGCTTCGGCTCTCTCACCGAAGCCAAAAAGAAAAGTCAAAGTTTTGCGGGTGTCGACAGCGACGTCAAAGCGTGGGACAGCGGAAAGGTCGCTCTGCGTTGGGGTTACACCTACGAGGTACCCAATATGATTGACAACGACGATTTCCGTATCCGCTTTGTGGGTATCCCCTCTATGGAGGGCGAAAACGCCCGCAACGAGGGTTACTCCTGCCTTGTTCCCGACTATCTTGCCATCTACAAGAACAGCCCCAACGCCGAGTTGGCATATAAGTTTGCCAAGTGGATGAGCTATGACCCCGAGGGCATTGCAATGCGTATACAGTTTGCCAGAGATGACGAAGAAACGCCCAACACCCTGCCGATGACCACCGACCTCGATATATTGTCTGAATTTGAAGAAGTGTTCCCCGTAACGGGTGTAGTGCCTTTCTACGAGAGGTTGGCTGACAGCATATTCGAGCCTACAAAAGTTGTTCCCGGCTACAACGAATCTCGTTTCAACGCAAGTACAGGTAAGTCCGTGACCAACGGCGCAGGAGAGAAAAAGGAAAACGCCAAGATCGGAGAATATCTTGACGCCTGTTTCTCGGGCAACGGTGAATTTGCGGGAACAATCGCATCCGACCTTGAAAAACTCGCCAACCAAGCATACGCTGACGCTTTGAGCGACTACGAAGATAAATATCGTTGACAAAATTGTAAGATAGGGCCGCAACAGGCCCTATCAAGCACCTTTGAAACCTTTTGACCAACACACAAAATTGCAAAAAAATAAGGAAAAAGCTATGAAAAAAGCATCGATCGTACTACTCGCCATTGTTTTGGCAATTGCGGCAACTCTGTTGATTGGCTGCAAGGGTGTGGTTTACGATTTTTCCGCCGCCGAGAATTTTTCCGACGTGGCGCAATCCTCCTCCGACGGAGTGAACGCCCTTGCGCAACTCGACGCGACAGACGGGTTGAGGGAGGACGACGAGCAGTTTGACGTCGCCGTGCAGAGCTATGCGGCAGAGCAGGGCTTGGACGTAACGGGACTCAAAAACACCGTACATTCGGGCGGAGCGGACATCGTGCTGCTGAAAGAGGGCAATTACGTTGAGTTTACGGTAGATCTTGCCGCCGACGACAAGCTGGCTGTGTACGCCGATTGGTACGTACTACACAACGGGCTTTCCGACAGCGAGGTGGAAATCTACATCAACGGAGAGGAAACACCCTCATCGCAACGTTCCGGAATGAAAGCACTGTGGACAAACAAAACGGAAGAATTCAGCAAGGACAAGCTCGGTAACGAAATCGTCCCCTCTCAGCAAAAGTTGGAACAGTGGAGAGAGGATCAACCGCTGTACGAATATGATTCGCTAACGGCAATCGCTCCCGTCTACTCTTTCCACGCGGGAAAAAACACCGTCAGGTTGGTTTCCATCACTGCCGGGCAGGTGGTGATAGGCAACGTTCGGTTGCGTTCGGAAAAGTTGCCCGATACCTACGAAAACTACTCCAAAACGCACGACAACACGGCAGGCACGGACAATATCGTTGTGGAAGCGGAACATCGTTACCAAAAGAATAACACCTCCGTTGTACCCACCTACGCCGCCGACGTCAACGTAACGCCCTATGAAACGTACACCTCGCCCCTCAACACTATGTCGGGAATGAGTTCTCCCATTCAGGAGATCACCTACGAAATAAACGTTGAGAAAGCGGGCGTGTACAACATTGCTTTCAATTTCAGCAACGAAAATTCCAACCGCGTGACCTTTGCCAAAATATCCATTGACGGCAAGGCACCTTTCCGCGAGTTGTTGCGCTATCCCTTTGTAAACGGCGACGGTTTCCAAGAGGAAACGTTGCACAGCCAAGCGGACGGCACGCCCTACGGCGTTTATCTGACTCAGGGCAAGCATTTGCTCTCCGTAAAGGTAGACGGCAGTATGACGGCAAGCCATCTTCAAGAACTATCCGAGTCCATCGACGACCTGAACCAAATTTACTTACAGCTCAAAATGATAGCGGGTACCATTCAGGACAAAAACAGAGAGTGGAACCCCGACGTCGATTACCCGGGAGTGGTGGACAGCCTCCAAAACATTCGCGATCAATTGGTGGAGCTTAGTAGCGTGTTGCGCAACATCAACGGCTCCGAGGACGTCAACTATCAGGCGATAATCTACTTTGAGGCGGCGGTAAACGCCATCGACGGTCTGTTGGAAAAGCCTCAACAGATAGCCAACAACTATGCGCAACTATCCGAGGGAAGCGGTTCGATAGTGCAGACCCTTGCCAACGCTCGCACGGACATAGAAAGCACGCCGCTGAACCTCGATAAGATAGTTATCTATCCCGAGGGCGGCGAAACGGGGCTCCAACACCGCGGCGGTTTCTTCGGCTTTTGGGAGGGCGTCAAAAAGTTCTTCCGCAGCTTTGTCACCGACTACTCCGTTACCAGCAACGACAAGGACACCATCGAGGTGTGGGTCGCGCGCAGTCGTCAGTACGTTGACCTTATGCAACAACTGTTTGAGGCAAGCGATCTGAAAGACACGCTGGGCTACAACGTGCGCTTCTCGATACTTGCCGACGAGGGACGGTTGATACTCAGCAACGCCGCCAACATTGCGCCCAATGCGGTAATGGGCATTTCCAACTGGTTGCCCTACGAAATGGGTATCCGCGATCTGACGGTGGACTTGACGCAATTCCCCGATTACGGCGAGGTGTTGCAACGTTTCAGTAGCGGCGCAATGATTTCCCTTATCGCCGACGGCAAGGGCTTGGCTCTGCCCGAAACGCAGGACTTCTACGTTATGTACTATCGCAAGGACGTGCTTGCAAGCCTCGGCTACACCGAGGACAAATTGCCGCAGACGTGGAATGACGTAATCAGTATGTTGCCCGAGTTACAGCGCAGAGGTTTGAACTTCTACATTCCGCTAAGCAGCAGTACGGCAAGCAAGTCGATAATGACAACCGCGCCCTTTATCTATCAGTACGGCGGCAACCTGTTCAGCGACGACGCCACCCGCACTACGATAGCGGACAGCGAAAGCCTCGAAGCAATCAAACTTATGACCGAGCTGTACACGCTGTACGGCTTGCCCCAACAGATAAGCAACTTCTTCGACAACTTCCGCAACGGCAGTTTGCCGATAGGTATTTCCACGTTCGACACCTACATTCGCCTCAATATGGCCGCGCCGGAAATAGCGGGCAAGTGGGGCGTGGCACTCTCGCCGGGAGTGGAAAACGAAGAGGGCGAGATAGAACGTTGGCAAACGGGTAGCGCGACCTCTATGGCATTGTTCAAGAGCGGCAACGACGACAAGGACAAAGCGGGTTGGGAAGTGCTTAAATGGTGGTCGAGCGAAAACATTCAAACGGAATTTATGAACCGCTTGACAATGCTGTACGGCAAAGCGTACATCTGGAACAGCGCAAATATCAAAGCATTCAGCAACTCCGTTGCTTTTAGCAGTGCCGACAAAAAGGTGATATTGGAGCAATGGGAGTGGATGAGAGAGATACCCAAAGTACCCGGTTGGTATATGCTTGAACGCGAATTGAGCAACGCGTGGAACAAGATCGTCATCAACGGTCAGAACACCCGTTCCGCCGTGGAGGACGCGGTAACCAAGATAGACAAAGAACTAATGCGCAAGTTAGAGGAATTCGGCTACGTGAAAGACGGCAAAATCGTCCGACAATACAAGCTGACGACTCTTGAAGATATTGAAGCGTACAAGCGCGGCAATAACAATTGATTTGAGGAGATTTCAAATGGAAGAAGCTACAATCAAAAAGAAAAAAGCCACGCGCCTGCCCGCACGAAACGAGTTGAAAAACAACACTAAGATAGGCGGCAAAAGAAGCGGATTTACAACGGCGTTGCTTATTGCACCCTATATCCTTTCCTTTGTTGTGTTCATAGTGTTGCCCGTCGTTATCGCCATAGGGCTGTCGTTTACCGACTTCAACAGTATCAGTTCGCCGCACTTTGTGGGCTTTACCAACTACATAAGGTTGTTTACGGCGGACAAGGAATTTATGCAGAAAGTACTGCCCAACACGATAAAGTTCGCGCTTATCGCGGGACCTACCGGCTATCTGCTTTCCTTCCTGTTGGCGTGGATGCTTGCGCAGATACCCAAACTTCCCCGTACAATACTTGCATTGCTCATCTATTCGCCGTCGCTTACCGCGGGCGTTGCAATGCAGGTGGTGTGGACAACCATTTTCTCGGGCGACCCCAACGGCTATTTGAACGCGATTTTGCTCAAATGGGGCGTGATTTCCGAAGCGATACAATGGTTGCAAAGCGAGGAATACCTTATGCCCATTATGATAATCGTTACCATTTGGTCCAGCATGGGCGTAGGCTTCTTGGCAATGCTTTCGGGTATATTGAATATCGACCCCGAACTGTACGAGGCGGCGTATATGGACGGTATGAAAAACCGTGCGCAGGAAATCTGGTACGTCACGTTGCCCTCGATGAAACCGCAATTGTTGTTCGGCGCGGTTATGGCGGTTGTCAACACTTTCCAAGCGGGCGCGATAGGCGTGCAGTTATCAGGCTCCAACCCGACGCCCAACTATGCGGGTCAGTTAATGGTAAACCACATAGAGGACTACGGCTACATTCGCTACGAAATGGGCTATGCCGCAGCCGTCAGCGTGGTGTTGCTGTTGCTGATATACCTGCTTTCCAAGATAATCCGCAAGATTTTGACGGAAAAGGACTGATAGAGGAGGTACAAAATGGCGTCATTTCAAGGAAAAAAGATAAACCCCAAGCATTTCCATATCAGTCAGTTAAAGTTCTACATCATACTGTTGCCCTTTGCGGTGTTTATGGTGTTGCCCATCATTTACATCTTTACAACGGCATTCAAACCCGCAGACGAGCTGTTCAAATTCCCGCCCAGCTTCTTTGTAAAAAATCCCACTTGGGACAACTACAAAGCGTTGTTCGAGTTAATGGCAGGATCGTCCGTGCCGGCTTCGAGGTATTTGTTCAACTCCGTTATCGTCACGATACTGACTGTGGTGATAAGCATTTTCCTTGCCGTTTCGGCAGGCTATGTGCTTTCCAAAAAGAACTTCAAAGGCAGAAACGTTTTGTTTGAGATAAACACGCTCGCGCTTATGTTTGTGCCTATTGCAGTGTCGATACCGCGCTTCATCATCATCGTCAACCTCGGCTTGGTGGACAGATTTATCACCAACATTCTGCCGATAATTGCAATGCCGATAGGCGTGTTCCTGCTCAAACAGTTTGTGGACCAAATTCCCGACCCCTTGATAGAGGCGGCCAAGATGGACGGCGCGGGAGAGTGGACGATATTGTTCAGAGTCATCATTCCAATGGTGCGTCCCGCTCTTGCTACGGTGGCAATACTGTCTTTCCAATCGGCATGGGGCAACGTGGAGGCTTCCACGCTGTACCTTAACAACGAAAGTCTGAAAACCTTTGCCTACTATATCACGACTTTCTCATCGGGCGGCTCGTCCACGGTGACGCAAGGTATAACGGCGGCAAGCGCGCTGATAATGTTCCTGCCCAACCTCATCATATTTATATGTATGCAGAGCAAGGTTATGGACACTATGGCGCATTCGGGTATCAAGTAAAAACAAAAGGCAAATTTACGATAAAGAATTACGGAGGTTTCTTTGTGAAACGTTGGTATATAGTAATTGCAATCCTTGTGTTAGCGACGATCGCTGTGTTCGCTATGCCCTCGATTGCCTTTGCCGTGCCTTATTCCACCGAAACCGTCGGTCCCGAGGGCAGTATCGTGCCTACGCAGACCGCCTACACTCCCACGGGCAAGACTCTTCTGCCCGGCACAGTGGAGGACACCGTGCCTGAAATGGATATGGCGGTGGACGAGGACAACGACAGCATCTACATTGCCGATCCCATCACGCAATGCGTTCAGGTGCTGGATCTTGACGGTAAGGAAAAGACTCTTGAAAGCACGGACTCGTCTTTGATAGGTAACGGCACGCTTTCCAAGCCGACGGGCGTTGCGATAAGCGGCGATTGGCTGTACGTTGCAGATGAGAGCAATCAAAAGATCTACGTCTTCAACAAAACAACGGGCGAACTGCGCGGCGAAGTGGGTCGTCCCGACAATCCTCTTGTCGGCGCGGATACTCCCTTTGTGCCGCAAAAGCTCAAAGTGGACAACCGCGGCAACATCTACCTCGTCAGCGAGGGGTGCGTTTCGGGTCTTATGCAGCTTAACCTGCAAGAGCAGGAGGACGGCACTCTTAAAAGCGAATTTGTAGGCTATGTGGGCGCAAACGAAACGGAATCCACGTTCCAATCGTTCTTCCAGAATCTGTTCTTCTCCAAGGAGCAAAAGGAGCTGTTCCTTTCTGCGCCGCGTACTCCCACTAACGTTGCTATCAGTAGCCGAGGACTCATCTACACGGTGACGAACAACGCATTCCAAAACACGGTCAAGAAACTCAACACGTTGGGCAACGCCATTATGTCGCCCGCGGTCAACTACTCCAACACCGAGGCGATAAGCATCGACGACGACGAGAACATCTACTCCGTCACTTCGGACGGACACATCGCCGTGTTCGACAGCTACGGCGACTTGCTGTTCTGCTTCGGCGGAGAGGATATCGACGAACGTTTGGGCAGCTTGGTTTCTCCCAAGGCGATAAGCGTGTTGAAAGACGGCAGTTTGATAGTGTTGGACTCCAAGTACAATATGATCGTGCGCTATGAGCGTACCGACTTTGCCGAAAAGGTGTTTGAGGCGGTCCGCTACTACAAGGACGGTCTGTACCTCGAAGGCGAGGGGCTTTGGAAGAACATTTTGCAACTGAACAGCAGTTTCATCGTATCCTACAAGGCGTTGGCTCGCGCAAGTATGAAGAAAGGCGACTACCAAACGGCTCTCAGGCAGTTCAAACTCGCCGAGGACAAGGCGGGCTACTCCGAGGCATATTGGGAAATCCGCAACGATTGGTTGCAAGACAACATCGGCTGGATAGTTTCGGTGATACTTGTGATAATCGTGCTTGTGGTGGTGTGGAAGATATTGGACAAAAAGAAGCCCAAAGTACTTGCGCCCATAAAGAAAGGCGTAGGCAAGGTCAAAAACGCCAAAATAGTGCGCGAACTGCTGTACACGGGTACGTATTTCAAGTCCACGCCCGACGCGGTTTACCAAACAAAGTACCACGGTGCCACAAGCATTTGGTCGGCGATAGTGCTGTACGTGTGGTTTGTGGTGTTGCAGTTGCTGAGCGTCATCGTTACGGGCTACCTGTTCAACAACAACAGCGTGTACAACAGCAATGCGTTGCGTATCGTGCTAACGTCCACGGCGGTGCTGTTGGGCTTGGTGCTGTGCAACTACTTCGTAAGCACGGTATCGGACGGCGAGGGCAAGTTGAAGCACTGCTTCATCTCGTTCATATACGCTCTTGCGCCCTATCTGATACTTGCGTTGCCGATGTTCATCATAAGCAGGTTTTTGACCTACAACGAGCAAATAATCTACGACGTCATGATGGTCGTTATCTACGGTTGGAGCGCGGTTTGCGTGTTCCGTGCGATAATGGAACTGCATGACTACACTTTCTGGCAAGCTGTAAAGAATGTAATTCTCACGGTGTTTGCCTTCGCAATGGCGATTCTCTTCATCATTGTGCTGCGCATGTTGGTAACCCAATTCTTCGGTTACTTTGCGTCATTGTTCAGGGAGATGTTCACTCATGCGTAAAAAACTGTTCTTCATTCTTTTGGCAGTGGCGGTCATTTGCTCCACAGTGGGCATAGCCGTTGCCACCGAGGGCGAGCCGTCCACGCTTGCCGATGAGGGTAGCGGAGCGGAGGGCTTCTACACCCGCACCGTGGGCGACTACGAACTCACAGTTGACAAAACAAACCTCAATCTCTCCCTCAAAAAGGGCGATCTTGAATGGACAAGCGGCAAGGTAGACCCGTCCGACGACGAAACCAACGTCAAAAACATCGAGGACGGACTCTATGTTATGTATCGTTCTTTCCGCAGAGGCAACTCCACGCGGTACGATCGTCCCATAACGCGTATCACCACGCAGCCCATAAAGGAACGCGACTTTATCGAAAGGGACGACGGCTTTGACGCCACCGTCCGTCTGACGGATATAGGCATTTCTTTCAAAGTGGAAGTGCGCTTGAAAGGCGACAAGCTAAGCGTCACCGTGCCTGATTCGTCGATAAAGGAAACTTCTACCTACAAGTTGGAGCAAATCGCCGTCTACCCCTATTTCGACAGCAGTTATCAAACCGTTGAGGGCGGAAATATATTCATTCCCGACGGTAGCGGCGCGCTTATCGACCTCAACACGCCCGGCAACGCTCAAAACGAGTACTCTCAGCGCGTGTACGGCAACGACATCGGTATCACGGCACCCACGTCGCGCGCCAACGAGCCTCACCGTATCACAATGCCTGTGGTAGCCACAATGTACGGCGATCACACCACGATGATGGTGGCTTCCGACGGGGCGGAGTACGCCAATATCACCGCAGGCACAAGCGGCATTGGGCGTATACCCTACAACCGCACGGGTTTCCGCTTCATCTATCGTGAGGAGTACGAGCGTTTCCTCGATTCCAACACGCACACCAACGATTTTCAAGATGAACGCAACCACTTTGACGCAAGCGTTGATTTCAACCTTATGGGCAAGTCAAACGTCAACATTGCCGACGTTGCCGCGCTCTATCGCGACAACTACCTCGACATCGACAAGAAGAATATCGACAATGTGGGAATGCGCCTGCAATTCCTTATGGCGGACAACAAGCCAAGTATGTTCGGGCGCGAAACAGTCCGTATGACGGACCCCGATTTCGTACTTCAAACTGCGGAAAGCGTTTCCTACTACTGCAAGGGACTCACGGTGGCTGTCACGGGCTACCAAAGCGGCGGCTTGGGCGGTTCCAAACCGTCGGTGTTCCCAATGGCTAACAAGGCGGGCTACCGCAATTTGGGTTCCAGACTTGCTATGTTGGACGTACCATTCAACTTTACGGTCGATTACGTTCGCGCCTACGACAGGGCAAATGTTTCCAACTCCAACTTGACGCAAAACATCTCGGAGCAGTTTGTGGTGCTTAACGACACTCGTGCAGGTTCCACAGCAACATTCAGTTTGCTAAAACCGTCTTACACGGCAAAACTTTTGAAGAGCGACGCTTCCCGTTTGGGTAGCTTCAATGCGGGTTTGGAGGCGACCAACCTCGGCAGTTTGCTGTTCGGCGGCTACAAAACGGAAGCGTTCACCCGCACCGATCTCATAAAGCAAACGGTAGAACTTGTCAAAACCGCCGATGTGAGCATTTCGCTGTCCAACCCCAACAGCTATATGTTCAACCTTATGGATAGCTACGTAGATACTCCCATCGAGTACTCCGCCTACCTTATCGAAACGGAAAGCGTTCCTTTCTTGCAGATGGTGCTGGGCGGCTACGTTCCTATGTACTCCTCTGCGCTCAACTTGGACTACACGGGCAAGAGCCTCACGTTGCGCCTCATCGACAGCAACGTGTACCCCTCGTTCATTCTCACCAAGGAGGACGCAATCGAGCTTTACGGCACCGACAGTCAAAGCATATTCACCTCTTCCTACGACGTGTGGAGCTACACCGTTCGTCAAACCTACGAGGACGTGAACGCCGTGTTGCAAAATGTGGTGGGCGAGCAGATAGTTCGCAGAGAAAAAGTCGATGGGCAAGAGGTGTACATCAACACCTACTCCAACGGTTACAAAACAATAGTCAACTATTCCTCTCAACCCTACGCCTACAACGGCGTGACGGTGGAAGCGCAATCTGCCGTAGCGGTGCATTGACCGACCAAAACCAAAAACATTACTAAACGGCTATGAAAAACAACAAAAAACCCAAAGTTCAATATTCGCGTTCAGATATATTGTCGGGCTACGGTTTTTGCGCCCTGTGGCTTGTAGGCTTCATGGTGTTCACCCTTTACCCGATAATACAAACTCTGATTTTCAGTTTCAGCAACGTCACCGTAGATTCGGGCAGTTTCCAAACGGAGAGCGTAGGATTCAGCAACTATATCTATGCCCTGTCTAAGGATACGGATTTCATCAACGGTATCAAGGACTACGTTATCAAGTTGGTGCTGTACGTCCCCGTCATCACGGTAATATCGTTGATACTTGCAATGTTGCTCAACAGCAAGTTAAAGGGTACGGGATTTTTCCGCACGGTATTCTTTTTGCCCGTCATCATCACCAGCGGTCCCGTTATCGGTATCTTTATCGAGCAGGGCGTTGCGTCTTTCCCGGGGATAGAGCAACTCATAAATTTCGAGTCGCTTGCAGGCACGGTTCCGCAGTTTTTGTTGGACGCGTTGCAATTCCTCACAAGCGAGTTCATTATGATACTGTGGTTCAGCGGTATTCAGATATTGGTGTTTATGACGGGTTTGCAAAAGATGGACAAAAATATGTACGAGGCGGCGCAGATCGACGGCGCGTCCAAGTGGGAGATGTTCTGGAAGCTCACCCTGCCCGCGCTCAACCCGACGATAGTGCTTAACGTGGTGTTCACGGTGGTAATGCAGTCGGTGTTCTCGCTCAACCCGATAGTAATGCGCATAACAAGTGCCTACACCGAGCAAGGCGCAACAGGCGGCTTCGGATATTCGTCGGCAATGGCTTGGATCTACTTTATAGTTATGCTTGCCCTGCTTGGCGTGTCCGTGCTGATCTTCAAAAAACACGAAAGGAGGGTGAAGAAATGAAAAAACGCATTCACACCCCGAAAGACGAAAACCTCAACAACGAGCCGTTGCAAAATGTCGATGAACAGCGCGCGGCGGACGTTGAACCGACAGAACAGTCGGCAGAGGTCGCCGATATGCCCGCGGTAGCGGAAGAAATTTCCGAAACCGCCGAAACCCCGACAGTTACGGAAAGTCCCGCAGAGGAAACCCCGACAGAGGAAGCCGAACCCGAAACCGAACCTGAAAAAGAAAGTTTCGGCAAACGTTGCAAAGATTTCTTTGTGGCGTTGGGCGGTAAAATACGCAAGTACTTTGTCGATTTGGGTCACCGTATCCGCGATTTTTGGGTAAATGCATGGCATAAAACCGTCAGATTTTTCAAAAACGTAGGCGTATTCTTCAAAATGCTGTGGACGTTGTGCGTAGAGGCGAAACTCAAAGCCGATCAAAGGCGCGCCCGTCGCCGTGCCGAAAAGGCAGCTGAAACCCCCGAGGGAACCCTGCCTGCCGAGCAACCCGCGCTTGACGAGGCAAAACCCGAGCCTGTTGCCGTAACCGTCGACGTTGCCGAAGAAAATACCGAAGAACAACCCGTCTTTGCCGACTCCGACGAGGACGCCGAGGCAGAGGTGGACGAGGTGACCCTTATGAGGAGCCGCTTTGCGCATTTCTTCCGCCGCCGCACCAAGGACGAGTGGAAAACCGCGCTTCTCGGCAACAACGAAAAGAAAGGTGCCATTCAGCTCATCGTTTGCTACGCATTGCTCATTTTGTTCGGCTTTGTGTACATCTACCCAATGTTGTATATGCTTGCCTATTCGTTAATGGGCGAAAGCGACGTCATCAACCCGTTGGTTACCTATTGGCCCACCGAGTGGAAATGGAGCAATTACAGCGAGGCGGCGCAGGCAATCAAATTTTTCGGCACGCTTGCTCGTACGGCGTACGTTTCGGTGTTGCCCGCGCTGTTCCAGACGGCGGCATGCTGCCTTACAGCCTACGGTCTTGCGCGTTTCCGCTTCCCCGGCAAAAAGGTGCTGTTCGGTCTGATAATACTCACCTTTATCATTCCGCCGCAACTTACAATGTTCCCGCAGTTGGTTATCTTTACCAACCTGCATTTCTCGGGCAACGTGCTTAGCTTCATTGTACCTGCGGCATTGGGTCAAGGTATCAAATCGGCGGTATTCATTCTGATATTCTACCAATTCTTCCGCGGCATACCCGATTCCGTCGTGGAAGCAGCCAAGATCGACGGCGCAAATTCTTTCCAGATTTTCACCCGTATAGGTCTGCCCGCCGCGGTTCCCGCAATACTGCTCAGCTTTTTGCTGTCGGTGGTGTGGTACTACAACGAAACGGTACTCACGCAAGTGTACATCGGACAGCCCGATTACACTCTGCCCTTGCAGTTGCAACGTTTCAGAGAAGCATTCAACAACGCTTTCGGAGGCGGTGCCGACTCCACAACGGGCAAATCCGTCAACGACGCAATCTATATGGCAGGTACGCTTCTCAACGTGTTGCCGTTGATAATTATGTTCTTCTTCACTCAAAAGTACTTTGTAGACGGTATCGACAAGGCAGGTATCACGGGCGAATAAGAGAGGCTGTATGAAAAAATATCTCAAACTGATTTGTATAGTAATGCTTGTCGTACTGCTGTTGGGGTGCTTTGCCGCTTGCGGCGAACCCACCAAGGAACAGTTGGTAAAAAAGTACGGCAACCTGATAGAAAAGGAAATGCGCGGCAGTTTCGATTTCTTTTGGAACGAAACGCAAACGCGCGAGGGTTCTCCCGCCTACGGTCTTGTTGCCGACCGCGCAAACTACGTGCAGGCATATGGCGAAAACGACAGTCCTGCGTCCATTGCCTCTGTGGGCTTTGGTCTTGCCGCCTACGTAATAGGCGTAGAGCAGGGCTATGTCACCAATGACGAGGCGCAAGCTCGCGCCGAGGGTACTCTCCGCACGTTGCTCGATCTTCAAACGAATCCCGAGTCCAACGCTACCAAAAACGGCTTCTTTACCCACTTTTTGGATATGTCCACGGCAAAACCCGTTTCGGGCAGCGAGTATTCCTCCATCGACACGGCGATAATGCTGTGCGGCGCGCTTACGGCAGCCGAGTACTTCGGCGGAGAAGTGGAGCGTCTTGCAAATCAAATCTACTCCAACGTGGATTGGACGTCTATGCGTATGAACAACAACGGCACACAGCCCTGCATTGCAATGACGTTTAACGGCAACAATCCAAGCGGACCGTGGGATTTCTATGCAGAACAGCTTATGATCTACGTTCTCGGCGCAGGCAGCCCCAACGAGGCTTACCGCCTTGACGACTCCGAGTACTACGCGTTTACGCGCAAGCAAGGCAACTACAACGGTCACAGATTTTATTACAGTTGGTTCGGAAGCATATTCACCTATCAATTCAGCCACGCCTTTATCGATTTCCGCAACAAAACGGACGAACAAGGCACCGATTGGTGGGAAAACTCCGTTCAGGCGTCCCTCGCCGACTACGAGTACTGCAAGGATAACTCCAACACCTACAAGACATTCCGCAACGGCGTGTGGGGACTTACGGCTTGCGATGGCGTAAACAACGTCTACTGCGGCTTTATCGGTAGCGGTACGCGCGGTTGGGATCCGAAATATGCCTCCTCCGACGAGCGCGCCGCCTATCAGCTGAATGCGTCAACGGTTGCGCCCTGCGGCGCGTTGGGCAGCGTAGTGTTCACTCCCGAGCAATCGTTGGAAGCTCTTGCCGCTTTCAACAAGGACAACAAGCTAAACGGTCGCTACGGGTTGGTGGACAGCTACAATCTGGACAAGAACTTTTACGCCTCGTCCTATATCGGCATCGACAAGGGCATAACCCTTTGTATGCTGTACAACTATATCACCGATGGCATCTGGACGCTCACCAACGGCAACGAGTACCTGCAAAACGGGCTTGACGCTTTGGGCTTCACTGCCGCATAGGAGAATATGAACGCACACACCGACGGCGCGCAAGCCGCGCCCCGCAAGTATTTCAAAGAAAGACCGTGCGACCAACCGTTGTTGGACGAAATGCAAAGTTGCTTTCGATTTTTTCTGGACAACTTCTCGCGCGAACAGCAAACGTTTGGGCTTATGCCCGACACAGTTCCCAACTACAAAAAGGTTTGTTCCGTAGCCTCCAACGGCTTTATGCTGGCTGCAATGGCAGTGGGCGTGGATTTCGGTTGGATAGAGCGCAACACCGCCAAGGGTATTTGCGACGGCGCGTTGACAACGCTGTTGGGCTTGCAACAGGATCACGGTTTTTTGTACCACTTTTACAGCATGGCGGACGGCACGCGGTACCGCAACAGCGAACTTTCCACAATCGACAGCGCGTTGTTGTTTTGCGGCGCGCTCACCGCTGGGGCGTACTTCGGCGGAAACACTCTCAAAATGGCGCGCAAGTTGGTGCGCCGTGCCGAATGGGATTGGTTTTTCGACCCCACCCACAAGCATTTCTTTATGGCTTGCTACGATAGCGGTATGAGCGTCCATTGGGATTTCTACGCCGAACAACTGATCATCTACGTGTTGGCGGCAGCCAACAACGCCCAATGCGCCAACGAGGCGTACAACTGCTTTGGCAGGCTTTTGGGCAAAACGGCAGATGGCGACGACTTCATTCACACATGGTTCGGCAGTCTGTTCGCTCACCAATTCAGTCACGCCTTTGTGGATTTCAACGGCAAGGTAGACCCGTTTGGCGTGGATTGGTTCGCCAACTCCGTCAAGGCGGTGAAGAACGACAGATTGTTTTGCGCGTCCCAACCCGATTTGTACCCCAACGGCGTGTGGGGTCTGAGCAGTTGCGCCGTTCTCGGCGGCTACAACGGTCGCATAGGCAGCACTCCCAGCGGCAATAACAACAGCGAAAACGTTTCCGACGGCACAGTTGCGCCGTATGCCGCGTTGGCAAGCGTTGTGTTCGACGACAAGCACGCGCTTAGCTTAGCCCTCACCTACAAGCAATGTGCCGCTCTCAACGGCCGCTACGGGCTTTACGACAGTTTCAACGCCGCGCAGGGCTGGCACACCAAGTGCTACATCGGGATAGACAAAGGCATAACCCTGCTTATGGGTGCCAACTACTACAAGCGCACGGTGTGGAAGTGTTTCAATTCCCTTTCGGAAATTCGTGCGGCAATGCACAAGTTGGGCTTTGCGCCCAAGCCGACAGAGTAGGCAACAACCGCCTTGTGCGGAAAAAATACAAAACAAAAAAAAACAGTGTGGCAAAACAGTCACCATTCAGGAGGAGCAAATGGCAAACATATCACTCAAAAACATTGCAAAAGTGTACCCCGGCGGAGTCCGTGCGGTTCACGACTTCAACCTTGAAATTCACGACAAGGAATTTGTCGTGTTCGTCGGTCCCTCGGGTTGCGGCAAATCCACCACCCTCAGAATGATCGCGGGGTTGGAGGAGATCAGCGAGGGCGATCTGTACATCGATGACAGACGCGTCAACAACGTAGAACCAAAGGATAGAGATATAGCGATGGTGTTCCAAAACTACGCGCTGTACCCCTATATGACCGTGTTTGAAAATATGTCTTTCGGTCTGCGCCTAAGGAAAGTCCCCAAAAAGGAAATCGAGCAAAAGGTAAAAGCGGCGGCAAAGATATTGGGCTTGGAAGACTACCTCGACCGCAAACCCAAGAACCTTTCCGGCGGACAACGCCAGCGCGTCGCTCTCGGTCGCGCGATAGTGCGCGATCCCAAGGTGTTCCTGTTGGACGAGCCTCTTTCCAACTTGGACGCAAAAATGCGCACGCAAATGCGTACGGAGATCATCAAGTTGCACAATCAACTGCAAGCAACCTTTATCTACGTCACCCACGACCAAACCGAGGCTATGACTATGGGTACCCGTATCGTGGTTATGAAAGACGGTCTTATTCAGCAAGTAGACACCCCCGACAACCTTTACAGCTACCCTGCAAATAAGTTTGTCGCGGGCTTTATCGGCACCCCGCAGATGAACTTCCTCGACGTGACAATGGAAGAGGAGGGCGAGGGCAAGGATCGCAAGATCTACGCGCGCATAGGTCGCAACCGCCTGCTCATTCACCCCGAAACGGTCAAGCGTCTAACCGTAGAAGAAGTAAACAAACGTCAATTTGTATTGGGCGTTCGTCCCGAGGACGTTCACTACGGCGAGGAATGGGCAGAGAGCTATCCCGAAGCCGCTATCAAGGCGACCGTCAACGTCACCGAAAAACTCGGCAATGAAACGTTGATCTACTGTTCTATCGACGGCACCGATAGCGAAATCGTGGTGCGCGGCGGCTCTCGTTGCAGAGTAGAGCAGGAGGACAAGATCGTTCTCTACGTGGACACGCAACACATTCAACTGTTCGACTACGACACCGAAGAAACTCTGCTCAAACGCTGATATGCTTTTTGAGCAAAATTGCACACAACTAACACAAAGGTATCAATTCGGCTCTGCCGAGTGAACATACAAAAAAATAATAAAAAAAGGAGAAAAACAATGAAAGCAAAGAAAATTGCAATAGCTGTTCTGCTGAGCTTGGTCATGATCGTTTCTTCTTTCCTCGTTGTCGCGTGCGACAACACCAAGGAGAACCGTTGGGACGTTTTGACAAGCAACGCAAACTTGTGGAGTGTTGGCGACCGTAATATCTACGACATCAACACCACAGGCGGCAAACTTGTTTTGGACTACACCAAGACGGATACGTACCAATATGTAAGCGGTCCGCTCGGTGCGGAAGAAAAGGAAAGCTACAAAACATTCGTTTTGACCGCTTCGATGACGACGACCGCCGAGTGGAGTACTCTGCTCGTCAAATTCGGCGACGGTGCAGACGCAAGAGAATTCAACTTTGAACTTTCCTCTACGGAAAAGACCTACGAGATTGACGTTTCCGACTACAATCTTGCAAGCAAAAACGTTATCTTGCTGTTTGCCGATGCAGGTTGGAGAGATGTAACAGGTAAGATCACCATCTCCGAGATGTACCTCACCGACCGCGATATCAACGAGGCAAACCGCGCCACGGCTTACCAACTGCCCGCAGGCAGTCCCCTGCCCGAAACCGCAGCTTGGAACCAAATCACGGCGGAAAGCAAAACTGTCAACGCAGGTTGGTACGATGACGGTCGCGGCATTTACAAAGTAGACGCACAAAACCAAGACGGTAGCTACACCGTTCACGGCAAGAGAAAGACTCATCAGGAATTTTGGTACAATGCTCTGTTGGCATTTGTGTATAGCGATGCCGAAACGATGAGCGCGATTAACTCTTTCAAACTCACAGTCAAGGCTCCCGCAGGCACATTGATTGCCGTCAAGCCCTTCGACTTCTACGAGGTTCAAGCCACCGTTCCCGATGATTTGGATAACAAAGAGTTTACTATCGAAGTGGACGTTTCCGGCTTCACTCAGGCAAAAGTCAACGATGAGCAAGGCAACCCCACCGAGGAATTTGCGCATAAATTTGCCAAGACCGACAAAGTAGCCGAAGCACAAGCTCAAAACAAGATTTATGTCATTTGGGAAACGGGTAACGGCTCTGCCGAGGGTGACTTCACTATCGTAAAAGCCGAGTTCTCCACAGACAAGGCTGTTCCTATGTACACCGCTAAGGAGATCACCGAAACCGACGGCAAGGTTAGTACCGAGTGGTTCAGCTACGATTTCGGCGTGTACACGCCCTCCCTCAACGCAACGGACAACTCCGTCAATGTTCACTATGTAAAAGGCAATCTCGAATGGCCCTATATGTATACTTATGTTAAGGGTGCCGCTCTTCAAAATATGACCACTCTTACAATCAAGGTAAAGGGTCCCGAGGGCGTTGGCTTTTTGGTGAAGCCCTACGATCGACAAAAAGATAGTTACTTCCTGACATTTACAGGAAGCGAGCAGACCGAGGTTCTCGACATCAGCGGTCTTAATGCAGATTGGAATTCCGATCTTAAAATCTTATTCTTTGTTGGTGTCACTAGTGCAGGTGGAGGCGAAAAAGGACTCTCTGGCGAATTCACAATTTACAGTATGGAATTCGGCAAAGGCACGGTAACCCCCGAACCCGAACCGGAGGACGGATCCTATCCCACCGATTTGCTCAACAGCTTCAATTCCGGTTGGACAGATGCAGACGGCAATGATCATTGGACAATTTCAGGACCTGCCGACAACGTAGACGGGAAGAATGGTGTTTACACTCTTTCTTACATTGAAAACAACAGCTGGTCTGCCGCGACCGCGACCGCCAAGATCGAGGGCGCACCCTTGAACTATGTTCTTTGGGAAGTAAAAGGTACCGCAAATACAGTAGGTATTCTCAGTGTAGAGTTTTCCGACCAAAAGAAATTCGAAGCTCATTTTGAAGGTAATGGCGGAGAAGGAGATTTCGGCAAATTTACAGGCGAGTGGCAAACGGTAGCCATTCCTCTCGATAAACCGAGAACAGGCGATGTGACCGTGCGTATTTTCGCCGGTCTTAGTGATCAGGGTGTTCCTGCCGGTGAAATTAAAGTGAGCAAGGCTCAATTTATGTATGTTGCAGGCAAAGCTGACACAACAAAAGACTATGACGCAAATGGTCTTTGGCTCAATGCTCCCAAAGATGGCGAACGCTGTGATATTGAATACGCAAACGGCAAGACAACTGTCACCTACGCGGCGGCAGGTTGGGATAGCATTCTTGCTTGGATCGACCTCGGTGAGGGCGGTTATGATCATATCACGATCACTTTCAAGGGCTTGCAAGGACACAGTGCTATAATCAAAGTTGGCACAACCGAAAAGAAATATGAGGGTAACGATGGTGACGAGGGCCTTTTGACAGGTGAAGAACAGACAGTTACCATTGACGTTTCCGGTCTGACAGGAATTGTGGAATTTAGAATATTCCTTGATATGAATTCTATGCCGGGCGATGCAGGTAGCTTTGAGATAACCCAAGCACTGTTCTGCAAGGAAGCTGCCTAACAACACATTTAACCGATATTTGCTCCTCTGCAAATAAAGGAACAAGAAGCCTCGATTTCGGGGCTTCTTGTTCGTTCCTCGCTTGTCGCTCGCGTATCCCCCAACCAAAATGCCTCGCTTCGGTCGTCGCGGCGGGCAAAAAAGTTGCGGCAGCCACTTGTTATATAAGAAAATGTAATATATATGCGACGAAATCTCATTGTACATCTTGACACAGGTTTTATTTATGATATAATATTAAGTTAGCAGATTTTGACATTTATCGTTGATAATTGACACAGCGGTAAACACGGAGCGGAAGAAAATGAATTTCACAACAAATATCCACGTCGCATTGGATCTGGGCAGCGACACGCTGAAAGTCGTTTTCGCCTACAAACTTTACGGCGAGGAAAGGTGGGGCAAGATCGTTCCCGACGGTACGTCCTTGATGGCGTTGCCTGCCGTTGCCTATTTCAATCAAGACAAAAACGCTTGGTATTTTGCCGACGAAGTTACGGAGCAGCAGTCCAACAGTTATTTGACGGTCGTAAAGATAAAACAGCTTTTAACGCTGTTGCAACGCAAAAGCAGTCTGACGGAAAGCGTCTACAACTCCAACGTCAAGTACTACAATTCGGGCAATCATTTTCCCAAATTCATTTTTCCGCTGGAAACGAAAACGGAATCGGATTTTTCCAAGCTGATAGAGCAGAACAAAACCTTTGAAGTAAGCAAAACAACCCCCAAGTCCGTTTGCGAACAGTACTTTAAGTATATCGGCAAATTGGTGGAGCGGCGCATAAAATGTATCGCCGATCAGCTCAACAGCGACTACACATTGCAACTTTCGTTGGTTTATCCTCCCAATATCGGGCAAGAATTCATTTCCGAACTCAAACGTATCGTGTTGAACGGCTTCGATAAACGTTGGAAGATCCACACCGTACTCAGTATGACCAAAGCGTTGAGCATTTACGCCAAGCAACGCGGCATAATCTCCGAGGGGCAAAGCGCGCTTGTGTTCAACGTGGGCGAGGACAAAACGTTTGTCGCCAAAACCAACATTCAGCGTTCGGGCGTGTCCATCGACGGTTTGGAGGGACACAGCAGCCCCATAGATCTCGGCGGAAACGACATCGACAACGCCGTAGCCAATTTTTTGGAGCGGCGTATGGAAGATCGCGAAACGATGGGTTCGCCGTCGGCGGGCAGCGACGGACACGTTTACGAAAGAGGCTTGCTCACCAAGCAATACCTGTTTCTGAAAGAAATAAAAATGGCGAAAATCTTTTTCGGAATGTACGGCAAAGAGGACAGCCTTTTCAAAGACGGCGTTCCGATAAACGTTATTCGCGATCTGAACATAAGGTTGAAACTCACTCACGACGAATTTGCAAATTGCGTGGGCGTGGACGTCAACGGTAAAATTTTGGAAGATTCTTTCGCCGAAAAACTTTACCGCTACATTGTAAACGAGTTGGACAAAAACATTAACCGCAACGTCGAACACGTGTTCATAACGGGCGGAGTGGTGGAAACCTATCGTCTGGTGGAAGCCATCAAGGCGAAGATGGGCGGCAGAAAACGCAAAGTTGCCGTCGGAACCTTTGAGGGAACGGACCGCCAATACGACAGCGAGGACAGCTTTGCCATTTTTGCGCACGAGGACGCGGTTTACGCTCCCGCAGTGGGTTGCGCGCTTGCCGCGCTGAACAACATAAAGGTTGCAACGCTTACATCTCTGACATACGGTACGGATATTTACTTGGGAGAGGGCAACAATCGCCGTTGCATATTTTCTTTGTTGGTGGACAAGGGTTACGAAATCTCCGAAAACGGCGAATGTGTTCACTACAAGTATAACGTGCCGCCGTGCTTGTCGGGTTCGTTGTTGATTTTTTCAATGTCCCTGACAAAAAGAGAGCTGGAACGGCAGATGTACAAAGACGAGGGGCTTCGTTACGAGAGTACGGGACTGTTTTTGTTCGACAATTCGGGCAAGACCAAGTCCTACGAGCGTATGTTGGAAAAGAAGATAGACTTCCGTCGGCGCAACACCGAAAAGGAAGCCGCGGTTATGTTTTACCACAACGATACGCGGGTGCAATTGCTGTCCGTTTTCGACAGGTTGACGGGCAGTGAGCGCAGGTTTAACTTCGAGGCGGGGATACAATTCGACGCAAACGGCATAGCCAAGCCCTTTGTGGGGAAATCGGAAGAAGCCAACAGCGGTGTGCGCGTAAAAATAAGATACCTGCCCGAAAAATCCTCCGATCTTACGGGAGAAACCTACGTTTGGGCAAACGACATCGAGCTTAGGGCGCAAGACTTTACCATAAAGATAGAGGGCGCAGACTAATTGGGAGAAATTTATGGCAAATATAGAAATCAGGTTTACCAAAGGCGGTAATTCGCAAAAGGCTTGGAATCCCGAGGACCAAAAGCAAAATCTCACCGACCGCCGCACGACCTACACCAGCAGGATAAGCCGCGCGGAAGAAAAAATTTTGGCTTTGGACAGGTTTGACGATTTCAGCCAACTCAACATAGACGCGCGGTACTACGAAAAAGGTCCGAGCGGCGTTTACGGTATTCAGCGTGACCCTAAAAAGCACGGCGGAGGCGCGGTTATTCGCTCCAAGCAACAACGCGCCGCCGAACAGATGTTGCGCGATCTGCGCGGTTTCGGCTTGCTTGCCGACGTAGTGGGTAGCGGAAAAACCTACGAAGCGGGAGTGGTGCTAAGCGAACTTGCCGAACGCGACCGCATAAGCAATATGTTGATAGTAACGCCGAGTCAGGTGTTCAACGATTGGGTAGACGTTATCGAAACAAAATTCGGTCTGGGCAAAGGTCAGCTCGTACAAGTTCGCGACGGCGACCCCGCAAATACCGATTTCTACTCGGTGTTGAACAAAATTTATACGCGTAACAGCGCGGACAAAATCATTCACCCCGCCAAATCGGTTATTGTGGACGTGAAAGTTTTTGCGCAGTGGAAAATTCCCGACAACATTGTCTTTGACGTTATCGTCGTGGACGAGGCTCACCACCTGTGCAAAGAAGAGGGCGAGTACGCCAAGGCGATGAAGCTCCTCTCTCAATTGATGTCTATCAAGAAAGCGACGGGTTCGCAAACGTACTGTCTGTTGCTTTCCGCCACGCCGCACTCGGGCAACCTTGAAAATATGTTCCGTTTGTGGTACTTTGTACGCTGTCAGGGCGGCAATCCCGACGATTTTGCCGAGCAGGAGGACAAGCAACGTTCGGCAAAGTATCTTCAAGAAAAACAATACTATCTCAAAACAATGTGCCGCGGAGCCACAAATGTTACCGACTTCATTCGCAAAGTGAAGTTGGACACGATAATGTTGCACCCGTACAGAGAGGCGTTTTTTGAATGGTTGCGCGGGCAGGGAATACAAAGTCAGGAAGAGTACGACAATCTGACGGAGTACGCCCGTTCCAATCACGTGGAAAATTTTCTCAAACAGAACAAGGAAATAAAAAACAAAATCATCGACGTTGTTGCGCGCGAGTACCACGCGTTGTTGCGGTCGATAATGATAAGGCAGTCGGCGCACAGCGAGGGCGGCAACTTTATCGACGCAAACAAACTCGTCAAAAACGTCCTGCTCTTCCCCGTGCCGACAGAAGTGTACTCCAAGATTTGCCTGTTGCAATTAAATAACGGCGCGGAGGCGGACTATTCGCGCGCAAATATCGACAGCGGATTTCTGCCCGCCGTCAAATACAACGGCGAAACGATGTCCGTTGCCAAGTACATATCCTCCGTCAAGGGCGAATGGGAAAGCGACAAAAACGCCTACAACGAAATGCTCTACGAGGCTTTGGGCAAGTTTGACAAAATTTACAGAGCTTCCGCGTACCGTCACTACACAAAGAACGGTTACGTGGAGTACTATCACGAGCGGTTCAAAGCCGTCGGCTTGGACGCGTGGGATCAAACGGCGATAATACCCGTCGAAGAAACAGACGACAAGCTCGGTTACAAATATCGCTATTTGCAACAGATACTCGACAAGCACGCCAAGGAACGCGTGATTATCTTTTTCGATTACGAACTCGACGAAAAGGACAGCGTTATCGACGAGGTGGTCGCCGCGTTGAAAAAGGACAAAAAATATTCCAAACGTCTTGTTTTGAGCGACGCGGACAGTCAGGAAAACGTGATAAACGCCTTTAACGACCGTTCCGACGCCATCTTGGTGGTAAAAGACGCTGCCTTGACTGAGGGCGCAAACTTGCAAAAGTGCAACTTGATCGTAAACTATCAGGTTACGCCCGACCCGCTTGCTATGGACCAACGTATCGGACGCGTGTTCCGTTTGGGACAGGACAAAAACGTTGAAATTTTCTCGTTTGCGGATATGAACAAGTTGGAGGGTTTTGCGTTGGCGTATTTTGCGGCGATAGGCTTGATGACGTCCAACAGCGGCGACGCAACGATACTTGCGGGTAGCAACAACGACCAAATGGTAACGGTGCGTTGCAACAAATGCGGTAACGTAAAGTTAATGTCGCAACAGGACTACGAGGAGTTCAAACGCAAAAACACGCTTATTTGCGATCACGGCGGTAGCGTACATTTCAAGGAAAACCCCGCGCTTATGCACGAAACGAACGAAAGCAAACGCCAAAACGGCGACGTCGTTACGGTGGAGTGCAAAACCTGCGGCAAAACCAAGCAAATTTCCCGCAAGGAGTACTACGAAGTCTTGCGCGACAACGACTTGATCTGTTCGCACAGCGGCAAGTACAAAAACGAAGAGAGTTGCGTGATGAACGAAATCAACACGCGCGAGTTCAAGTGCGACCACTGCGGTTATATGCTCAAACGCTCCGTTACGGAAGAGGGCTACCGTTGTTCGGCAAGCAACAAGGAACACGAACACGGCAGAATGAGCAACAGCGGAAAACTCAACGACAGAAATCTGCCCTGTTTGAAGATTTGCGCAATGTCGCATTGCGGCTATCTGAAAGAAAAGGGTTGTATTTTGCTTAGCGACAGATATCGCGGCAAAACCGAGGCGGAACTTTACGCGGCTTGCGATCAGTGTTTCCGCAAAAGCAACGGTTGCAAGGGCGAACACGAAGTGTGCCGTATCATATACGACGACGTGGGCAGTTGCCGCACGTGCCGTTACGCCGAGTGCAGTCCGCGACCCACCGTCATCGAATTTGACGACAAATGGGAGGCGGCTTGCCCCGTTTGCGGAGAGAGCCGTCAAGGCAAATTGCGCCCCTTGCTACCCAAGACCTTTGTCGCCTACATTCGCGGTTTGTGGAATTTCCAATTGGAAAACAACGACGACGAAAGTTTTTGCAAAAACCTCGGCGCGGAAGCGCAAAAGGTGGAGGACATAAAGTCCGTGTTGGATAGGGACGAACTCGGAGAGGTGAAGTAATGGCTACAAGGACGGTAAACTACAAGTACAAAGCCATTTTCGAGAGCATCGTGTGGCTGTTTGAAAACGGTTTTATCAAAAATGTTCCCATTAGGTCGGTAGATGGCAACGTTATTCGCACGGCGGAGGACGTGTTTGTGTTGAGCGACGACAGGGACGTCCCGAGCGAAAGCGGCGGCAGGTTTGCATTTGACAGCCACGGCGCAAGTTGGTTTGCGCATTTGCGCGGCGAATACGGAAGCGGCGACGCGGGCGCGTGGAAAAACCTTATCGATTTGGTTGCGCAGGACTATCACCACAACTATTCATTCTTGACTTATCAGCGCAAGTTGGACGAGGCTCAACGCCAAAACGACGACGCGTTGGCGCAACGGTTTTGCACCGAAGTACTTCGTCCGCTGTACAGCAGCAAACCGTTTCAGTTTGAAGCCGCAAGGGACAACGAAGTGGAAATCTGCGGTTTGGCGTTGCGCTTGACGGCAAACTACGGCGTGGGCGAGTCGCAACCCTTTTTGGGGACGGTGTTCTTCCGCAAGGAGGGGGGATATTTCCACCCCATTCCCAAAGAAGAGGGCGCGCAGATAAAGGAGATAATCAGCCGTACACCCGACGACGCAAAGGACGAATCCGTCGTGGACAACAGCGTGGATCACACCAAGCTGTGGGACGGCGTTTTTGCCGCGATGACGGCGTGCGTGGAAGAGGAAAACGAAAACGGCGACAACGCCTTTACCGACTATGTTATTTTCAGCAAGGAAGACTTGGACATTTTGGAGGACAAACGTCGCGAGTTTTCTCCCAACGGTCCGTTGGTGCTGGATTGCAGCGAGATAAAGGTGTTGGGATTTTCTTCCATAAAATGGCAGGCTTCTCGCTACAACGTTATGTTGGGAGGCAAAGCCGTTTTGTGCGTTACGATAGGACTCAACAACTCCGTGGACGTGTCCTGTCTGAATTGTCACAGCAAGGACCACTTGGTGCGCTCCAATCGCATTGCTTCGGCGGTTTCCGACGAGGGGTGGATTTTGCAACCCGACAAAAAGAATTTCGGGCTTACCGCTTCGGACATAAAACAAATTGCGGAGCAGTCGGAATTTTGCAAGCACCTGTTTTTGGTGGATTGTTCGGCTAACACGCTCGACGGTTGCGTGCGGACGGCGTGCGCTACGCAAGTGGAAGAGGCGGACGGCAGACGCATATGCCGCGGGTGCCGTCGTCCCGAAGTGTACTACACGGACATTTTCCACCCCGAACAAAAGGGCGGACTTACTGCCGATCTCGAATTTGCCTTTGACAAAATGCGCTTGACGAGCGAGGCGACGTTCGAGTGTCCGTGCTGTCACAAGCGGTACACCAAGAACAATTCGGGGCAGTTGAGCAATCTGTGTCCCAACTGTTCACAGCCCGACGCAACGCCGCTCGGCGCGAAAAACTACAAGTACTATCGCAAATTGCTAAGTCCCGCCGTGCGCTTGACTCATGCGTTTGTAAAAAGCAAGTCCTGCAAGGAGTACAACGGTTTGCTCATATTCCATTTGGGCAAGGACGTTTACGTCTTTGACAGAGTAAAGGCTCTCGGTAACGGATTGATCAGGGGACCTGTCAAATACAGAAGGAGCAAGTAATGAAGAACACATCTCGCAATGACAAAGCTGCCAACAGATACAGCAGTTTGAAGTGGCTTTTGTGCGTAAGCCTGTTTGTGAATATGGTTATGGATATGGCTGTGTTCGTTTGGCTTTTGTGCGCGCAAGCGGAACTCCGTTTTTGGTTAATTCCGTTAATAGCCGCCGCTATCGACTGTGTGGTTTTGGTTCTCTCTTTGGCAAGTAACTTCCGTTTGCGTTACGGTCTGGCGATAATTTTGCCCTATTTGTTTGTGACGCTCGGGTTAATGTGCCTTATGGCGGCGAACAATTTTATGTCCAGCGCAATGACTTTTTGGGCGCAAATCAGCTGGTGCGTTGTGCATACGCTGTCCCTTTTGCTTGTCATCGCCGGTTACGCGACAGCCGTGCGCGACGGCACTCAAACCAAAAAGGCGTGGGTGATCGTCTTGGCTACGGTAACGGCGTTGTTCGCGGCGGCGGTAACTCTCGGCAGTTTGGGCTTTTTGGACAGGGGCTATTTCGGTCAGGGCAGAGAGGACGTCGTTCGTCCGCTGGTTTACGAATACGACCCGAACCTCGACGGTTACAACGTTGTATCCGTTATGGAGGGTAAGGGCAACAAAGCCGTGCTTACCGACACCTTTAACGACAAACCCGTTTTGTCGGTGTACGGCGGCATTTTCTCGGAAAAAGGCGTCGATACGGTGGCGTTTTCGGGAGAAGTGAAATTTGATTTTACCGATACCGACCTCTTTGCAAAAGCAGACCCCAACATTAAGATAATCGCCGAAAAAGACAACATAGACGACGTGCGCAACCTGCTTTACGGCTACAACACAACGGGTTCCTTTGCGTTGGCTAACAAGGTGCTTCCGTCGGGGCTGTCGGACAGCGACGTGTACATAACATTTTCTTATTCTTTGGACAGCTATCGTCGCTTTGACGGGCAGGTGTTGGAAACGTGGTTCGGCTCCAAGGGGGACGTGTTCAACGTTGACGAATATGCTCAAAAGTACGATTTCTTTGAAAAGAGCGACATTACAAGCGACGACGATTTGGATTGGAACTATGTCAACAGCGAGGGCTACATCTTCAACGGATTGAAAGTGAACGGCAAATCCATCGAGGGACAACCCGTTACCGAAAGTATGGAGCAGGTGGAACTGTCCTTTGCCAAGATCTACCGCGTGTACGTCAACGAGGACAACGACAGCGGCAGTTACGCTATACCCAAGTCTTTTGCTAATTCCGCACCGCAAACAGCGGGCGAATGTGAATTTCGCTATTTGGTGGCGGCAACTGCGGACGAGTGGCTTGGCGGTCTTACCCGCAACGGGTTTGATATTTCTTGGAGCGTTGCCGACGGCAAAGACGCCGCCTCTCACTCGTTGACGCAGGCGTTTTCGCAAGAACTTTCGCAACAAGTACATTCCGACGTGTATCTGACTCCGCAATGGACTATGCGCAAGCCCACCATACGTTCCGTCACGACCGATTGCGCAAACAACACTGTTATGTACGGCGAAAAGATAGCCTTTTCCTCCGACGCGGTTGCGGCAGACGAAGATTTCACCCTCACCTACAAGTGGACTTGGGACGGTACGGACACGGGCGGCGAAGCGTGGAGCGACAAAACGCAGGACGAGTTCCTCTTCGAACACGTGTTTTTCAAGCAGGGCGGAACTTACACCTGCACGGTAACGTCACATTCGGCGGATTCCGACCTTACTTCATTCAGTAGCGACGAAGTTCGCGTTACCGTTACCAAGCGCAAAGTAACCGTAAATTGGGCGGAGGACGGCACCGTCAACAAATTGCAGAACGTCATCACCTACAACGGGCAGGAACAGACCTACACGTTGAGTTTTGACGAGGGCAACGTCATCAACGACGACGAATTGGATTGGGCTATCGAAAACTCCGCAGGTTCGTTTAACCAAGCAACAAAGAGAACAACGCAAGCGGTGTTGCGCAACGCGGGCAACTACAATATAACCCTGTCGTTGACGGGCGAACAGGCAAATCAGTACGAAATAGTGCAAGGCGCGGCAAAAACCGTTTATATCGCAAAGGCTCAACTTACACCCGTCTGGGACGACAAGGGCGGCGAGAGCGGCGGCTCGGTGGCGTACTCCTACGACAAGCAACAACACTCTCCCGAGGCGACAGTGACGGGTCTGGGCGAGGAAAATCATTCTTTGCAAATTTCGCACAGCCGTAGCGGTTCTTTGCACAACGGCAGCAGATTTGACGCGTCCGAGCAACAACCGACAAACGCAGGCACTTACACAGTCGAGATAAGTCTGACCGAGGCGCAAGACCTCAACAACTACACCCTTACCGAAACGACGCGCAACTTTACGATAAAACAAATCGAGCTTACGCTCAGTTGGGACTCGAAAAAAAGCTACGTCTACAACGGCAAGTTGCAACAGCCGTCGGTAAGTAAAGCGGAGGGCAGTTTCGATGAGGATCTCGACGACATCGTTGAGAACGGCTTGACCGTTACGCTGAGTACGCAACAAAGCGGCTTGGACGGTCACTTCGGCGTTTACGCAGGTAAATATACGGCAACTGCGGCTCTCAACGATACCTCACTCTACAACAACAACTACGCTTTGTCCAACGGAGCAAGCGAAGATTTCGAGATAGGAAAAAGACATATCTCCGTTACTTGGAATAACAACAGTTTTGTTTACAACGGCGAGTATCAACACCCCGAAGTCAGCAAAGTAGACGATGCCGAATCGGACGGCGAAAGCGGAGTTGTACTGCCCGGCAAAGCAAACCACTTTACCTACACGGGCGCGCAACGCAACGTCCAAAGCGGCTACACGGTAACGGCGCATTTGACGGACGGCGAAGAGCGTTTTGCCACCAACTTTACTATCGACGACGCCGACTATTCGTTTGCAATAACCCAAGCCACGGCAATGGTGGAGTGGGACACCTTTACCTTTACCTACGACGGTCAATCTCACGTACCCGTAGTGCATTGTGAAGGCGTTGCGGCAGACGGCAGGTTGGAAATTACCGTTACGCCCGATCCAAACAAGGACGTCAACACTTATCAGGCAACTGCGGCTCTCACAAAAGCCATCGATAAGCAGAACTATAAGTTGGAAGAAACTTCAACTTCCCATTCGTTCACTATCACACAGCGCGAGGTAACGCTTGTTTGGAACAGCGGAACTTTGACGTACAACGGCGAAAAACAAGCTCCCGCAATCGACTCCGTTAACAATGCGGTCGCTTCCGAACGCGCGGCGTTGCTCTCGCAGTTAAACGCCAATCGCGTGTACGAGGCAACGAACGCAGGCAACGGGTACAGCGTAAGTACGTCCCTGTCCAACGACGGCGACAATCACTTTGCCACCAACTACACCATCAAGGCGGGCGACGAAACTCACACCTACGATATAGCCAAGTACCAGTTGACGGTAAGTTGGAGCGCGCAACAGACGTTTACTTACAATCATCAAGAACAACACCCCGAAGCAAGCGTTAGCGGCGTAAAGGCGGAAGAACCCGTTCTTTCCGTAACGTACAGCGGTAATCGCGGCGACAGTAGCCCCAGCCCCGTAAATGCCGACGTCTACACGGCGACGGCGGTTTTGACGGGCGACGACGTAAACAACAACTACGAAATAGTTGCGGGTTCCACCTGTCAATTTACCATTTCCGCGCAAACCGTCAGCGTGGTTTGGGAACAATCCAAAGAGTTCACTTACGACGGAGATACTCACTACATAAAGGTTACCGAGGTAAACGGCGACGTGGAGAGCGACCGTGTACCCGTTGAGCAACTCACTTACACGGCGATGGATTCTAAAAACGTCGGTTCGTACCCGATAAAGGTTAGCTTGCCGACGTCGGGCAACTACAATATCAACTACGTCATAGACGATCCCGACAGCGTGTTTGTCATCAATCCCGCAACCGTTACGGTTGAATGGGGAGATGATACGTTTACCTACGACGGCGACATACACACCGTAACGGCTTCCGTAACGGGCGTCAAGTCGGAGCAACCTCTGCTGTCTTGCAGTATAGAGGGCGGTAGCGAATATGCCGTGAACGCGGGCGAATACACCGTCACGGCAAGCCTCACCGACGCCGACGTAAACAAAAACTACAAGTTGGAAAATATCACGCACAGCCTCACGATCGACAAAATGGAATTGACCGTTACTTGGACAGACGTTGACTACACCTACAAAGCCGAGTCTATCGTCCCCGCTGTTACGTTGAGCAAAGCCGCCAAGGAGGAAATCCCCGTTACCGTTTGCACGGTTAGCGGCGACAATTTGACGAACGGCAACGCCATCAACGTCGGAAGTTATTCCGTTACAGTTGCCTTGACCGACGCCGACGTAAACAAAAACTACGAACTCAGCGGCGATTTAACAAAGGAATTTTCCATTACCAAGAGGACGGTAACCGCGGTGTGGAGCCAAGACGAGTTGACTTACAACGGGCAGGAACAACACCCCGTAGTGCAAAGTTTCACAGGCGACGTAGCTCAGGGAATACCCCTTTCGGCGGTCACTTACGATGGCGCGGAAACTGACGCAGGCTCGGATTATTGCGTAACGGCGCAACTTTCCGAACAGTATTCTTCCAACTACGCTTTGAACGACGCGGAACACGAGTTTGAAATTGCCAAAGCCACTTTGACGGTAAGTTGGAGCGAGCAAACCTCCTTTACCTACAACGGCGAAAGACAAGCTCCTCAACCGTCGTTTAGCGGACAAATAGACGGCGAAGAACCCACATTAAAGGTAACTTACAAATTGAAAGACGGCGATGTAGACGTTGAACCCGTAAATGCGGGAAGTTACGTTGCAACGGCTGTTTTGGAAGAAGTTTCACTGAACCCCGTCAACAAAAACTACGTCTTGCAGGGTACGCTTACCTGCGACTTTACGATAAGTGAAGTTGAGCTTACCGTAACCGTCACGTTGACGGACAACGGCGAATACAAAACGCGCCCCGCGATAGAAGATCTTGCCGACAAGCTCGGCTACGAACAGCAGGGACTTGTGGCAGGACAAGAAATCGAAATTACTTATAAATACGTCAGCGATGAAGAGCAGAACGACGGATATTTGCAAGTGACTGCGGAAGTTAGCGTAAAAAGCGGCGAAACGGACGTAACCGAAAACTACAAGATAACCGTGAAAAACGCCGTTGTGGAACTTCAAACGCCCGTCGAACAGTCGCCTACGGCTATCAGGGAGGAACAATATGCGTTGTGAAAAATGCGGTAAGGAAAGAGATGTGTACGAATTGTACAGCGGCGAATTTGTGTGCGTCAAATGCAAAAAACCGATAACTATCAAGGAGTTCGAGATCACAACGGAAAACTCCGAAAAATTCACGCTGTCGGAAATTCTCTTTCACGAAGCGTTGCAAACCCTGTCGCGCGTGGACAACAGTCACCAAAACGCCAAACTTGCCCACGAAAAGATAACCAAAGCGGTGGAACTGTGCAAACAGGCGGCTCTCGGCGGCAATCCCAACGCGCTTTTGCGGCTTGCCTACTACTACGAAACAAATCACGCCAATGTGGACAACATAACGGCTTTCAAGGTGGCTTGCAACTACTATGAAAGAATTTGGCGCAACGAATTTCGCGGCAAAACGGTGTCTAAATCGGTGTACCTGCGCAAAATCGCCGCCCGCCGTCATCTCGACTTGTTGCAAAACCCTCCCGACCAATTGCGTAACGGTCAAAACCGCTCTTTCGACTACGACGAAAAGGCGGGTCAGATGTTCTCTTTGGGTTTGTTGGACGAAATACCCGCCCGTCGCGAAACGAGCGTTCCCGAGTCGGACGACAGTGCGCGCATAACTTCTTTGTTGAATATGTCGTTGCACGACGGCAGAACTCCGCTTTTCGGCTTGATGTACGTAAACGGCGAAACCTTTTCCGATTGGGCAAACAGCCGTTACCGTTTGGGCAAAAAGGAAACTTCGGCGATAGAGTACTTTACCAACCGTTCCGAGTTGAGGCTGTATCTCATTCACCAAAACGAAATGCCCTGCCGCATTACCGACAAGGAATTTTTGCAAAACAACACAATCGAACCCGACGACGACTACTATTTGTGTTTTGCAAGCAGTCGCAACCGCAGGTTAGTCGGTTACAAAAAGTATCTCGAAAGCGAGGGAATGTTGCCCTTGGCGCAACTTCAACGCAAGGCAAGTCAAACCAAAAACGACTACATATTCTATCCCGACGACGTATTGGCGTTTTGCAACCATTGGTGGGAGAGCATACCTCACGCCACAAAGGATTTGGTAGCTCACGTCCTCGCTTCGGTCAACAAAGGGTAAAGAGGTGCGGCAATGGAAATGAAAAATATGATGCAACGCATAGAGGCGGTGTTGGCCAAGAGGAATTTGGGCGTAAATCCCAAATTTACCGCCGACTATATCGTCAGACACGGTTTCTACAAGGACGCAAAGCCCTTGGCTATCGAAACGATAGAACACATCTTGGAACTGTGTATCTACGGCGTAAACAACGGGTTCGGTAAGGTAAAGGACAGTTTGAGGGATCTTGCCGACATAGTTGTGGAGCTGACGGAAATACAAGACGAAGCGGACATAAAAAAGATACAAAAACTACAAGGACAGGTAAAGAAGATTATGAAAAACAAAAACAAACAAGAACAATCTCAACCGAGCGCGCGCGAGGAAATTGTCAAGACGGTGCAGACTACCATAAGCGCGATAGATACTCTTCTTGGCAATGTCGCGATATTCGGAGAGCAAATTGTTCAACAGGAGGAAGTACTAAACGAAATTAAGAAAAAGGCTACGGCTTTGTTGGTAGCGTTGGAGGGCGTTTGCGATTTCAGCAGTAAGCAAGCGTGTGAGTGCGCTTGCCACATAATGGTTGCTTTGATGAACGTACGCAGTCACTTGCTAAACGCATTCTGCACAAATTCCGACCTCGCCGAGATGGACGCGGCAATAGAGTCCGCTTCCAAATGGGCGCAGATGACGGAAGAAGTTAAACCCAAGGACCGAGCCGAAAAACCGTTCCCCCATTACAAAGAGGACGGCGTAGGACAGCTGTCGGGCGCGCAACAGGCGTTGAACGACTTCCAGCGTTTCTGCGAACGCCTCAAACAGGAAGAAAGCCGCCTGACCGACCCCACGGGGAAGATCGGCAGCCGTATCAACGAAATAGAGCAACAACTTGCCGATATACGCGTGGAATTGCAGGGCATATTCAAAGAAGTGGAAAACAACGGCGACAACGTTACGCTTCAACAGCGCAGAGCCGCGCTTGCCACAAATATAAAACGTTTGCAAGCGGAACAGGAAAAACTTAAAGCAATGTTGCAGGCTCAACAGCAAAGCAACAAAGCGCGTTTGGCTATTTTGGACATCTACAAGTTGGAAGTACTGCTCCCGTTACAGGCGGAGATCGACGCTCACCCCGCAAATGCGGGTCGCCTTATCAGCCAACTCGATTTCGGCGACATCGTGGCGGTGCTTTCGGGCAACTACGGGCGCAAAAACGCCGAAAGCGCGTCTATGGCTCTTATACGCGTCAAGAACGAAGCTCTCCGCGTAAACAACGAGGCAAAGGAATATCTCAGTCAGTTGCAGGATATTTCGGAGGACATCAGCGAACGCAGTATGCAAGACGAAGAACTCTACGATGACGTACCAGAGCAAAAAATTCACGTTCAACCCGACGTTATTTCGGAGGGCGACGACGAGATGTTGAAACAGTTCGCTATGGGCGGTTCTCAACAACCTCAAAGCAACCAGCAAAACCAACAAGAGCAAAACTCTCAAAACAACACGGAAGATCCGTACCGTTTGACGGACGACGACAAGTAATATGGCTTCTCTTTCGGAACAACTTTCACGTATCAACAAGGCATATTTCGATTGTCTGGATTTGAAAAAACTTCATTCCGAGTCGGAGTGCCTCAACGCGATAATAGACAACCCCAACCTGTTTGACGACAAGCGGGACAACGCCAAAGCGTTACGCCTGCGCCTGAACGCCAAGTTGCGTTTGTTGGCGTATGCGGACGGGTTTGCAGAGGAAAACTACGTTGCGGCAAAGCAGTACTTCGAGCAGGCTATTGCCGAGGCGAACCAAAACGGCTACGGAAAAACCGCCGCCATAGTGGAAAAATTTGCCAAGTTCGCCACTGATTTGAATGCCGCTCTCGGAGAAACGGTCAAGTACCGCCGCGTTTTCGGCGGAGCGGTAACCGACGTCGATTTGTGTACGCAAGCCTTGTCGTGCGCCGCGCGTTCTCGCGAACTGTTGAAAGAATGTAACTTTGTAACGGACGTTCCTCTGTTACAGCTCGGCGATCTCAAACAGCGCGCCGCCGAATACCTCGACGATTGCGAAAAGCTGTTCCAAACTGCAAAACAGCGCGTTATCGTGCAGACGGCAAACGCCTACATCAAGGATATAACTTACTACCGCCGCGATTACGAAGTGTTTCCTATGCCCGAGTACACCGAGGGAGGCAAAGCCAACGCCGTTGTGCTAAGCACCCCGTTGACGGACGACGCTCGCCTGTTTGCCGCTTATCAATGCGGCGATGACGGCAAGTTGCTGTGCGTGGAAGCAAGCGGACTTGCAGACAAGGAAGAAGATTTTTTGCAAACATTGTTCGGCTACATCTGCGAACAAAACGCCGTTTGCATTGTTGAAAACGCCCTGTCGTTACCCGTGGAGAAATGCGACGCGTTGCTTATGCTTGCAATGCGTTTGGGCAAACGGGGGTTGAAAATTTACTTGACGGACACAAGCGGCACCGCTCACCTCAACAAGCGCGCAATGGAACTTGCGGGCGAAGAGGGCGACGACGTGTCCATAGCGGACATAAGTCTGGAATACATATCTATGCCCGTCTACGCCTCTGCCAAGGAAGAACTCATCGCCAGAAAAATAGTAAACGAAGTCAACGGCGACGAAATTTTGCAGTCTATGCCCTTTTTGGGATTTTGCGGGTTCAGCCAACTTCTCAAATTGCACGGCGCGGGCGACGCTCGTTGGCAGGATAAATGCAGACGTATTTCCAACGCGCACAGTAAGGCAGTACTTAACTATCTCGAACACCTCTCGGCGGTGTATTTGGTTATAGACTCCGGTTGGGGCGACTTTTCGCAGTACGAAAAACAGCGTAGCGTTTACGGCGGTTTCAATTACGACCTCATTCGCGACATAGACAGAAACAACATAAGGCTCATTGTGGACAGCAACGAATCGGTTTTTGCCAAATGCGGAATGATCGCGCGTTACTGCACTTTGGGAACAGACGACAAGAGCGTGTGGCAACGTCTGGAACGAGATGAAATGGAAAACAGGCTTCGTCAGGCGGTGCGTTCGGTGTATCAGATACTTCGTCTGCCCGTATCCGAAAACTTCCCCAAAGTGGAATTGTTAGATGAACTCGAAAACCAAACGGCGGGCGGATTGTGTTGCGACGGTGGCAAATGTATACAGTTTAAGTTGTCGTGTACGCTCAATATCGATTGGACGTTCGGCACGATAGTACACGAATCTTTCCACTCTCTGCAAAGCGCGTTGGTAAACGGTGCTTGGACGGATTGGCACTTTCTCAATATGGGTATCAGTCGCGGGAGAGTAATGCTGTGGAAAGAAACCCGTCAAATTTACAACGGCAACACTCATTCTAACGTGTACAAGGTACATATGTACGAGGCGGACGCAAGAGCTTTTGAGTACGACTGCGACGAAGCCCGCACCCGCTCGTGGAATTCGATGAATTTTAATTAAAGGAAAATATACTTATGCCAAATAACACCAAAGATTTTTTGGACGATTTTATCCGAGATCTGCTTCACCTCGAAGAGGGTACTTCCAACAGAATGTTGGATTTGGGCGACTTCGACGGCACTGCGCGCAGTTCCGTGTCCAACCGCACCTATCTGCTTTCTTTCCCCGACGCCCCGTCGGGCGAATTGATGATCAACACCGCGCGCGAACGGCACGGAAAACCGGGCAATCAAACGGTTCTTGCAAAAAGTTCTCTTGTCAAGATCCCCGATACGGGTATTTCCGTCAAATGGCAGTGGAAAGAAACAAACGGCACGGTAAGTGTGGAGGATCTGCACAAATTTATCGACAACTATTACAGCGAACTCAACCTTAAAGGCAACAATCCGCTGTTTTTGAGCGTCGGCGCGTTGCGTTGGCAAATAACTCAACAGGGAGAACTCGTAACTGTCAATTCTCCTATGATTATTTACCCGATAAGGCTCAACAGGGGGTCGGAAACCAGCCCCGTAGAGATAGAATTTGTAGACGACGACGCCTACTTCAACCCTTGCCTTATCACGCTTATGCGCGAACTGTATCCTACCGTTGCGGCGGGGTTTCCTCACCCAAACGGCAACGGAGCGGATTTCGACGACGCGTTGGATCTGAACGTCTTGTCGGACGGCAGGGAATATTTCGACAGAGTGGAGCGTTATCTTAACGATTGCGTGAACACCGTTTCGCAACAGGCGGCATTTTCGTTGTCGCGCGACGTGGTGGCTATTTCAACCTACAACCACAGCGATATATGTATGTACTACGACGTTCGCCGCAACAAGGACAAGATCGATCGTAGCGAACTTGTAGCCAAAGTGTTCGGCTTGCAACAGCCCGAACACGCGGCAACTCCCGAGCAGAAAAAATCGGTGGGCTTGCAGTTTATTCTGCCGCACGACAGCATTCAGCAAAAATTGATAGGGCGCGTTGCAAGCGGCGAATCGCTCATAATAAAAGGTCCCCCGGGAACGGGCAAAACTTTGACTATCGCCAATATGATAGCGATATTGATGTCGCAGGGCAAGAGAGTTATGTTCGCTTCCAAAAAGATCTCCGCCTTGGCGGAAGTCAGCAACAAACTGCCCGAAAATCTTCGCAAGTTTGTTCTTATGCTCGCTTACGAAACGGAAAAACAGGCTTCAACGGTCAATCCGTCCTCTCTCAAAATGGAATTTCGCAACATTTTGCGCTACAAGCGCGAGTACACGCCCGACCGCTCCATACCCGTCAAGTTGGACGCGGCGTTGCGCAACAAGACGGACGCCGTTATGAAACTAGCCAACTACTACAACGTTATGTACGGCAAAGATACCGTGGCGGGCAAATGCTACTACGACGCTTTGGACGCGTACTTTGCCAACGCCGATTTGCCCGTTATCGATTTCGCTCCCGCCGCTCAAATGGAAAAAATCACCGCAGAGCAGTTGGAACAGGTCAAATCGCTTGCAAGCGAAGCGGGAAAACAGTTTGCAAATCTCTGCAAAGAGCGTCCGATAAAGTACAGCCCTTGGCTTAACGTAAACGGTTCCGTCAACGTGGACGAAACGTTGCTCCCCGCCTACAAAGAGATAGGCAACTTGCTCAAAGACGTCCTCGACGAATTGGATTCCGTTCGACGTTCGTGCGGTGTTTCTTTGGAGCAACTTACAGTGGACTGCATTTTGTCGCTTGCGGGACAGGACGTATTCAAACCCAATGCCGCCGACGCAATAGACAAAATCGCCAAATTGGGAACGGACCGCGACAAAACGGAAACGTTCAGCCGCAAGTTGGATACATACAGGCAAAATCTCGTCAATGCCAACCCCTCGGTGCAATTTACGGGGGACGCGGCGGGCGTAGACGGCGTTGTTCGCCTCGTCGTAGACAAAGAACTCACTTTGGCGCAACTCAAACTCATCGACGACAACAGAAAGCTCATTTCGGGCAGTCTTGACAACGCCGTTGACGTGGAAAAGCTGTTGGAAACTGTTGACGCGTACAACGCCAAGCGTACCGAGGCTCGCAAGAGTCAGTTGGACGCGCTCGAAGTGTTCGATTTGCCCCTGACGGAAAAACAGCAAAATTTCATTCTCAAAGTTTACGACGACATAAAGGAGTACCGCGAGGGCGACAAACTCGGTTTCAAGACGGCGCACACCGTCAAAAAACTATCCGCGTTCAGTTCGGACAAGTTGCTCACGGCGGACAAGGTTATCAAAGCCGCGCTTGACTACCGCAACTACTGCGTACGTTCCAACGAGGCGGAACGGGCATTGCGCTATATGTCGCAAATACTCAACGTTCCCGAACTGCTCACGGAAGAACAGTACGAGGCGTTGTCGTTGGCGTTGCACAGGAGCAAAACGCTCAAAGTTTCGTTGCGCAGATATATCGACATTGCGGAACAGACCTACGAGTTGCTTACCAAAGACCCCGACGTGACCTTTGCCGCTCACAGCGTAACGTTGGGAGAGGTGATCGCGGCTTACGAACTGTATCTTTCTCAAAAGCAACTGCTTTGCGCCGTAAAGCAAATTTGCGAAGAAGCCAACCTGACTATGCCTCAGGCGGAACTTCTCGCCGTGGCTGAAACGGTTTGCGCGGCATTGCGTTTCGGCGGGAACGCCGCTTATTCCGCAATCGCGGACTCCATTCGTTTGCAAATCATTTCCGCGATAACGAAATTGAACAAAAAATGCGTTGACTCTTTGACAAAAGCGACGGAACTGCTCAAAGAAGTCGGCAACAAATATGTCAAAAACTACTACACCGTCGGTTGCGAGGGTTTGAGCGTTGAAGATTTGCGCTACTTTGTCCGTCAATCCGCCGACAAGGGTTGCGCGGGCGCGGCAATTCAGTACTACGCTTTGTTGGACGCGCTTTGCGCCGTTATCCCTGCCCGCAAGCTGTTTGAGGCGGCGGAAAAGGGCGACGTTATCGTGGAACCATCTCGCTTTGCCGAATTTGTAGAACACAACTTTTTGCACGCAGTGATAGTTTATCGCATAGGTCAAATGGGCAACTATCACAACGGAATGGGACATCAGGCGGAAGTGGAATTGAGCAAATATTCCGCCGCCGAAAAGGAAATCGCTCGCCTCAACGCAAAGGCTATCGAACAGGCTTGTCTGACTTCCATCGATCCCGACGACCCCGATTTCGCTTTCCTTGCGGGAGATAAGGGCGTCAAGTACACAATGCGCGGTATGTTCAAAAACTACGACTCCGCCATTTGCAAACTCAAACGTTGCTTCATTCTGTCGCCGTCCACGGCAAGCGTGCTGTTCCGCACCGAAACCTACGACGATTTTGATGTGGTCATCGTGGACGAAGCAAGTCAGCTCGAACCCGTGTATCTCGTACCGTTGCTGTACCGCTCCAAACAGTGCGTTTTGGTGGGTGACGAACATCAAATGCCGCCCATAACTCACTTCAAGGCGCAAAAAGCCGCGGTGATAGAGGACTACGACAAGGAACTGAAACTCGACAAAAACATCTCCGCGTTGAGTTTGGCGTTGAACGCGCACACTTTCAACTACGCCGAGCTTACGTGTCACTACCGTAGCAACACCGAGGCACTTATCGCGTTTTCGCAAAAGAGGTTCTATCCGTTTATGCGCACGTTCCCCGCGGCTCGTCCGTTTGGCGAGGGGTTGGGCTTTACCGACGTCTACGTTGAGGAGGGCTACTGCGAGGGCGGCGTAAACCGTGCGGAAGCGGAAAAGGCGTTGCAACTGCTCAAAGAACACTTTGCCAAGTACTTTGACGAGGACAGCGGCAAATTGCGCGACGGCTACTCGGTGGGCGTGGTTGCATTCGGACAGGCTCAGTTGGAAGAAATACAACGGCTTGTATCTCGCGACGGCAAGCTGGACGAAGCTATCAGGCGCGCGCAAGCGGCGGTAGACGTGGGGGACAAAGCGGTATTCTTCCGCACGATAGAAAGCGTTCAGGGACAGGAAACGGATCACCTGATACTGTCGTTGACCTACGGGCGCGACAAAAACGGTTCCGTTCAAAAGAGGTTCGGCGAACTGAACCGCGACGACTTCGGTCAGTGCATATTTAACGTGGCGGTTACCCGCGCAAGGAGTTCGGTAACGGTTATCCACTCCGTTTTGCCCTACCAATTGGACGGAGCCACGCGCATATCCTTTATCGTGGATTATCTGCGCTTGGTGCAACGCTTCGCGCAAGAGGGAATGAAGCAATTTGTGAGCAACACTTTGGAAAGAGGTTCCCATTTTGTTGCGGACGTGGTAAAATATATAAAGTCCTTGGGCATCGACGAGGACCGCGTAGTGGTGGGTTACGGCGTAACGGAAGGCTCCGTGCGTATACCCGTCGCCGTGTTGTCCGAGGACAAACAGCAAGCGGAATTGGGCGTGTGGTGCGAACTGCCCACGGACGGCAAGTACGACTATCTCGACTACAACTTGCTGTACTACCAAAATTTGACGGAACGCAATTGGAATTTGCACCGCATTTCCATTCACGATTGGTTTGACAACAACGAAGCGGAAAAACAGCTTCTTAAAACAAAATTACAACAGATTCACACAAGGGGGAACGAATAATGCCAGAAGATTACAGCGATCAACTTCAACAAATGGAACAGGAACAATCCAACATTGAGGAACAAAACAAACAAGTAATGCTCAATGCGGAGCGCAAGAAAAAGCGCAGAGAATTGGACCGTCGCATAATGCAACTTTGCCAACGCGCAATCTCTTTCGAGGATCAGTACGGCGAAGAGGACTACCGCACGCAGATATTGATAACGTTTTTGGACGTTACAATGCAAATGAAATCCGTCATCGATTTATTGAACGACGTTGGATTTGCAATGCAGTGTATCGGTCAGGCTATCGATTGCGTAGACGACGTACTCAATATGCAACAGGAAGTGCTTGCCGCAACTATGTCGCAAAAGTACGGCTTTTGGGAGCGTATGAGGCGCAAACGTCAGGTACGTCGCGCCATTAGGAACAACGCCGCGCGTATGAATCAGATGTGTGAAATGCTCGTCAGCAGTCAAAGGATCGCGTTGGAAATGGTCAACAGCCTCAAAACGGTCAGCGTTCGTATGAAAACGATGTCGCAAAAGGGCTTTGCAAAGCAATCCAAAAAGAACAAGGGCGTCGCTCCCGAACAGGAAAACTCTTATGCAAAGAAATTGATGGCGGATATGCGCGCGTCGTCCTCGCCCAAAAATGCGGGTAACGCTCCCGCGCCGCAATCGAACAGCGGCGACAACGGCGGCGGTAAGCCCGACGGTAACGGCAACGGCGGCGGCGTAGGCGACATCGGCGATATAGCCTAAGGAGGAAAGCGATGTCCGGTATGGCAAAAAAATCGGAAAAGAACAATCCTTCCGACACAATTGAAAATCTTGAAAAGCAGTTTCGCGAATCGACGGACAAAATTCGCTCCCTGTTGAACGGCAGAAAGGACCTGCATGAAATTCAGGGCGAAGAACGTCAGCCTTTGGCGACGGAATATCTTCGCGCTTCGCAGTTGGCGCACAAGTTGAGCGAACGTCACACCGACACGGCCGAGGTGGAAAAGTACAAGGATTTTGAACGGCGTTTGGGCGACAGAGCGCGCGTTTTGGGTTCGTCGGTGAAGAGCAAAATTCCCGATACCACTTTCGACGACGTAAAGGGTTTGGAGGACGTAAAAAAGATCGTCAAGAGCTTCATCTTTATCGCTCAAAACCCCGACATAATCAAGTACTACAAAATAGAGGGCGGCTTGGGTCTGCTTATGTACGGCGCGCCCGGCACGGGCAAAACAATGTTTGCCGAGGCAATAGCCAACGCGTTGAAATTGCCGCTGTTCGTTATCACCCCTGCGGATATTTTCAAATCCTATGTGGGTCAGTCCGAGCAGGCTGTACGGCAGTTGTTTGACGAAATTGACGCTTGTCCGGACGGAGCGATACTGTTCGTGGACGAATGTGAATCCATTTTCAGCCGCCGCACGCAGGACACAAAGGACTACAAGGCGGCGGTGACGACCGAACTGTTGCAACGTATCAACGGCTTCGGCGTGGACGGATCAAAGCGTATGATTATCGCCGCGACCAACCGTCCCGACGTGATAGACCCCGCCTACTTGCGTTACAAGAGATTTTCGCACTTGGTACACGTGTCGCCTCCCGATATCGAGGCAAAGCGCGCAATAGTGGAAAGCAAACTTCAAGGCATAGAGTTAAACGACATAACCGTTGACGAAGTTGTGCAGATGACAGTACACAAAACCACCGTCGAAAGCCCCGTCGGCGTTGTGGAAGTGGAGGACGCCTACTATTCCGCCGCGGATATTTGCGGAATAATAGAAGAAGCCTGCCGCTTGGCGTTGGAACAAATTCAGGCGGGAGATCTTCACTCTCCCATACCTCTCACTCGCGAAATGTTTGAAAAGGCGTTTGCAAAGATACAGCCCAGCATTTCGGCAGATTTGCTCAAACAGTACGAAAATTTCAGATAACGGCATTTTTGCTTGCCAAGTAGCGCATACTGTTGTAAAATAACAATGCAAAATTTTTCAATAAGGAGATTACTATGATAACCAAGGATATGAAAATAGTAGAAGTGTTGCAAATCAAGCCGGAAGCCGCTCGCGTTTTCGGACGTTACGGAATGGGTTGTATCCATTGCCTTATGGCTCACACCGAAACGGTGGAAGAAGCCGCGGCGGTTCACGGCGTGGACGTAGAGGATATGCTCGCCCAATTGAACGCGTAAGTTTGCGCGCATTAGCCCCAAGGGTCAGTCCCTTGGGGTTTTTCAAATTCACGTATTGACTTTGCGCTTGCGTTTTGTTACAATATAAGTACAAAAGTTTGCGGAGGGCGAAATGGACAGCAAAGACATTTATGCGAGAGCATTGGAGGTAATGGAAGAAAATTTCGGACACGTGATAGAGATGAGCGTGGCTTCTGCCGCCAACGGCGTGGTGAGCGTTCGCGACGTAAACGCAGTTTATCACGACGGCGTGTTTTACATACTCGGACGCGTGGGCAATTCGTTGATGAATCACATATCCGTCAGCCCCGGCGTGGGGCTTTGTCACGGATCGCACAATATGCACGGTGTGGCGCGATCTCTCGGACACCCCTTGGACGCACAAAACGCCGCGTTGCGTAAGTTTTTGAAGAGAGAGTTTTCGCTCAACTACAACGAATACGTAACCGAAGCCAACCCCGATATGCGTATTGTGGAAATAAAGGTTACTTTTGCTGAAACTTTTACGCGCTATCACCGTTACAAGATAGATTTTGTGGCGCAAACAGCTACTCGCGATCACACCGAACCGCTGTTTGTTTACAGATAATTTTGATTGAGTTCTTGCCCGAAACAGCCGCCAAGCCGTAGTTTAACGGCGGCGGCAACGCTTTCGGCGACGATTTTCCGCAAAAAAAACCGACTTCGTTTGTTATGCGAAGTCGGTTTTGCTTTTTTTTCGGATAACTCAGGCTTTGTTTACGATTTTCGCTTTGTAAACAAAGTGTTTTTGTTTGCCGAATTTGAACAGCCCGCTGTCCGTCACTCCCACAAAGTCGTCGCCCAGCAGTTGGAAAATATTTGCGGAAATGACAAATTCGGGCAGTCTGCCCAACAATTTTCCGTTCTCAAACAGGTACGCCGTCATTACGGGCATACTTATATCTCCGCTCGGGGTCATATCTCCGCCGCCCGTGTCGGAAACAAATACGGCTTTGCCCTTTACCAACTCGCAAAGATCGGTGGCGGTGTTTTGAACGTCCAAACCCTCTGCGCCGACATTGGGTACTCCGTTGTAAGCCGCGCCCGCGCAACCGAGGTTGGGAGTATCGTATTGTGCGGCGGATTTTTTGCAGGTGAGCAATCTTTCCAAAACGCCGTTTTTGACGAGGTAGTTTACATATCCCTCGTTTACAACGCCCTCCGCGTCAAAGAATGGCAAATTTATTTGTTCGGCGGGGTTGCGGTTTATCGTTATGGAAAGTTTGTCGTTAAACAGTTTTTGCCCGAGTTCGTCGGCAAACAGGGACGCGTTGTTGAAGTACAGATCGGCTATCAAGTGCTGGATAGCGTATTGAAGCGGTTCGCCTCCGCCTATCACCGTCACTTCGTCCTCTTCGACGTGGGGTAACTTGTTCAAAAACGCGTCGCATATCAATTTGACATCGCGGCAAATGGCGTCCTCGTCAAAGTCAAGACTTTCCGCCCCGTAACCCTCGTCCATTATGTTGGGAGAACCTTTCAATTTTATCGCCAACGAAAGCAAAAACTGATTGCCGCGATACAGGTAGCGTTCTCCGTCGCTGTTTTCGTAACTGTCCTCGCTACTGTTCAGTTGCACCTTGTTGGAGAACAAAAATTGCGGATTTTCCGCCCCCAATCTGTCCAAAAGGTATTGAACGGCAGGGATAAAATCTTTTTCGTCGAATATGTGCTTTGTTGCGTCCACGGTAAGAACGCGCTGTTTTGAGTGCGTTTCGGGGTAGTCTATCCCTTGCGCGAGTTTTGCCTTAGCCGATTGTTCCAATTGTTCCCAATCGGCTTCGCCCAACGAGCCGTCCACTCCGATAAAACCGTTGTCGTAAATGCGGAAAGTGTTTTGTTTGCTGTTGTTTATGCGCAAACTTTCCACCTGATTTGCCACAACGTTCAGACATCTGTTAGATTTCTTCGATACCAATTTTTCCGTTTTCATATTACGCCTCTCTATTGCACGTTCATTTTGGATACGCGTATATGCGGTCCGCCCAAGCCGACGTTGAGCGGGTATTGTTCCATTTTGCCACAGCCGCCCGTCACAAAGCTCAGTATTTGTCTGTCGTTGCCCACGCCGTCTATCAGTCCCAATGTTTCAAACACGTTGCCTGTCAAGACGGCTATTTTAACCGGTCCCGCCACTTTGCCGTCCACAATCTCGTAGGCGAGGTTGGGGGCGATGGTAAATGTGGACATTCCGCTACCGTGTTTGAAGTCGTATATGTAGTAGCCGTGCTTTATCGGCGCGATAAGCTGTTCAAACGTGCTGTCGCCGCTTTCCACAAAAGTGGTGGTCATACGCACTATCGGTTCGTAGTCGCAACTGATGGCGCGCGCGTTTCCCGTAAGTTGTTCGTTGAGCGCGGCGGCGGTGGCGGCACTGTGCAAACGTCCTGTCAGCACGCCGTTTTTGATGAGGTAGGTGTCCGTAGCCGCAGTCCCCTCGTCGTCGTAGGGGACGTAACCGCTTCCTTGAAATACGCCGCTTTCGCGAATGGTCAAAATATCCGATCCCACCTTTTTGCCGAGGGTCCATTCCTTTGCCATTGCCTCGTCGCCCAACATAAAGTCGCTTTCCGACTTGTGTCCGAAACTTTCGTGCGCAAACACCCCCGTCACAATGGGCGCAAGCACCACGGGATAGCTTCCCGCTTGGACGGGTTTTGCGTTGAGAATGAAGTCTTCGCAACGCGAAATAAAGTCGTGCAATTCCTCGTCGGAGTAGTTCAGCTGAGAAAACTCCGTGCGCGCTTTGCTCAGTTGCTCCTGCATAGTGTCCTCACCGTGTGCAAAAGCCAAGCCGTAAGCTATGCCGCAGGTTTGAAAGTCGTATTTGATATCGGCTCCCTTGGAAGAGTAAAATTCGTACAGCGAGTATCTGTCGAGATATTGCGCGCTCTTGTAGTTGCAAAGAGAACTTGTCAGTTTGGCGTCCGTTTCCGACACCAATTTCAACTTTTCTTCAAACGGAACGTCTTTTACGCAATGTTCGGCAAAGACGATTTTTACGTCCTTGTTTGTCTGATAGCGCGAAACAATTGGGTTTCGGTCGATATTTTTATCAGAATGCGCGTAGGCGTACAGTTCGTTGAGTGCCTGTTGGACGGAACTGACGTCGTCGGTAGACGTGTAGTACCACATTTTACCGTCGAACACGCGTACAAAAGCCTTCTTTTCTGTTGTGACCTTGGCTTCGTGCAGTTGTCCGTTTTGCAAACGTATTTGCGTCGAAAAACGGTCCTCTATGCGCACGTCGGAGTAAAAGCCTTTCTTAAATTCGTACATAGCGGCTCCTTTTTGTTTTTTATAAATTATAACTCCGTTTTCCGCTTGTGTCAAACAGCTAAGGTTTCAAGCGTGCAAACAATATGGTTTTTGACGGATTTTCTATGTGGACAGACAGTTTTGTATATGATATAATACTTTTATCGAAACAACTTTTTGTCGAGGATAAGGGTATGCTGCTTGCTGCGGAACTTAGTCAATGGTTGCCTTGGGTGGTGCTTGCGATAGCGTTGGCGTCGCTGGGCGCGTTGATTGCGCGTTTCGTCGTTATGTACCGACAAATGAAGCGGGAACAGTCGGCGCGCAAAGCCGCCTACGCCCAAGACGCTGTTCTCACGTCGGACGGAGAGTGGCTTGTTTTGAAAGCATTTTGCAAGTACGGAGCGGGCAACGGAAAACAGCTCAAAGCAGGCGATTACTTGCTGAAAACGGCAGACGGGGCGGTAATCTCGTTACAGATAAACGGCGTTGTGGTAGATTACGACGACGGCGAAGTGCTGACGCTACAAGAGGGCGACGAGATCCGTTGCGAAAAGGATATGCGCGTCAAGCCCATTGCAAAAGAGGAGTAAATATGGAACGTAGTTACAACGGTTGGGACGATCTTTTCAAGAGGGAATTTGTCAAGCCCTACTTTGTTCAACTAAAAAGTTTCTTGGTGGAGCAGTACGCGGCAAAGCGCGTGTATCCACCCAAGAGATTGATACTAAACGCATTCGACAACACCGCCTACGACGAGGTAAACGTTGTGATACTCGGTCAGGACCCGTACTACAATCCCAATCAGGCGATGGGAATGTGTTTTTCGGTGCCGCAGGGCGTAGACGTTCCCAAAAGTCTTGTCAACATATTTGCGGAAATCAAATCGGATACGGGCAAACCCTCCGAGATAGTCGGCGGCGATCTCACCCCGTGGGCGAAACAGGGCGTACTGCTAATGAACACGGTACTAACCGTCGAGGCGGGCAAACCCAATTCCCACAAGGACAAAGGGTGGGAAATTTTCACCGACGCGGTTATCTCTCACCTCAACGCGCGCCCGCGCGGAATGGTGTTTTTGCTGTGGGGTCGCAACGCCTACCAAAAGAAAGAGTTGATCACCAATCCTCAACACTTGGTTTTGACTGCGGCGCACCCGAGTCCGCTCTCGGCGTATAACGGGTTTTTCGGTTGTAAGCATTTTTCCAAAACAAACGAATTTCTCGCCAAACAGGGCAAATGTATAAGGTGGTAAAATGAGCAAGGCGGTAATGACGATACACGGATATTTGACGGACACGGGCGACTTCGGTAGGTTGTACAACTACTTGGGTCGCTACGACGAAGTGCGCGCGGTTGAGATCCCCGGACACAACGGCGAAGTGGATATGCGCAAATTTACCGTAACCGCAACTCTCAAAGCCGTTCTCGAAGCGTACGACAAACTTGCCCGAAAGCACGACCAAGTGGACGTGGTGGGCTTTTCAATGGGCGGAGCGTTGACTTCTTTTCTGTGCGCGGAAAGGCGCGTACACCGAGCCGTTATGCTTTCGCCCGCCAACAAATATCTCAACCCTATGCTTTTTGTGGACGCGGTAAAATTTTACGGCAACAAAACGGTACAAACCTACCGCTCCGCCGAGGGAAATCTGCGCGAGAAAAACAACGCCGTGCAAAACGTCCTTGCGCCGTACGGCGAAAATGCCGCGACCACGGGCAAAATCGCGTTGAAGCGCACCCTCAGATATTTTTCTCCGCGCAACGGTATCGCGTTTTGCGACATAGTAAAAATATGCAACACTATGGTGGAAGTTGCCTCGCCGATTTCCACTCCCGTTTTGGTATTGTGGGGCAAGTTGGACGAACTTGTCCCGTACAGATCCGTGGAATACGTCGCGGAACACTTTGTCAATGCGTCCGTCAAGGTGTACCCCGATTTGGGTCACGCTATGCTGTACACCAACAAAGACGATGTTATCATTGCCGACATTATGAACTTTTTGACGGAGGGCGGGTTCGACGCAAACGTTCCCTCTCGGGATAAAGGCGCGTCCGACGGCAACAATTGAGCATAAAACGTGCAAAATGTCGGCAATACGTCAAATTGACGGCGTAAACTTTCGATTTATTTGAAAATCGCTTGATTTTTGTAAATATTTACTATATAATGTAATTTGCCTAAATATGGCAACCCTTGCTGCGGGGAGGAACCGCAGCCAAACAGACCACAAGGAGGTAAAATAAGCATGAACAGTTACGAATTGTTGTATATCCTTAACAACGATTTGGCGGACGAAGCCAAGGACGCGGTAGTGGAAAAGCTCAACGCGGTTGTTACGGGTAACGGCGGCACCGTTGACAGTGTGGACAAGTGGGGTACAAGACGTCTTGCCTATCCGATAAACTACAAAAACGAAGGCTACTACGTACTTATCAATTTCACCGCACCCGCAACTCTGCCCGAAGAGCTGGAACGCGTGATGCGTATCAATCAAGACAGCGTCATTCGTTTCCTCATTGTCAAGAGATAATTCAGCCATAGGAGTTACACATGAACAAAGTATTTTTGATCGGAAGATTAACACAAGACCCTCAGTCATCTACTCCCACCGAAAGCGGACACACCTATTGCCGTTTTTCTATTGCCGTCAATCGCAACTATTCTCGCGACGGCGACAACAGAGCCGACTTTATCAACATAATCACGTGGGACGCCTTGGCGGCTAACTGCGTAAAGTATTTGGTAAAGGGAAGTCAGGTTGCTGTTACGGGAAGTATTCAAACGGGCAGTTACGAGCGTGACGGCGTAAGACGTCAAACGTTTGACGTACGCGCGGATCAAGTGGAATTCCTGTCCAGAGCCAACGGCTCCGCTCAACAAAACGCGGGCGCACAGCCTGCCGGCAGAGATCAAGTTATCGACAGCCTCAAAGTTGTAGATGACGACGATATGCCTTTCTGATTGTAAGGAGAAACAAAAATGGAAAATAAAGAAGTAAAAAGACCTATGAGAAGTCCAGCACGCCGCAAGGTTTGCAACTTCTGCGTTGACAAAACCGAGTACATCGACTACAAAGATGTCGCCAAGCTCAAAAAGTATATGGCGGAAAGCGGCAAAATTTTGCCTCGCCGTATGACGGGCGTTTGCGCTCACCACCAAAGAGAGCTTGCAGTGGCTATCAAACGCGCGCGTCAAATGGCTTTGATTCCGTACGTAGCCGACTAAGTTCAACGCCGTAAAGATATTTGTTTAACGAAAGATTTTAACTGAATCTTTTTGCCGAGCTTATATATCTTTACAAACAACATCGATTGAGAAAAGGATCCTACCCTATACAGTAAGATCCTTTTTTCTACCCTTTTTACTGTATATACAGTAACTCGGTTTACCGCGCGCCACAATGTAAGGCGAACGACGGTAGCGGACGGGCAGGCGATATAAAAAGATTTTTATTGTTCTTGCTTGGGGCGTACTGCGACAACGGTGTCCCGTTTTTACGGACGGTTTTTTGTCGGCGTTTCGTGCGGCAAAAACATTGTCAACGGTGTACTTTTGCAAGTTTATGTGGTAAAATGATTACGTTAGGTCAACTGCGACGGCGCAGACGGCGCGCAAAAAATTTCAACAGACAGGATAGCTTTTGACAGAGTATGGAAATAAAACGGTTACTTGACGAAAGAGGTTTTCGTTTCAACAAGCAGTTCGGGCAGAACTTCTTGACGGACGAATCTATTTTGGAAGATATTTGCCAAGACGCGGGCGTAAACGGCGGCGCGGTTTTGGAAGTGGGCGCGGGAGCAGGCACTCTTACTCGCGTACTGTCGCGTCACGCCGACAAGGTGGTAACCTTTGAAATAGACAAAAATCTCCGCGATATTTTGCAAATTACTCTTGCCGACTGCCACAACGTGCAACTTGTTATCGGCGATATAATGAAGTACCCGATGAGCCGCATAGAGGAATTGTGCGGCGAAAGCTATCGCGTTGTAGCCAACATTCCCTACTACATAACAAGCCCGTTTATCACGCGTTTTGTGGAGGAAACCAACTGCGCGCGTTCTTTGACTCTCACCGTGCAGTACGAGGTGGCTCGGCGTTTGTCCGCTTCGCCCCGCACCAAAGATTACGGCGCGTTGTCGGTGGCGGTGCAGTCCGTTGCCGACGTTACGCTTACGCGCGTACTCGGTCGCGAGCTGTTTTACCCCAAGCCCAATGTGGACAGCGCGGTGGTAACGCTCGATTTCAAAGATAAATTTGACGTTGCCGACAGAGATCTGTTTCGCAAAACCGTACGTTCGGCGTTTTCTATGCGCCGCAAGACGTTGGCAAACTGTCTGGCAAACGGCTTTGGCATAAGCAAGGAGCAATCGGCGGCAATAATTGAAAAATGCGGTTTCTCCGCAAATTGCCGCGGCGAAGAATTGTCGGTGGAGCAGTTCGTCGCAATGTACAAAATTCTCAAAGAGGAACTTAAATGACATCGGAACACAACCTCGAACAGCATACCGACAACCGCCGTTACGCAATCGCCGTATCGGGCGGAATCGACAGTATGGTGATGTTGCACGTGTTGGCAAATAAAAAGGAGTTACGCAATATTTTTGCCGTTACAGTCAATCACGGAATACGCCCCGAGGCGCAGAGCGACTGCGATTTTGTTGCGGACTACTGTCGCGAATTGGGCGTTGAATGTTTCGTTTACCGCGTGGACGTGCCGTCCTATGCCGCCGAGCAAAAGTTCTCCACCGAAACTGCGGCGCGCATTTTGCGTTATCGCGTGTTCGACAATCTCGATTGCGACTTCGTTTGCTTGGCTCACAACGCCGACGACAATGCCGAAACGGTGCTTATGCATATCATTCGCGGCAGCGGCGCAAAGGGCGCGACGGGAATGAAGCGCGAAAGCGGCAAATATCTCCGTCCGCTGTTGGATTGGACTCGCGCGGATATAGAAAAATATGCCGAAGAACACGGCGTACCCCACGTGGAGGACGTCACCAACGCCGACACTCGCTACACGCGCAATTTTATCCGACATAAAGTTATGCCGTTGCTTCAACAACTCAATCCCGCGGTAAAGCAAAATATCTTGCGCTTTGCTCAAAATATAGCCGACGACGACGCACGGTTGGACTTGCAGGCGACGGAAAAATTCAAACAAATAGTTTTCGACGGCGATGGGGCGCATATCCCCGTAGAGTTGCTATGCGAATGCGACTACCGTTTGTTGGACAAGGTGTTCAAACGTTTAGGCGTTCATTGCGACGTCGAACAAAAGCATATCCGCGCCATTTTCAACCTCGCCCAAAACGTCGGCGGAAAAATGGTAAACCTGCCTTTCGGATTTGTCGCCTACAACGACTACGGTTGCGTTACGCTGTGTCCGTCGCGGCAAACGCCCGTTTACCGCTTTGAAATCCCTTTCTCCGAGGGCAACGTGGCAACGCCTCTCGGGACGGTTTCCGTTTCCGAAACGTATTTGCCCGACAGCCTGCGGGCAGACCCCAGCAAGATCCCCGACGGCGCGGTGTTTCGCACTCGGCGCGAGGGAGATGTGTTTACCAAGTTCGGCGGCGGCACAAAACCGCTCAACAGGTATCTCATCGACAAAAAAATTTCCGCCCGCAAGCGCGACAATTTGTTGCTTATTGCCTGCGGCAACGAGGTTTTTGCGATAGTGGGGGTGGAAATTTCCGAGAAATTGCGCGTAACGGACGGTTCCCGAACGGTCTGGTTGAAACTTTTGACGAATTGAACAAAAAGTCGATTTGAAATCGGCTTTTTTCTTTAATGCAAACACTTCTTCGATTTTCGACGAATATACTAAGAAAGCGACAAAGGGGCAGTGTATGTTCGGTTACGAAGATTTACTCAAAGAAGTGGATATGTTTTGCCGTCACGGCGTGGAAACGGGCGTGGTGGGCGAAAGCGAATTGAAACAGCGTATACCCTACGTGTTCGTGGGCAACAAAAACGGAAACTATATGATCGTGCAGGGCGCAATGCACGCAAGAGAACATCTCACGGCGTTGGTGGTTGTGTGCCTTGCCAAACATCTCGTCAAAAATGCCGATCTGCCCATCGACGGCGGTATTTACTTTGTCCCGATGACCAATCCCGACGGCGTACGGCTTTGTCAGGAGGGCGTAGGTTTTGTCGCCGACAAAGAGCGCAAAAGCAATCTTTTGCGTATAAACGGCGGCAGCGACTTCACTTTGTGGAAAGCCAACGCCGACGGCGTGGACCTCAACGTCAATTTCGACGCGCATTGGGGCGAGGGCGCGCAAAACGGCTACTATCGTTCCTCTTGCAACTACGTGGGCAAAGAACCTTTTTCCGCGGCGGAAACGCGAGCGTTGCGCGATTTTACCGAACGTATCAAGCCCGTCGTTACGCTTAGTTACCACCTCAAAGGCGAAGAAATCTATTGGGAGTTCGGGCAGACCTCGCACAGGCGTTTCCGCGACAAGCGTTACGCCGAGGCTATATCCAAATACACGGGCTATCCGCTTGTTACCCTGAACGGAAGCGTCGGCGGCTACAAGGATTGGTGTATCGAAAAGCTGAAAATCCCCGCCTTTACGATAGAAGTGGGCAACGACAAATTCGATCACCCTTTTCCTTACGGCGAGCTGTCGCATATCGTGCAACAAAATCTCGATTTGCCCCGACGTTTGCTCAACACGGTCGTTCGCGACAGACAAAGATTGCAAGGTACGGGCTTGGACGCGCTTTACAAGTAGGCAAAGCGCGTTTTGCTTTACAAAAAGAGGTCAAAGATATATAATTTATATATGAATAAACTTCTCAAATGCGATTTGCACGTTCACACCGAATACAGTTTCGACAGCGTTGCCTCGATGGAGCGGTACGCTTTGCGCGCCGTGGAGCTTGGCTTGGACGCGGTGTGTTTTACCGATCACATAGACGTCAACGCTTACCGCAACACATTTGCTTCCTTTCCGTTCGAGGCGCGCCTCAAAGAGTTCGAGCGCGTCAAAAAGCAATTTGAGGGCAAAGTCAAGCTGTTGCAGGGTTACGAAATGGGCGAGCCGCACCTGCACCCGCGCGAAACGGCGTTTTTGCGATCTCTCCGCCCCGATATGATCATCGGCTCCGTACACGACGCAACCGTTTTGGACGGGATAGCCGATCGCCGCCAATACGAGCGCGCCTACGATCGTTGCGTTCGCGAAATGGTGGAAAACGGCGATTTCGACGTGTTGGGACACGTGGACGTTTTGCGCAAGTGGCACGGCGATTACGTCGAAGATTTCGATTACGTATGCGAAACTTTGCGCCGCGCAGTCCGTCGCGGAGTCGTGCCTGAGGTAAACACCTCTTCGTTGCGCAACTGCGAGTTTACAATGCCGACGTTGCAAGCCGTTGCAAAATATCTGTCATTCGGCGGCAAGTATCTGTGCGTCAACAGCGACGCGCACCGCGAAGAACAGTTGGACGAGTTCCCTCGCGTGAGGGAAGCTCTTCCCGACGGCGCGGTTTTGTGCTATTTCGAGCGCGGAAAATTGCGCACGGAAATATAAATTCGGTTGAGGGACGTAAATGCGCCCCTTTTTCGTAACCGCGGCGAAAAAGGATAAAAATTATATCTAATTTACAATGTTTTGTTATATTTTGTCGCAATTGCATAAAAAAAGTCGATTTGTTCGCGTATAAATTGTCTACGCGCGGTCGAAATCGTTGACAATTTGTTCAAATGGGATATAATAAAATTACCTTAAAAATCGTCGAAGCAGTTTCAAAATTGCACGAAATTGCCAAAAGGGACAGAAAATGCAGAACTTTTTGTACGGTTCTCGCGTTATCGAGAACGAACGTACGGTTTCTATGAGAACTCATATGAAAAACTTCGGCAAAACGGTAGGGAATATCGTTAGGTTTTTTGTTGTGTTCTGCGCTTTTGCCCTGCTCAGTTTTTGGCTCAAAACGTCGGTTCGTCACATAGATTTTTCCTTGCAATCGTTGAACGTGTTGCAGGAGGGTATGTATTTGTTGGCTAACGAAAACGCCGTGTCGATTTTCGGCTTTGTTTACCAACATATTTTCAGCATACTTTCGGTGATTTTGGGTTGCGTAGCCTTGTGGGCTGTGTACGTGTACGCATATCGCAAGGTGTGCGCGTGCATTGTGCGTACCGACGGCAGATTTGTGCGCAGCGGCAATGCGCAGAGTTCAGCGGCGTTTTTCGGAGCCGTTGCTTACAGACAAAAAGTAAAATTTTTATCCTGACAACTGAATATGCCGCGATCGGATAACCGACGCGCTTTTTTGCTGTAATTTTTTGCGGCGAATACAGGCGCAATTTATGTTATCCGACGGTAAGTCGGCGAAAATAAATCCGTTTTTTACTCACAATATATGCTGTAAAAGGGCGGATTTTTTTGTTGCGGTTTTTACAATAGGAGAAAATATGACAGCTATCTACTATCTTTTTGGCGCATTTGGAGTTGCCGCCGTCGTTATTACGGGGTTGTTGCTCAACAAAAAGTTGCCTACAAAACTTAATATCGCGCTCAAAACGTTCTCGTTGGTACTTGCAACGGCGTTCTTCTTCCGTTATATGCTCGGCAACGACAATATTTCGTATGTGCGCAGCCTCAATCCGTCCAACGGTTTTGAAACAAAGGGGCTTATCTTTGTCGCGCTGTTGCAGGTGTGGTTTGCCTATGCCGCGGAAATGCTTGTCATGCTTGCGTCCTTTTTCAAAGTAAAGACGATCCCCACGCTGATAGCTTACGTCGCTCTTCCCATATTCGTCTTTAACAGCGTTATGTTGCCGAGCCACATTTTGGCTATCGTCGGTACGGGCGCGTTCGAGGCTTTCAACGTGCGCGCAATGCTGTTGAGTTTTGAAACGGGTCTGGGCTTGGGCTACTGCGTCGTGTACACCGTTGCCAACTTCGACAAGATACGCCTGCGCGGAAAGGAATGGATATGGTTCGCGCTTGCGGCTGTCGGTTGCATATTGGCGGCATTCCCGGGATATGCGATGGAAGTGGTGCTTAAACCGCTTGCGTTCCAGCCGAAAGAGCTAAATTTCTATCACCGCTTGTTGTTGTATCCCGCGGCGGTGATTCCCATAACACTGTTTGTGCTGTTGCGTGATAAAACCTACGACACAAAGCGTTTTGCAATGATGTACTACGCATTCTTGGGCTTGATTAACTTCTCTTTCGGACACCGCTTCGGCGATCTGTTCGGGGCGGGTTGGGTCACAGCGTTGCCGTTGCACCTGTGCAACACGGCTATGTACATCACGCCGTTGTGCCTCACGTTCAAGTGGAAAAAGTTGTTCTATTTTACCTACTTTATCAACGTTATGGGAGCGTTTTTGGCGTTGGTAATGCCCGATACGGGCGAAAACGGAATATTATCTCACAGCGTGATAAATTTCTTTATGAGTCACTACCACGCGTTTTATATGCCGTTGCTCGTTGTTGGTTTGGGGATATTCCGCCGTCCGCGTTGGAAAGAATTCAAGTACAGTATGGTGGCGTTCTCCATCTACTTTGTGGCAATGCTCATCGTCAACGCTTGGTTCACCAACTACAATCCCGACGTAGACTATTTCTACCTCAACGGCGACTTTATCGTGGATAAATTGGGACAATGGGCACTCAACACGCGTATTGCTACGTTTACGTTCAATATCGGCAATCTCAGCTTTACGTTCTATCCTTTGTACCAATTCCTGTTTTTGGTTGTGTACTACGGCTTTGCGTTCGGTATGTGGTTCATCTACGAATTGGGTTACAACGCCGTTTCGGGTTGGTTGGATATAGTGGAGCGCAACAAAAAAATACGTGTAGATAAACTTGCTTTGGAAAGCAAACTTGCAGGCAGAAGTATCGAGGAGCCAATGAATATGGAAAACGAAAACAAACTTATTCTCAAAAAATTTACCAAGCGTTACGGCACGAGCGACGTGTACGCCGTCAAAGACGCCGATCTCGAAGTGTGCGGCGGCGAAATATTCGGCTTTTTGGGGCCGAACGGCGCGGGCAAATCCACAATCATCAAGAGTATTGTGGGTATTCAGACCATAACCGACGGCGCGATAGAAGTGTGCGGCTACGACGTGGCTACGCAAAGCGTACAGGCAAAGCGTCAGATTGGTTTTGTCCCCGACCACTACGCGCTTTACGAGCGTTTGACCGCGCGCGAGTACATCAACTACATTGCCGATTTGTACGAAGTAAGCAAAGAAGATCGCGAAGAACGCCTCAACAAAATGGTAGAGCGTTTTGAATTGCAATCGGCGATAGACAACCCCATTCGCACCTATTCGCACGGAATGAAGCAAAAAGTAACCATTATGGCTGCGCTCATTCACAACCCAAAGGTGTGGATATTGGACGAGCCGTTGACGGGTCTTGATCCCAACAGCATTTTCCAAGTAAAGGAATGTATGCGCGAACATGCCGAAGCGGGCAATATCGTGTTTTTCAGCAGTCACATCATCGACGTCGTAGAGCGTATCTGCGACAGGATCGCCATTATTCGCAAGGGACAAATTCAATGCGTCAAGGACGTACACCAGATGGAACGCAACGGCGAAAGTTTGGAACAGTTCTATATGTCCGTCATCAACGGCAACGACGTACAGCCCGTTCCCGTAGAGGGCGCGGAGTCCAACGAGGAAAAACCTCGCAAAAAACGCCGTCAGCGTAAAGGCAAATCGGAGGCAAAGCAGTGAAAACGTATTTGCGCAATCTCAAAACGCTGGTTATTATGCAGCTGCGGGACAAATTGGATTTGTCGTTCATACGTTCGGTTCGTTCCACGATAATCAAAGTGGTGCTTACCGTCATAAAAATGGCGGTTGTTATAGTTGTGTTTTGGCTGTTGTTTTACGTCAGCAAAATGCTGTCGGTATTCCGTCCTTTCGGTTACATACCCGACACGGTTGTAAACGTAATTTTTACCCTCATACAGTTAATGTCCGTCATAACCTGCACGGTGGGGCTAACCAAAACGCTGTATATGACGGCGGATAACAGAGTGTTGCTCACCCTGCCCGTCAGCAGTACCAACGTGTATATGTCCAAGTTGATACTGTACTACATTTTTGAACTGAAAAAGAACGTCGGTTTAACTTTGCCGCTTTTTGTTGCCTACGGTATCAGTAACAGCGCGGTGTGGTACTACTATCCTTGGCTGCTGTTCTGCTTTATCTTTATCTCGCTTGTACCCGTAGCTATCGGCGCGGTTCTATCCATTCCCGCCTACTACGTGGGCAGATTTGTAGGACACTTCAAGTGGTTGCAAGCCGTCTTGGTGTTGGGTGTGGCAAGCGCGGTAACCGTTGGTTTGGTATTCCTCATTCAGGCGATTCCCTCCAACATAAACATTATGGGGCAGTGGGGCTACATCTACAAAGGTATCGACGACTTTATCAATGCGTTTGCCAAAGTGTTTGTACCTTACTACTATCTCACTTTGATGATAGTGGGCGGCACATTGCGTATGCGCGCGCAACTCATTCAAGGCGACACGTTCCTCTATTGGGGCGTTATGTTTGCCGTTGTCGTCGCGCTCATTGCCGTTTCCTTTGTGGCGGCGCGCCCTCTGTTTGTAAAAATGGCGTCCAAGCAGTTCGAGTTTGACAAGCGCAACGTCAAGTCAAAGCCCAATCGCGTACATCGCAGACAGTTGAGTCCTTTCTTCGAATCGTTGCAGATGGACTGCCGAAGCAGTTCGTTCCTTATCGGTTCCTTTGTTCAGCTTGTTCTGCCCGCCATTGCGATATTGTTGCTCAACCGCCTGTATGCGGCAATGAACACCGACTATTCGGGACAGGTTATGACAAAGACGTTCAATTTGTTGGTTATGTTGGTTATGACCTTGTCGTTCAACAACACCTACGCCTCGGTGTACAGCCGCGAGGGCGCGGCGCGCAACATACTCAAAACCCGTCCGCAAAAGCCCATCTACACGCTTTTCGGGCGCATAGCGTTCCGTGCGGCGGTAATTTTGCTCTCGACGGTGGCGGTTACGTTGACGTACTACTTTGCCCAATCCTACCACGTTGTAGAGGGCGTAATGACAAAAGTAACCGTTTCCTCCGCGTACGCAACGGAAATCGTGTTAATGGGATTTATAACTCTGCTGGTGGCGGAAAGTCACCTGCTGTGGTGCGCGGAAATGGACCTTATGAACAACTTCGCCGACCAATATCAGACGGTGGGCGTGGAGTTCGACAGTCCCAACGAACGCAACGCAACGATCATCGGCTTTTTGCTGTCGGCACTGTTCGCCTTTTTGTACTACTTCCTTTCCGACCGCGGCACAACGTCCTCCCTCGTCAAGGGATTGGTGTTGGCGGTTGTGTTGACGGTCGCGCGCGTGTACCTGTTTGTCACCCGCGCCAAGCTGTACTTTGTGGAGAAATAAGCTATGAAAAAATCGACTGTAATAATTTTGTTGGTGGTATTTCTCGGTTCCGTGTTGATAGTGGGCATTTTCGGTATGCAAGCCGTACCGTTTGAAAAGATTATCTATATGGACAAAATAGAAATTACCGGCATTATCACAAGCGACAGGCAGGAAGTTTCCGTCACCTACGACGAAGTAGAAAAGGAGTACCGCGCTTATATCAACTACAACCCCAAAAAGGTTCAGGAACAGGACGAAAACGGCAACATCACGGAAGTGGAAGAATTTGAAGTGACTATCGCTTGGGACTATTTCCCGAAAGACGCCACAAACAAAACCGTCACCGTAACCATTGTCGAACCCGCCAAACCCGCATGTAAACCGTTGACGAGCAATGGCGCGGCAGGTCGCACCGACCCGCTTGTGTTTTTGCGGAAAGGCAACGTACACCTCAGATATTCCTCCAACGACTCGGCAACGGGCGCGGTTGCGGATATATGGTTGTACGTGGGAAATTGGGAGTAGTAACTGACAACAACGTAAAGTCCCCAAGACTTTCGTTTCGACATAAATAAAAAATCAAAAAAAGGAGAAAGAAACAAGCAAAATGAAGAAGAGATTATCACTTGTTATCGTTCTTGCCATTGTACTTGCCATCGCACTCCCCGTGCTTGCAAGTTGCAACGACAAAGTAACGGTGACAGCAATTGAGTTCGTTGCCCCCGTTCGTACTTACGAGGTTGGCGCGACAATCGACTACGACAATTTGCAAGTCAAAGTAACTTATTCCGATAACCACACCGAAACCAAAACCGTTGCGGAACTCGTAGCGAAAGGCGCAACTCTTGCTCGCGCCGATTTGACAAAAGCGGGCAACACAAGCTACTCCCTTTCTTACGAGGGAAAGACGGATACCGTAGATGTTACGGTCGGTACGGGCGGTAGTAGCGACGTCACAGAAAAAAGACCGTTGACGAGTTTGCGTGCCCCCCAAGGCTATACCGACTATCTCACAAGATCCGCACCCCGTGAAGAGGGCACAGAGGAACAACGCGGCGATTTCCGCAAGACGGGCGAGATCTACGAGATCGGCAACGTCAACAAGTTCATCTTCCGCGTGCGCGCCACTGTGTACGACAGTACCGCCGCTGGCAACACGGCATTTATCGACAATATCAAAACCGTTGCCAAAGTGTTTGTAAAGGAAACCAAAGAGGGCAGTTATAAGGAACTTAAAGACGAAGCGTTGACCTCCTTTGTTACCATCGAGGACAACACCTACAAGTTCTCCGAGGACGCCGCAGGCAAGTATGTCAAGTTGGAAATTTCTCCCGCCGAGGGCTACAACGTCGACAATCTGAATGAAGATGACGGCACTCTGGTAGTGGAAGCGTTTATCGTTGACGGCGGCTACAATGTCTACGATCAAATCGGCTTGTCTGTTATGGCAGACTTGCAAAAGAGATTTTGGTCGGAAATCTGGCACAGCACCTACTCTGCCGATCTCAATGCGCACACAACCACCGTCACCCCCAACGAGGACGCGGTCAAGTTGGAAGCGGACGATCAGCCTCTCTGCAACTACGTAGGCAATATCAAGTGGGTAATTCTGCACAACAGTATCCAACTCGATCCCGATCAAATGCCCTCTCTGTACTTCTGGTCCGACGTTGAGGGAACGGAAAACAACGTGCTGTTTAACGAGGCGAGATCCAGCCTTGCAGGTTTCTCTAAGTCGCAACAAACGCTTGCGGGAACACTCCGCAGCGGCGACAACAGCGGTCACGGCTCCAATGAAAACTATGCGCGCGTTATGGATACTAATCTTGTAGACTACAACGGCGTTCAAATCAGCGGTAACGTAGGCGTAACCACGGGAATCGGTTACAATATGGCAAAGGGCTTGTTCTGCACAAGCACCACAAGCGTCAGCGGCAACTACCAAAGCGTAACCTACACCGAGCGTCAAAACAGATCCGCTCACGGCAGAATTTTGCTTGAATATGTCGATTGGGATGATTACACAACTGCCAAAAACCCCATATCCAATTGGAGCGTGTTCCTGTTCTATCAACCTATGTTGGACGGTTCCGACCTTGGCGAGTACACTCTCAAAAACATCGCTATGAAAGGCAACAACCCCAACATAAACAATCCTGACGAGGGCGAAGATTCTGTTATACCCGCAGGTATAATGATGTCTACCGTGTTTGCTTGGCAAATGCACTATGACAACGTAAACGCGGACCAACTTTTCAGCAACTTTATTCACGACAACTACGCTACGAGCGGTTTTTGGGTAAACAAAGAAACTCGCAAAATAGTAACGGGCGAAGATCACGATAATTGCGATTTGGAACGCACCGATATCTATATCGAAAATACCAAGGCGTACAACTCCTACTCCAATATGAGCTACGCTTGGCGCGGACACGTCAATATCTCCAACAGCGAACTTGTCGGTTCGGGCGGACCTCTGTTCATTTTGACGGACGCCGATCACGATGACGTACCGAGTACTAACCCGAACACCAGCGACGAGGGCGGTCCGTCCATAACCGTCGATACCAAGAGCGTATTGCAGGCGTTTGCAACGGGACAGGAAAGTTGGTACAAAATGTACAGTGCTACTCCGTTGTTTGAAAATATCACGGGCGCGATTAACGGAGCATTGCAAACATACGTAGGCAAAACGCTTACGTTCGGCAACCCCGATAACCCCGGCGGCGGCAATAGCTATGTAAACGTCATCTCGGTAATGATTTGCGAACCGGGTTCTTTGTTAACAGGTAAAGCCCTTGACGGCGGACGTAAACTTGACGTTCGCGGAGTGTTCACGCAAACGGACGACGAGGGCGAAGTTGTCAACAAATTCGCAATGCACAACGACGTACTCAATCAAATTCGTCCCGCAGTCGGTGGCAATGCGGCACTGTTCCCGATATATATCAAGTGCGGTCAAGTCGACTTGCTTTCTGACGGAAGAAGTTTGTACAACACCTCGACCTTTACGAATGGCACGGGCATTCCCGCTCTTGACGCATATAACGGGAAGTTGAACTTCTTGCTAAGTTTGTCTGTAAAAGATGAACCATATGCAAGTCAGATTAAGTCGGCAGCTGCGTTCGGTCCTGAGGATATTGCCAAGTGGCAACAAGAACAAAGCGATATTGCTTGCCTGTATCTCTCTGCCGGTTCGGGACAAGAAAACCTCCCCAACGCGCCCTACTTCGCGGTAATTTTGCAAATCGGCGATTATACCGCAGCGTAACGGTTGTGCAACCCGCCTCATTTGACGGGCGCAAAACGAACTAACAAGGTGAATTAACGCATTGAAATTGCAATTCACCGAGCATAAGAAAAGGAACGCCAATCTGTGCGTTCCTTTTTTGCGCGCTTGTCTACCCCCCCCCGCCGAAAGTTACTTAAAAAGACCTCCCTTTATAACAAAAGAACGCGCCACGCAAAACAAACGTTCCGCAGGTAATAGGTCGTAACCGCTTATAAGGCTTCTCTTGACGACAAAAGAGCGCGCCACGCAAAGCATACGTTCCCGCAGGTAGTAAATCTGCAACCGCTTATAGGGCTTCTCTTGGGGACGCAAGAGAAGCTGTCACCGATAGGTGACTGATGAGTTTCGACTACCGAAATAAGTTGCCAACTGCTAAATAACCGTCCCCGTCGGCGAGCAAAATGGGTCCCCGCGCAAGTACACTAATACTTGCGTGGGAAGAGGAGCCGCCGCAAGGCGTGTTCCCCAAATAAACCGTCCCCGTCACGGCAACGCCGTTACGGGGAAGGGGGACCGCCGTTAGGCGGTGGAAGAGGAATATATGCAACCGACCTTTTTCCGCCGTTCCTCTCACTGACCGCCCACCCTTGTCCGTAGGGAGCAAGTTTGCAACCGCATATAAGGCTTCTCTTGACGACGCAAGAGAAGCTGGCACCGATAGGTGACTGATGAGTTTCGACCTGAAAAGCAAGTAGTCTACCTGAAACCAGCGCGGGCAAGTTGAGGCTTTTCTAATGCCCCAACGCAGTCGGCACCGTTAGGTGACTGATGAGTTTCGACTTGAAAAGCAAGCTATATATTGCAAAAATTCCCTCTGTTCAACACAAGGGAATTGCTTTTTAGCGGTAATCGCAACACATTGCTTAGTTTAGCAATCAACTACATTTCCGTTCTGCCGAAAGCGCAGCCGCAGTAGTGCTGTCTGTACAGTCCGTATTTTGCGCTCAGCCTGATACTTTCGTTGTAGCCGTTATGCTTTTTGAAGTCGCTCGGCAGCCACCTCAGCGCGGGGGTTTGCAAGGACAAGCCTATTTCGTTTAGCAAGCGGCTGTTTTTGTAGGGCGAAACGGTGAGCGTGGTGGCGAACATATCGAACCCGTGTTGCAACGCAAAGTTTCTTGCGTCGCCGAGTCGCAATTCAAAGCATTTGGCGCAACGCGCGCCGCCCTCTTTTTCCTTTTCCAAACCGTTTGCCGCAGTCAGGAACCTTTCCGTATCGAGCGGTTGCACAACTAAGTCAAGCGGTCGTAATGGTTGCGTTTCAAATAGTCCGCCGTTTACCGTTTCGGTAAGTTTTTGTACTTCGTCCAAACGTTTTTGCCACTCTTCGCGAGGCATAATGTTATCGTTTGCGTAGTACAGGGTAATATCGAAACTGTCCGCCAATCGCAAAAGACACGCGGTGGCGCAAGGCGCACAGCACACGTGCAACAGCAGTTTGGGCGGATTTTCGCGGTCAATTCGCGCTTTTATCTTTTCAAATTCTTTGTCGTAGTTGACATCCATAGCAGGTTCAGTCGGCGGTTTGGCGGTATAGCGATATTTTCGGGAAAAATTTCAGCGTGTTTTGGGCGATAGCGCGTTCCGCCTCGGCTACGTCAACGCCGTACAGCGCGGCGAGTTTCGTCACTATCAAAGGAATGTTGAGCGGAGAGTTTACCCGTCCGCGCAACGGCTCGGGCGACATATACGGGCTGTCCGTTTCGGAGAGAACTCTGTCGATGGGTATTTGCGCGATAACGTCCTCTTTGCGGGCATTTTTGAAAGTGATCGCTCCGCCGAAAGCAAAGTAGTGTCCCTCTTTTACGGCTTGACGGGCAAATTCCGCACTGCCGCTGTAACAATGCCACAGTACGCCGTTGTTCAGGTGACGTTTTTGTGCGCGGAGTATATCCCACGCGTCGCCGTAAGCGTCCCTCACGTGCAAAGTCAACGGCAAACCGAATTTGTCCGCAAGCTCTATCTGTTGGGCGAACACGTCCCGTTGCACGGCTCTGTCCGACAGGTCGTAGTAGTAGTCCAAACCTATTTCGCCCACGGCTACAACTTTGGGAAGAGCGGCGTACTCCGTCATTTTTGCGATAAATTCGCCGTCGAAATTTTTGCTGTCGTGCGGGTGCATACCGACGGTGGCGAAAACGCAATCAAAGCGTTCCGCAAGCAGAACGCTTTTTTGCATAGAATCGAAATCGCAACTGTTGTTGATGAGGGGGTCAATGCCCCTTTGCTTACATTCCGCAACTATTTGTTCGGCGTTTTCGTACAGTTTGGGGTCGTCGAGGTGCAAATGAGTGTCCGTCATCTTACTTCCTTGCCGCTGTCGATTTCCGCTTCGGGCGTAACAAACACAACTTTTTTGCCGTCGGCGGCGCACAGTATCATACCGTTGCTTTCCACGCCGCGTATCTTGGCGGGTTTGAGGTTGGCAACCAACACAACCGTTTTGCCCACCATATATTCGGGCGCGTAGTACTGCGCGATCCCGCTTACCACTTGGCGCACTTCATCGCCTACTTGCAATTTGAAAACAAGCAGTTTGTCGCTTTTTGCCACCTTTTCGCAGGAAAGTACTTTTGCCGTTACCAATTTGACTTTGGCAAAGTCCTCTATCGATATTTGCGGCGTTTGAGGTTCTGTTTCTTCAACGTTTGTTTGTTCCGCCAATTTGTCCAATTCTTTCAGTTCCTTGTCCACGTCTATGCGGTTGAACAGGTTGTCGCCTTTGTGTACCGTTACGCCTTTACCTATCCCGCCGAAGCGCGCCAAGCCCGAAAAGTCGTTGGGTTTATCCAACCCCAATTTGTCGAAAATTCTTTCGGCGGTGTGCGGTACAAAGGGAGAAAGCAACGTGGCTGAAAAGCGTATGCACTCGGCAAGCACGTACATTACCGTGCCAAGCCGCGCTTTGTCGCCGTTTTTGTTGAGAGTCCACGGCATTGTTTCGTCTATGTACTTGTTGGCGCGTTGAATGATTTTGAATATGTCCGCAAGCGCGTCGGGTGCGGAAAGCGCGTCCATATCCGCGCGCACCTTGTCAAGCGCGCCCTCGCACAGGGCGACAAGCTCTTTGTCCAACTCCGTGTAGGCGTCGGGCGCGGGTATTTCTCCGCCGAAGTACTGCGTTATCATTGCGGTGGTGCGGCTGACCAAGTTGCCGAGGTCGTTTACCAAATCGGCGTTGGTGCGCACGAGCAACGCCTCGTTTGTGTAACTGCCGTCGCTGCCGAAAGGAATTTCCCTCAACAGGTAGTAGCGCACAACGTCCGCGCCGTAGCGGTCGGCAAGCACAATCGGGTCCACAACGTTGCCTTTGGATTTGCTCATTTTGTCGTTGCCGAACAGCACCCAACCGTGTCCGTACACTTTTTTGGGCAGAGGCAACCCCAACGCCATTAACAGCGCGGGCCATATTATGGTGTGAAAACGTACAATTTCCTTGCCTACCATATGCAAATCGGCGGGCCAAAACTTGTCGTAAAGGGAGTGATCGTTCTGCAAGTAACCCAGCGCGGTTATGTAGTTGGCAAGAGCGTCCACCCACACGTACGCCACGTGTTTTGGGTCGAATGGCAGTTTTACGCCCCAATCGAATGTGGTACGCGAAATGCAAAGGTCTTTTAGCCCCGGCTTGATAAAGTTGTTTATCATTTCGTTCATACGCGACTTGGGGCTGATAAAATCGGGGTTTTCCTTGTAAAATTCGATAAGTCTGTCGCTGTACTTGCTCAACTTAAAGAAGTAACTTTCTTCCTTTTGCAGTCTTACTTCTCTGCCGCAATCGGGGCATTTGCTCTCTACAAGCTGACTTTCCGTCCAAAAACTTTCGCAAGGAGTGCAGTACCAACCCTCGTAGGTAGATTTGTAAATATCTCCCGAGGCAAGCAGTTTTTCGTAAATTTTTTGTACTGCTTTTTCGTGATAGTCGTCGGTGGTGCGGATAAATTTGTCGTAGCTTATGTTCAGCACTTTCCACAGCTTGACGATTTGTTCGTGCAGATTGTCCACAAACTGTTTGGGAGTTACGCCCGCGGCTTCCGCTTTTTGCTGTACCTTTTGTCCGTGTTCGTCGGTACCCGTCAGGTAAAACACGTCGTAGCCGTCCATTCGCTTGAACCGCGCAATCGCGTCGCAAATCACGGTGGTATAACAGTGTCCGATGTGCAGTTTGCCGCTGCTGTAATAGATGGGCGTGGTGATGTAGTAGGTAGGTTTGCTCATATTTCTCTCCGAATTTTTCCGCCGTCCGCGTTTGTTTGCTCGGGCGAAGCGGTGTTTTGTCGCGTATATTATAAATGTTTTTGAGATATTTGTAAACAAAAACAGTCTATTGACCGCGCAAAACGTTTTCAAAGCCGTCGAATACTTGCCGAAACCGCGCAATAAACTACTTGTATGACAGGGTGCGGCGGCAAATGAATATCGTATGGACGGTGGTAACGGCAACCGCGCTTGCCGCGTTGACGTTCATCGAGCCGCAAAGCGTGCTTTCGGTGTGCGTGGACAGCTGTTCGCAAGCGGTAAGCGCGGCGTTGGGGTTGTGCGGCGTTTACTGTTTGTGGTTGGGCATTTTTGAAGTGGCAGAGCGGTGCAAGTTGGTAGAGGGCTTGTCCGCGTGTTTTCACCGTTTGAACAAGTTTTTGTACGGCAACGTTTCCCAAGCGGCGGAGAGGTACATTTCTCTCAATTTGGCGTCCAATATGTTGGGTGTGGGCAACGCCGCAACTCCGTCGGCAATTGCGGCGATAAAGGAAACCGAACGCGGCGATACGCTTTCGCGCACGGGAGCAATGCTTTTTGTGGTAAACGCCACAAGCGTACAGCTCATTCCCGCTACCGTGATAGGTTTGCGCGCCTCTCTCGGTTCCGCCAATCCGTCGGATATTTTGTTGCCCAATTTGATTGCCACGGCGTTTACGTCCGTTGTGGGCGTGGCGTTGGTGTTTTGCGCCTACGGCAGAGCAAAATGAACTACGTAGTCCCTCTTTTGCTTGTTGCCGTCCTCGTTACGGGGTTGTGCAAGCGCGTAAACGTCTACGATTCGTTTGTGTTGGGCGCGCGCAAGTCTTTCAATCTGTCCCTGTCCGTTTTCCCCTATCTTGCGGCAATTTTCATTATGGTAAACGTTCTGCACGCAAGCGGCGCGGACGTGTGGATAACCAAATTGCTTGCCCCGCCCTTTGAGTGTATCGGCATACCGCGCGAAGTGGTGCAGTTGGTGCTTTTGCGTCCGTTCAGCGGAAGCGGCAGTTTGGCGATACTCACCGACGTGTACAACGCCTACGGTGTGGATAGCTACGTCGGCAGGTGCGCTTCCGTCATTATGGGCAGCAGCGAAACGGTGTTTTACGTGGCGTCGGTGTACTTTGCCGATACCAAAGTGCGCAAAACGGGCTGGGCGATCCCCATTGCGTTGTTGTGCAACTTTTTGGGCGCGATAGCGGCGTGTTTGCTGTGCAGAATTATGTAGTATTTTCGCCGTTACGGCAATCGTTACTTACAATCTATTTCAAAAACAGTCATTTCCTTACAAATACCTCGCGTTGATTTGGTTGTACCATTAGGGAAGCACCACGCGGGAGAGCGGCAATGAAACACAAATCAAATGTAAAATTTAAGGGCAGGCTAACGGCAAAAACCGTTTTGCTGTACGTTACGTATGCGGCTCTTGCCGTGTCTTCGGGCGGAGTTCTCGGCGGAAACGTTTCTTTCGGGCTGTTTGTCGGGGCGGTGTACTCGGCAAACCCCATCGTCGCCTCGGCGATTTATCTGGCAAGCAGTACCGTGTACGGTTGGAACAGCCTGTTGCAGGCGGCGGTAAAAACAGCCGTTATAGGGCTGTTTGTTGCGATACACTATTTTGCCAAACGCAAGATAGGCAAATTGCCGTTGCTGTTGTACCTTTCCGTCGCCAACGTGTTCTATCTGGCGTACGGTTTTACGGGTTATTTCGATTTGTTCGACAGATTTGTGTACGCCGCTTGCGGCATAGCCTTTGCCTACGTTAGTATCTACACTTTCCGCGCCGCGTTCGTGCGCGGTTTGAACTACCGTCCCGCCCTTGACGAAACGGTGTGTATCGGGCTGTTCGTTGCGGTTGCGTCCTACTGTCTGTCGCAAATTTCTTTCGGCGGTTTTCAACTTGCGTACTTTGTCGCGCCCTTTGCGTTGTTGTTTAGCGCGGTGTGCTTCGGCGACAAGGTGTGCTTGTGCGGTGCGGTGCTTTTGGGAGTGGGCAACGTGTTTGCCTCGGCAAGTTACGATTTTTGCGTGTTTTGTGTCGTTTCCGCGCTTTTGGCGGTCACTCTGTGCCGAGTAAGTCGCTATCTCGGCGCGGTGGCGGTTTTCGCAGTGGACATTTTGATGAGTTATTTCCTCAATTTGCACGGCGTATTCAGCGTGGAAACGGTTGCGCCCGCTTTTGCCTCCGTTTTGATTTTTACCGTGATACCCTCCAAAGTGTACGCCTACGTACGCGACTACTGCGCGGGCGGTTCCGAGCGGTATCTGAGCCAAAGCGTCTTGCAAAAAATGGGCGACGCGGTGTCGCGCAGATTGGTTCGGCTATCGGATATATTCCTTTCTATGAAAAACGCCTTTTTCACAATGTCGGCGGGGACTGTTTCCGCCGAGGACGCCGAGCGCGCGATAGTAAAACAGTGTTCCGAAACGGTCTGCCGCGATTGTGCGGGGCGTACGCGTTGTTGGCGGCAGGACATCGCTCAAACGGAACAAAATCTGCTTGCGTTGGGTGTGTGCGCCGTCAAACGAGGCAAATGTACCATTTTGGACGTGCCGCAATCGTTGTCAGTGCGGTGCGACAGGGTTTCGGCTTTGCTTAGCGAAGTAAACGCTCAGGCAGAGGTGTACCGCAGTTACAAGGAGCGCGCCGAGGCGGCGGATAACGGCAAACTGCTCTTGGGCGAACAAATGGGCGGCGTGTCCGACTTGCTTATGCAACTTGCCAACGAAACAAAAAACCGCACCTTTTGCGACCGCACCCGCGAAAGCGAATTGGTGGAAAAGCTCGTCTTTCACAACGTGCTGTGTTCGGGCGCGGCGATAGCTCAACAAAACGAAGTAGTTACCGTTGCGCTTACCGTTTCCGCAAAGGACGTAGACAGGGAAACTATCGAACGGGTGGTGAGTTCGGTTTTGAAACAAAACGTCGCCGTAGAGCGCGTAGAACAAACGGAAAGCGACGCTTGGGTCAACGTTTTGCTCACTGTCAAGCCGCGCTATTCTGTCGTTTTCGGCGTTAGCGGCGTCCCCAAACAGGGCAATGAGGTAAGCGGCGACACGCACACCGTCACTCGCACGGACAACGGCAAATGTATCGTCGCGCTGTGCGACGGTATGGGTAGCGGCACCAAGGCGGAAAAGATGTCCGCAACTTCAATCGGCTTGGTGGAAAGTTTTTACCGCGCGGGTTTCGACAACGACACAATACTCGGTTGCGTAAACAAACTGCTTGTGGGCAGCGGCAACGAAATCTTCTGCGCGGTGGATATGGTTGTGCTGGATCTGTACAACGGTTTGGCAGATTTTATCAAGCTCGGCGCGTGTAGCGGCTTGGTGCGTTCGGGCGGCAAAGTGGAGATTATCAACGGGAGCAGTTTGCCGCTCGGCGTTTTGGAAGAGATGACCCCCTCCGTCACGAAAAAAGCCCTCAGCGGCGGCGATACCGTCGTGTTGATGTCCGACGGCGTAGCCGACTGTTTCAAAGACCCCAACGCCATTGCGCAAGCCTTTGCCGAAGTTGCGCTCAACGTTCCTCAAAGCATTGCGGAAGTGTTGCTCGGCAAGGCGTTGAAGATGTGTAACGGCACCCCATCCGACGATATGACGGTGGTGGTGGCGAAAATTCAGTAAGTTGTCGCTCGGGTGTGTGCCGACCACACGTGCGGCGGTCGCTTGCTTGCTGCTACGCTAACGCAAGCGCAAGCGACGGTGAGATTTGCAACATTTAGAAAACCGACTTCCTCGGCGGAGGTCGGTTATCTTTTATATAGAGTACACCCTGAACCAATGCGCTAACGCGCCGCCGCAGTCGGACTAAGGGGTTGCACCTGCACGGTGCGAATTCGTCACAGCTATCCTTAGACAGCACCAACCGCACAAATTGCGGTCGGTGCCGCTGTCAGTCAGCTGTTCCTCTCCCACGCAAGTATTAGCGTACTTGCGCGGGTACCCTAAGACACTTTCGGCGGGGAGTGTACCGCCCCGCCAGCCCCCGCAAGGACGCAAAGGTTCGGTACACGCCCGAACTTTGCGGGCATAGCCCCTACCGTTCCACTCCCCGACCCCTTGTCGCTCGGGACATTCGCCCAAAAAAGGCTTCGCTTCGGTCGGCGTTAAGTTTTGGGAGAGGGGCTACGGTTCGCATATTCGCCGCAAAAAGGCTTCGCTTCGGGTGGCGAGTTTGTAGCCGCTAAAAAGACCGTCCCCGTCACGGCAAAATGGGTCCCCGCGCAAGTACGCTAATACTTGCGTGGGAAGAGGAGCCGCCGACTGTTAGCGGTACCGAGCGTGCTTGCGCGCTTGGTGCTAACCAAAGCCGTGCGGCGACGAGGGGGGAAGGGGGACCGCCGTTAGGCGGTGGAAGAGGGATATACGGAACCAATTTTCACGCCACCCTCGTTGCAGATTATTTTTGGTCGAACACCCTCGCTCCCTGTGTCACAAGGTCCCCGACCACCCGCCCCTGTTTGCGGGGAACAAGTTGTCAACTGTGTACAAGGCTTCTCTTGACGACGCAAGAGAAGCTGTCACTGCAAGTGACTGATGAGTTTCGACCTGAAAAGCAAGTAACCTACCTGCAATCCGCGCGGGCAAGTTGGGGCTTTTCTAACGCCCCAACACAGTCGGCACCGATAGGTGACTGATGAGTTTCGACTAACGAGATAAACACTATATAGCTATTACCCCTAACAAAAAACTTTATGTTGAAACAGAGAGAATTTTAACAATATATAGCTTGCTTTTCAGGTCGAAACTCATCAGTCACTTTCAGTGACAGCTTCCCTTTCGTCGTGCGGTGACCCCCAAAAGTT
>CANQND010000001.1 GCA_947625115.1 uncultured Clostridia bacterium | reverse complement strand
TATTAAACTACCGAAAACCGATAGATTTATTTAATGAATTTCTTTCAAAGTGTTGCACTTAGTTTGACAATTCACCACAATGGGGGTGAAATTTTTACAAACGAGCCTCAGGACAGCTCGAACATACCCGTGTAGAGTTGGTAGTACTTGCCCTTTTGCGCAATGAGGTCGTCGTGATTGCCGCGCTCTATTATCACGCCGTGTTCCAGCACCATTATCGCGTCGCTGTTGCGCACGGTGGACAGGCGGTGAGCAATGACAAAGGTCGTGCGTCCCTCCATAAGCGCGTCCATACCCTTTTCTATCAACCATTCGGTACGCGTGTCGATACTGCTTGTGGCTTCGTCGAGGATCAACACAGGCGGATCGGCAACGGCGGCGCGCGCGATCGCTATGAGCTGACGTTGACCCTGCGAAAGGTTTTCGCCGTCGCGCGTGAGCATTGTGTTGTAACCATCGGGCAGGTGCTTTATGAATTGGTGCGCGTTTGCCGATTTGGCGGCGGCAATACATTCCTCGTCCGTGGCGTCCAATCTGCCGTAGCGAATGTTGTCCATAACCGTACCCGTAAACAGGTGAGTGTCCTGCAACACCATTGCAAGCGATCTGCGCAAGTCGGCTTTCTTTATTTTGTTTATGTTTATGCCGTCGTAGCGTATTTTGCCGTCGGGTACGTCGTAAAAGCGGTTGATAAGGTTGGTTATCGTTGTCTTGCCCGCGCCCGTAGACCCGACAAAAGCTATCTTCTGTCCGGGGTGAGCGTAGAGGGACACGTCGTGCAACACCGTCTTGTTCTCCTCGTAGCCGAAAGTTACGTCCTCGAATACGACGTCGCCTTTCAGTTCCGTGTAGGTGACGGTCCCGTCGCCGTGGGGGTGTTTCCACGCCCAATGACCCGTACGTTCGGGGCTTTCGCTGACATTGCCCTCTTCGTCGATAACGGCGTTGACCAACGTTACGTAGCCGTCGTCCGTTTCGGAAGCGATGTCCATTAGCGCGAACACGCGTTCGCCGCCCGCAACAGCCATAAACAGCAAGTTTATCTGTTGGGAAATTTGCTGAATGGGCATCGTTATGTTGCGAATGTACAGCAAGAACGCCGCAATCGTACCAACGTAGTCCAACGGGTTTTGCGATTGAGTGGCAATCAACGCGCCGAACACCGCTATCCCTGCGTAAAAGAAGTGGGAAAGGTTGTTCATTATCGGACCCATTATGTTGGCGTAGCTGTTGGCGCGCGCGGAAACCGTCGCCCAATGACCGTTGATTTTGCCAAACTCATTTGAAGCAATTTCCTCGTGGTTGAACGCTTTGACGACCTTTTGTCCCTCCGTCATTTCCTCCACGTAGCCGTTCAGTTTGCCTACTGCTTCCTGTTGGGCGACAAAGTTCTTTTTGGAACGTCCGCCGATAAACTTTACCAAAATGCCCATTATTATAAGCATTCCCACCATTACCAACGCCAACTTCCAATCCATAACGAACATAACGACGAACACGCCCAATATCGTCACAAAACTGCTGACGAATTGCGGAATGGCGCGCGCGATAAATTCGTTCATCATATCTATATCGTTGGTGTAACGGCTCATCAATTCGCCGTGCGTGGTGTTATCGAACACTTTGACGGGCAAAGTTTGCATATGCGAGAACAAATCGTCGCGCAGCTTTTTTATCGTAGAGGTGGATATGGCTATGAGCAGACGGTTGAGTACGTAGTTGCTTACGAGCGCGAACACGTAAACTATGCCCATCAAGCCCACCACCAAGCCGAGGTAGGTCAGCTTGTCGCTAACCGCCGCAGAAAAGGCGAACTTGTCGATAAAGGCTATGCCCGTAAGAGTAATTTCCGAATCGATACTCGCCGCCAAGCCGTTTAACAGCGGTTTCAAAAGCGAAGTTGCAAAGACGTTAGCAAGGCTTTGCACTGCCACGCACAAAAACACCGCAACCATTCGTCCTTTGTAGGGTTTGAGATAGCCGAGCAGTCTGCCGAGAGTCCCTTTGATATTGTGCGGTCGTTGCGCGCTCATATATTTGGTACGCGGGGGCATTAGTCGTCACCTCCTTCTTCTGCCGTTCCTTTCTGTTGCGAACGGTAAATTTCTTGATAAATAGAATTTGTTTTCAACAGTTCTTCGTGAGTGCCGACGGCGTTGATCTTGCCGTCGTCGAGAATGACTATTTTGTCGCAGTCCTGCACAGACGACAGGCGTTGAGCGATTATTATCGTCGTCATATCCGCACTCAACTCTTTCAAGCCGCGCCGTATCTGCGCGTCAGTTGCGGTGTCCACCGCGCTTGTTGAGTCGTCCAAAATCATTATTTTGGGCTTTTTGAGCAGAGCGCGCGCAATGCAAAGACGCTGTTTCTGTCCGCCTGAAACGTTCACTCCGCCTTGACCGAGGTCGGTTTCGTAACCGTTGGGGAAAGAGGTAATGAAATCGTGCGCGCATGCCGCGCGGCAAGCCGCCTGTATTTCCTCGTCGGTGGCTTCGGGGTTGCCCCACAACAGATTTTCGCGTATCGTGCCGCTGAACAGCACGTTCTTTTGCAACACCATAGAAACGCCCTCGCGTAGGTTGAACAGGCTGTAATCGCGCACGTCCACGCCGTCCACAAGCACTTTGCCGTTAAACACGTCGTAAAAACGGGGAATGAGCTGTACCAAGCTGCTTTTGCCGTCGCCCGTTCCGCCGACGATACCGACGCTTTCGCCCGAGGCTATGTGTAAGTTTATTTTTTCCAAAGTGAGGTTGTCGGCGTTGTCGGAATAGCTGAAATCCACGTCGCAGAAATCTATGCTGCCGCTGTCCACCGTTTTGTCCGTTTGAGAACCGTCGTGAATGTTGGACTCGGTATCCAACACCTCGTAAATACGGTCTATGCTCGCGCGCGACAGCACCAATTGCACCGCGATAAAGCAGATCATCATAACCGAACTCAATATCTGAGTGCAGTAGTTCATCATTGCCGTAAGAGTACCGCCCTGCATAGAGCCCACGGCTATATCCTTACCGCCGATAATGAGCAAGCCTATAATCGTGGAGTACATTATCAAGCTCGAAAGCGGGTTCATCAAGATCATCAACTTTTCCGCTTTCATCTGCGCTTTACGCACGTTTTCGGTGGATTCGCGATATTTTTGTTCCTCGTAGTCCTCGCGCACAAAGGCTTTGACAACGCGTATCGCTACCAAGTCCTCCTGCACATCGGCGTTCATTTTGTCGTACTTTTTGAGCATTGACCTGAACAGCGGGTGTACGCGCGCGGAGATCAAAAACATAACCAACCCCAACGCGGGGATAGCTCCCAAAAACAGCCACGCCATTTTCGGCTCGGTAACAAACGCCATAACCGTACTGAAAATGAGCATTGCGGGGGCCCTGATAACGGTACGAATGATCATCATAAAGCTGTTTTGCGCGTTGTTCACGTCCGTTGTGGAACGCGTTACGAGGCTTGCGGTGCTGAATTTGTCTACGTTGGCAAAAGAGAAACTTTGTATCTTGTCGAAAAGTTTGGCGCGCATATTTTTGGAAAAGCCCGCGCCTGCAACGGCGCACAGCCAACCTGCCAAGCCGCCGAACGTCAACGAACAAATGGCGGAAATCACCATCAGTATGCCGTAGGAGTAGACGGTGTTGAGCAAAATATCCGCGTTGCCCAACACAAGCGTCCCCGCAGTGTAGATAAGCAAACCGTGCGTGCCGCCTCGAAAATCGAACACGGTCAACGCGGCGGTAAGCCCTGCCTGTTCCGCGTCTACCGCGTATAATTGCATTACGTTGAGGATATTGGACATAAATATCGGCAACACCACTTCCAGAGCCGTTTCGCACAGCACCAAAATCACGGTGAATATCGATTGGACTTCGTAGCCCTTTGCCCCTTTCAATAGTTTTCTTATCAAAAAATTTTCCTCCCTTTACTTATCCCATTGCCGCAACAGCGAAAGCGCGTTTGCGTTGATCGTTTCAAAACAGCGGCGTAAAATACCTATTTCGCTTTGGGACAGACCTTGCGCAAGTTTGCAGCACGATTCCCGACAGAGTTGTTCGCACTCGGCGGAGATCTTTTTGCCCTTGTCCGTCAGTGACAGCTTGACTTTGCGCCCGTCGTCGGGGTGGCTTTCACGCAACAAGTAGCCCATTTGCACAAGAGTTTCCACGTGAACGGAAATTGTGTTCTTTTTTATCCTGCGGTCACGTTCGATGCCCGTCGCGGTAGAGTCGTCGGAGTGTACGTCCACAAAGGTAAGTATATGCACGTCCAACGGCGAAAGTCCGTTTCGCTCGCTTGTTTGCTCGTAGATACGCTGTTTTACCAAAAAAATATTGTGCAGATATTCCAACAATTCGTCCTTTTGCATAGTAGCTCCCACAAAGACAAAATAGTCCCAAAATGAACTATTTTTTATACTACAACCAATATAATTTTTTGTCAAGCAAATGAGCCTGCTCCGTACGAAAGCAGGCTCGTATTTTTTGCTTGCGCGACAAAACCGCGTTACTTTTCAAAGAAAATGACATTTTTCTCGCCGAGTACTCCCGCAAGTTCGTAGACGATACCGGGGCAGTTGCGTACGCACGTTTCCAACTTGTAAGCCGTGCCTTCTATTTTGAATTTGACGGGAATGTCCCCCTCGTAGCGTTGCAATATGTCCAACACCGTAGCGTACTTTTCCTCATCGCGAGATTCCATTTTGAGCCACAGCGTAACGTTTTGAACGCGTTCCGCGACGTGCGCGCGCTTAGTTGCTTCGTCGTTGTGCGGATTTACTATTTCGCGCACGTTGATCTTGTAGGAGTCGCGCGATTCGCCCAGATTGCCGCGCACCACCACAAAGGCGTCCTCGGCAAAAAGCGTTTTGTACTTTTCGTAAGCGGAGCCGTACAAGCCCACCTCTATCGTGCCGTACTTGTCCTCCAACACGCCGAACGCCAAACGTTGATTGTCCTTGCCGACGGTTACCCGTATATCGCGCAAAATTCCGCCCGTCGTCACAAAACGCTTGTTTACAACGGGGCGCACAAACGTTTCTTCTTCGTCGGAGTCCGATTCGACGGCGACGGGGTTGGTTTCCTGCGTGTCGAAGTCGAAACCGAAAGCCTGCGCCACTTCGTCGTAGTCGTCCAAGGGGCTACCCGTCATATACACGCCCAGCACTTCGTTTTCGTAGTTGTACAGGATTTCCTTGTCAAATTCCTTTATCTGCGTGTGAGCGGGGCGAGAATTTTGCTTCGCTTCCGGCACGAGGTCGAAAATGGACAGCTGTCCCGAAGCGCGCGTTTTGAGGTTTTCCATAGCCTCGTTGTACTCGTCATTGCAGTAAGCGAGCATATCGGCGCGCGTTCTGCCGAAGCAGTCGAAAGCTCCGCCCTTTATGAAGTTTTCCACCATACGTTTGTTTATGAAACTTTGTCCCTCGCGCGCGGTAGTCGTCGTTTCCCGTTCGTAACAGCGTTCAAACAGATTCTGCATACTTGTAAATTCGCCGCCGCGTTCCCGTTCTTCCACTATCTTTTTGACAACGCCCACGCCTATGTTGCGTATGCCGCCCAAACCGAAACGTATCGCACCATTTTCCACGCGAAATTCGTCGCGGCTCTTGTTAATGTCGGGAGGAAGCACCGCAATTCCCTGAGATCTGGCGTACGCCATATACTTCTTGATTTGGGAAATGTCGTTGATACGGTTGTTGAGCAACGCGCAGATAAATTCGACGGGATAGTAGTTTTTAAGCCAAGCCGTCTGGTAAGTTACGTAGGCGTAGCACGTGGCGTGAGATTTGTTGAAAGCGTACTGCGAAAAGTCGTCCAACTGCTTGTAGATCTCCAACGCAATCTCTTCGGGTATGTCGTTTTTGACGCAACCGGGAACGGTTTCGCCGTTGCTCCAAGTGCCGCCGTGTACAAACAGTTCGCCGAGGTCTTTCATCATTTGCGCTTTCTTTTTGCTCATTGCGTAGCGCACGTTGTCCGCCAGAGCCATACTGAACCCCGCCAACTTCTGCACCAATTGCATAACCTGCTCCTGATACACTATGCAACCGTTGGTAACGGCGAGAATGGATTCCATCGACGGGTGAAGATACTTGATTTTGCTCTTGTCGAATTTGCAATCTATGTAGTTGCCGATGTACTGCATCGGTCCGGGACGGTAGAGGCTGATACCTGCGATAATTTCTTCCAAGTGAGTTGGCTTCATTTTGCGCATAAGGTCGCACATACCGCCGCTTTCAAGTTGGAATATGCACATCGTGTCGCCGCCCGAAATGAGGTTGAACACGTTGGGGTCGTCGTAGTTATCCGCGCCGAACTCCACCTTTACGCCGTAGTCCTCGTAGATGTAGTCGCAGGCTTTTTTAATGTCGGTAAGGGTGCGCAAGCCCAAAAAGTCCATTTTGAGCAAGCCCAGCTCTTCCACTTCCGTCATTGTGTACTGCGTGGTTACGATACCGCCCTTGGCAAGAGAACCGCCGTTGGTTTGCAAAGGCACATGGTCGCTTACCTTTTCGCGGCAGATAACTACGCCCGCGGCGTGCATACCCGTCTGACGGGGCGAACCCTCTATGCGCATGGCAATATCTATCAATTTGTGGGTGGTCGGGTCGTTGTACGCCCGTATCAACTCGTCCGAAATGTACTTGTCCGCTTCCTTTTTGTAGGGAACTAAGCCTAAAAGATGTTTCAAGGTGTACTTGAAATTGTCGGGCACCATCTTGGCAAGACGGTTGGATTCCGTTATCGGAAAGCGCAAAACACGCGCAACATCTCTTATGGCGTTTTTCGCGGCCATAGTGCCGAACGTCACAATTTGACAAACGTTGTCGTTGCCGTACTTCTCGTGAACGTAATCTATCACTTCGCCACGACGATCCATACAAAAGTCCACGTCGAAATCGGGCATAGATTTGCGCTCGGGATTGAGAAAACGCTCGAACATAAGATTGAAGCGGAACGGTTCCACTTCCGTTATGCCTATCAAGTAGGCGATAACGCTTCCCGCGCCGCTCCCGCGACCGGGGCCGACGGGTATCCCGTTGGTTTTGGCGTAGTTTATGAAGTCCCACACTATCAGGTAGTAGTCCACAAAGCCCATATTGCATATAACGTCGTACTCGTACTTTATGCGATCCAACACTTCCTGCGAGGGGTTGGGGTACTTCTTTTCAAGTCCTTGTTGCACCAACTCCCACAGATATTCGGGCGAGGACATTCCTTTGGGCGGCGTGTACAGCGGCAACAGTTTTTCTTTGCCGAAATCCACGTTGCATTTGTCGGCGATCTCCAACGTCGTTTCCATAGCCTCGGGCAGAGTGGGGAACAGCGTTGCCATTTCGTCGTAGTCTTTGAGGTAAAATTCCTCTCCCTGAAACTTCATTCTGTCCGTGTCGTCCAGATATTTGCCCATCTGAACGCACAGCATAACGTCTTGCAACTCTGCGTCCTCTCTGTTGAGGTAATGCACGTCGTTAGTGACGACAATCTTTATGCCGAGTTCTTTTGCGAGGGACACAAGCTGCGGCATAACGGCGTCCTCTTCCGCAATGCCGTGTCGTTGAATTTCTATGTAGTAGTCGTCGCCGAACAGCTCCTTGTACTGCAACGCCAACTCGCGCGCTTCGTCGTAGCGGTCGGCAAGCAACAGGCGCGGCAACTGTCCCGCGATACAGGCGGACAGGCACACCAACCCCTCGGAGTACTTTTTGAGCGTTTCGAAGTCGATACGCGGCTTGTAGTAAAAGCCCTCCACCCAAGCTATGGAGTTGAGTCTGCACATATTGTAGTAGCCAACGTTGTTTTTGGCGAGAAGTATCAGGTGGAAGTACTCCTTGTTTTCAAAACCGACGCTGTGCAGATTTTCGCACAGGTAAAATTCGCAACCTATTATCGGCTTTATACCCGCTTCTTTCGCCGCTTTCAAAAATTTCCAAGCGCAGTACATATTGCCGTGATCCGTAACGGCAATTGCGGGCATATTCAATTCCTTGCAACGGGCGAGCATATCGTCTATGCGAGTGGCTCCGTCCAGCAGGCTGTATTCGGTGTGTAAATGAAGATGAACAAACTGTTTCATTCTGTTTTCCTTTGTCCCGTTACTTTGAGGCGAGTTCCTCCAATTTGGCAAAGCGGTGACTTGCTCCGCTCTTGGATATGTGCAAAACGTCGGCGATTTCTTCCAATGTGGCTTCGGGGTTGGCTTCGCGCGCAAGCGCGATCTCTTTGAGATTGTCGGGTAGCGCGTCGAACAGTCCTTTGCGGCGCAATTCGCTTATCGCTTGCAATTGTCTTGCCGCCGCCGCGACGGCTTTGTCGATGTTAGCCACGGTACAGTTGCTTTGGCGGTTGGCGTTGTTGCGTATACTGCGCATAATAAGCACGTCCTCCAAAACGAACTTGGCGGAAGTCGCGTTGACGTACACCAAAAAGTCGGCGATGAGTTCGCCCCCTTTCAGGTACAGCACCGTTTGGCTCTTGCGCGAGGCGAACCTGAACTTTGCCGCCGTGTAGGCTTGCGCGACAGCCGAAGCAAATTCGTTGTCGGTAAAGCGCAATTCCAAGTGATATTTCACCCTGTCGGCGAGTTCTTCTCCGTTTGGCGGGATAACCACCGACCCCGCCGCGACAAATAATCCCTGAAAAAACGCTCGCAAGCAACACGCGCGCGTGGGAATGAGGCTCTTTACATCGGCAAAAACCAACGCGCCATCGCCGTCGCGCACGGTTATGCCCAACTTTTCGCCCAAGGACGCGTCAAACTTGCAACTGTACACTGCTGTACCCTTTGCGGACATATTGTAGGTGGATATCTTCCACTTTACCTGCAAACGCTCTTGCGCAAGGATGCCTATCAACGTCAGGAAATCAACGTTGTCGCTTTCCACGCTGAACGCGTATCCGCCGCTCCCGATAGTGAGGGAGCCTGCCGATTTCAACACCGCAATCAAAAAGGAGCGCGCGCAACAATCTCCCGCGTTGCGTACCGAACGCAATATTTCAGTTTTTACTTTCTGTGAAAATGTCATCGTCGCCGAAGTTTACCAAACGCACTTCCGTTTTGGCGCAAATGCCGAAGTTCGTTTGCAGAGCTTTTTGCAATCTCCGTATTATTAAGTATATATCCGAAGAGGTCGCTTTGTCAATATTTAGAACGAACCCTGCGTGTTTTGGCGACACTTGCGCTCCGCCCACGCGATAACCTTTGAACCCCGCCTCGTCTATCAGGCGAGAAACGGACGCGTTTTCGTGAAAGAGTACGCACCCTGCCGATTTGGCGTTGAGCGGTTGCGTTCGCGCCTTTTTTTGTCGCATTTCGGCAATGGTCTTGCGCACCGCGCTCGGAGAGGAGGGTTCGAACTCCATCGTCACCGACAGCACCGTCCAATTTTTTCGTTTGAAAACGCTGTCCCGCTTGGCAAAGCGACACGCCTCGCGCTTTACGGTGCGTATTTTTCCGTCGCATAACGCTTTCGCCTTGACGAAAACTCGGCTTACGTCCTCGCCGAAACAACCCGCGTTGCCCGCCGTCGCTCCCCCTGCCGTCGCTGGCAGACAGGCGAGAAATTCTCCGCCCGAAAGTCCCTTGTCCGCAAGTGCTTTGGCAATTGCCGCCGCAGACGCGCCGCATTGCGCCGTAACTCTGTTTTTGCGCAGGGTAAATTTGTTCAAACGGATGGTGACGACCGCCGCGCCGTCGAAAAATTTGTCCGAGGCAAGCACGTTGCTACCCCGTCCCAACACCACGAAAGGAACGCGCAATTTGTTAAGCGCGCGCAACGTCCGCACCAATTTGCGCATATCGTTTGGGAAAAACGCAACGCGAACCTTTCCGCCCGTACCCACGGTGGTCAACTGCGCGAAACTCATATCTGTGCGAAAGCTGACCTTGTTGCTTTTTGCCATTTTCAACAACTTGTCGAATGTTTCCGAGTTCATATCACACCGCCAACGTTTCCAAAGCCGTTTGCCGTTGCCGCGCGACGGCGTTTTCGTCGCCGAAAACGTTGGGGACGTATGCGCCGTTCAAAAGAGCCTCGCTTTGCGCAAACCTGTCCGACGTGTAAAAGGTTTGTTCCAACACCGAAAACATACACATATCTACAAGCGTTGCCTGCGTTTCGGAACTCAACAGATGTTGAGCAAATTTTTCGCAAATTTCCTTTTTGTCCGAAGCGATACCCAAGTACTGAACCAGATCGGTGTAGCCGCCGAGCGGCGCAAAGGACAAGCTCTCCAAACGTCCGTCCGCCTCGCGTTGAGCCAATCGGTACATATCCCGTTGCGTTCCCAACAACGTTACCGCTGTGCGGTTGCCGAGAAACTGCTCGTACGCTTGGTACTGCGTTGTTTCGTCGCTCACGTTGACGTTGCCCTTTACCCCCGACATCGCAAGGGCGGAAAGGGGACTGTTGTAGGGCGTAAACCCGCATACGAGCGGCGCAAGCGTAACGGTGCTTTTGCCCACTTTGCGAGTGTACGTCCGCGAAAGAACATTATCAGGCAAATCCTGTTGCGAAAGCATTTCCTCTCGGGCAAAAAGACAGTACGCGCCCGTATAGACGGGAATGGCGTATTGAACTCCGTTTACCTGTCCCGAAATGGCAAAGTTGTTTTTCACTTCGCCGCAGTCCACGTCGGCGGCTATCAATCTGTCCTTTACCAACGCGCCCGTCCCGCGCGAAAAACATATCATATCGAATTTTTCGTTTTGTTGCAACTTTTCGACAAGTTGTTGCGCCGAAAGCGTAGTTACGTGTACAAATAATCCTGCGTTGACTTTTTCAAATCTGGCGGCGCGGTTCTTCAACCAACTTTCTCTGCTACCCACTCCGCCCTCGAAACTTTCCACATTCCACAGCTCCAACACGCCTTGATAACTAACGTTGTTTTGCGTAGGCGGGACGGCGGGCAACCGAGGCAACGCCCACATAAGCGCGCCTGCGACAAGCGCGATCAACAGCACCGCGGGCAAAATCAACCGCAAACGCTTCAATGCCTTGCCTTTTGCCTTTACTTCCTTTTTTTCCTCTGCCAAAACAACTTTCGCCATAAAATACCTCCCGCGACAATTTGACGGTATAGTGTATGCGTTGCGAAAGCCGTTTAGGGCAGAACGCCGCGCGGCAAAAAACTCCTTTTGCACGTTTTTGTCGAGAAAGTCGCCCTCTAAGCGGCGCAAGATAAGTTTAGAAACAAAATCGGTTGTTCGACAAAGATCGGTGTGCGGAAGTAAATAAAGTACAGCAAACGATTTCTGCGTCAAATCGGAATTTTCGCGCGTAGATAGCGAAAATTTCGTCGCAAATACCGACCTGCGCGGCTGTTATCACAGTTACCGACCTCTCTGCGGACAGGAGTGGGCGGTCGGGGACCTTGTAAAACAAGGAGCGAGGGTGTTCGACCAAAAATAATCTGCAACGAGGGCGGCGCGGGAATTGGTTTCGGATATTCCTCTTCCACCGCCTAACGGCGGTCCCCCTTCCCCGTAACGGCGTTGCCGTGACGGGGACGGTCTTTGGGGGAACACTCTTGCGACGGTCCCCCTTCCCCTCGTCGCCGCGCGGCTTTGGTTGACACCAAGCGCGCAAGCGCACTCGGTACCGCTAATAGTCGGCGGCTCCTCTTCCCACGCAAGTATTAGCGTACTTGCGCGGGGACCCATTTTGCACGACAGGGACGGTTTTGTCACAGTCGTACACTGTATCCCTGCGGACAGGGGTGGGTGGTCGGGGAGTGGAACGGCGGGGTCTATTGCCCCGTCCTTAACTTGCGGCTATGCCGCAAACTTCACACGCCGCAAAGCGTACTTCACTGTGCGACAGCACAACTTCACTTGCCGCACAGCGGCAAACTTCACTGCCCTTGGGCGAATACCTGAGCGACAAGACTTGCGTGTGGTCGGAAGCTCAAATGGCAAATCGTCGGGGTAAAACATTTATTTATTGTTTTTTCTTTAACCCCGACTTTGCCATAGAGCTAAAAAATTACCCCATATATGCAATTTTGCGCATATGGGGTGGAAAAATTTTCAAACGTGCTACGCGTTATCTTGCAAATGTCACTTGTCCTGCTTGGAAACTTCGCTATCCGACAATTCGGTTTCCGTCGGTTGTTCGGGAGTCTGCGGAGCCTGTGCCGTAACGACGCCCTCCAAGTCTGCCGCGCCGAGGAACACTTTCGGCGGAACCGCCCGCAAAATGAACCACACTGCAAAGCCGACTATCACGCCCGCGACTACTCCCAACAATGCCAGCCACGGCATATAGGCGAACATTTCGGGAGTGTTGCTCACCAAGCAAAACACGATGTTTTGCGCAAGGTTGTGCGTGACCGCCGCCACAATGGAAGTGGCTACAATGGAAACGCGCGGATACACAAACTCCGTGAGCAACGCGGAAACGGTTACGGAAGCGAGTCCCGCGGTCATACTGTACAAAAGAGTACTGACGTTGCCCGTGAACACACTGCCGAGCGTTGTGCGCACTATCACCAACACAAAAGCCTCAGTCGGACCGAGAACAAACAGAGCAAGCATTGAAAAGATGTTGGACAAGCCCATTTTCGCGCCCGGCAAAAACAACGGCGGAAACAGGCTTTCTACCATAAACATTATCAAGCCCATCGCCGTCAAAACGGATAGCGTGGCAATGCGGCGCGCCGAAAAGAAAGAGGTTTTGCCTGTTTTTCTCATAACGTCACCACCTTTAACCTGTTGGGACTGCACACTATCGCTCCGCCGCTACGGGTTATCGCGGGGAACGTCTGCACGCAGTCGCGATGAAATCCGCAAAGGGAGTCGGTCATTTTTACCGAGGCGTTTCGTCCGCGCGTGACGGTAAATTCGTTGAAATGCTCATCGCCGTTTACTGTTTTGGACAGCCTTACCGACACGCCGTTGGGGAGAGTTGTAACCTGCACCGTCCAACCGCCCGAGTTGAAATCGTTGACGGTGTACTCGTTGCGTTGCAAATTGTAGGTAAACAGCGTTTCGCCCGTCTGATCGTCCACGGCGTTTACCGTTTGGATCTGATTGCCGTCGCCGTCAAACACAAACACGACAAACAGCACCGCGATAACCAATATCACCGCAAGATACACAAGCAAATCGCCTATTTTGAAAGGTTTGTCCTTTTTGGCGTTGCGTACGTTGCTCAAAGTGCGGTTGCGCCCCTTGACGAAATGATATATTATCAACGCGACGCACGCCGCTCCCAACAAACAGCCGAGTACCGTAAGTAAAATTCCGTAGACGTTTGCGGGGTTGCGGAAATTTGTTTGCGCGTCGTACACGAACACGCCGTCGTCGTTTTGTTTCAAAGCCCAGCCGAATTCGTCAAAACTGTCGGATAAGCTCGTCAATTTGCTCCTGTCCAGATTGGATAACAGTTGCTTGGAGCCGTCCAACGCTTTGTACTGCACCACTATGCCGATATTGTTGTCTTTGAGGTAGCCGTTTACAAAATCTACGATTTTATCTCTGCCCATCACCGTCAACGCCGTGGTGAGGCAGTCGCCTTTGGTCGCCCAATCAAGACCCGCCTCTTCGGGGACGATTACCATAACGCTTCTCACGCCCGTTTGCGCGGGTTCGCCGCTAACGCCGTCTATTATGTGAGAGTACTCCACGCCGTCGGTTACGTATTTGCGGACGTTTTGTCCGCTTGTGGAAACGCTACACCTGCCCACTTCCGTGGAGAACAACGCCTCGGGGAAAATTACCGACATCGGGTCGAAAGAATCCGCCATAGCCAACACGTTATTGCCGCCGTTGTAGTCCCAACCGTATGCCATACTGCTACTGCCGCCGTCCACGGAAAATTTATCAATACCGTTTTGCGCAAGCATTTCGCGTATACCGTCCACGGCGTAGCCCTTGGCAATGCCGCCGAGATCGATCCATTGCTGATATTCCACGCCGTCCACCACCGCGGGAGCAACGTTTTTTGTCACGTAAAAGTCGCCGCCCTCTTGCGAAAGGGTAACCGCGCTGTCGGAAAAATCGGTAAAGCTCGGCGCGGAAAAAGCCTCCACGTACTTTTCGTCGGGCAACGGATAGCCGTACTGCGCAAAGTAGTCCGCCTCAACTTTCCTGTCGTAGGGCAAGCCGAATTTGCCCTGCGAATAGATACGTGACGAAAAGCCCCACAAATCCACCAAACGGTACACGGCGGGGTTAAACGCTCCGTCCGTTGCGTTGTACATTTCCCGCGCGGCAAGCAACATATTGTATGAGTCCTTTGAAAGGGCTATTTTGTCGCCCTGCTTGGCTTGATTGTAGCGATACACGTCGGAAACGGGCAACGACGTGCCGTTAGGATAAGAGCTACCGTCGTAGGTGGTGTTAGCCAAAGAGTCCACTCGGTTGATAAAGGTGTGTATTTCTCCGAATAACGCCGTCATTTTGTTTCGTATGGCGATTTGCCCATCGGTGAGATTGTCACTGCCCACGGCAAAATTCAGATCCATTTCCTCCGAGCCGTAAACCCTCACGCTTACGGCAATGCCGCTTTCGCCGAAGTAGTACCCGCCAAAGTAAAGACCTATCAAATTGCCCTGCGCGTCAACGATGTTGTTTACGCGCAACTGTTCGCCCTCCCACTCGAAAGTGTAGCTCATATCGCTTGCGGCATAGGCTAACGTGCCGCCCGAAGTCAGACAGCTCACGACAACGCAACAAAGCGTAAATAATGCAATTAGCGTAACGGCTTTTTTCATAAGTTTACAACAATAATTTTACTATATTCGCAACTATTTTGCAACCTTTTTGGAGGACAGGACGCTTTGCCGAGCGTTTTTCGTTGCATAACTCGGGCGAAAGTAGTATAATTTTCCGTGTAAACAGGAGGTTATTATGAGTAAATCAAAGCAATCGGAAAAAAAGAAAAATAACGACAATTCGGAAATAAAAAAGCGTATTCGCGCCGTTAGCCCCGCGCGTTGGATAGTGCTTTCCGTAATGCTTGTGATAACGGTTTTGAGCTACGTGTTTTACGGCTATCTGTTTGCCGAGGACAGTTGGTTTACGCAACCGAACACGGGCGTGCTGTTCTTCGACAAAGCGATAGGAATTGTGCCTGTTTTGGCAAAGTGCATACAGTCCGTTACCATTTTGCTGTTGATAGTTACCGTGTTGGCATTGATTGTGCGCAAGTCGTTCGGCAAAACGCAACGCGGCTTGACTATTTCCAGCCTGATTTGCAACCTGCTCAATTGGTTGACGGCAGTAATATTTGTTATCATCGTGCTTTCGGCTTTCGGCGTGGACACCACCGCTCTTATCACGGGCGCGGGAGTGTTGACATTGATTGTAGGTTTAGGTATGCAAAGTTTGATAGCCGACATAGTTGCGGGACTGTTTATTGTGTTTGAAAACGAATTTAACGTTGGCGATTACGTGACGGTGGGCGATTTCCACGGCGAAGTAATTTCCATAGGCATACGCACCACCAAGATAAAATCTTTCGGCGACGTAAAAATATTCAACAACAGCGACCTGCGCGGCATTATCAACCACGACACGGAATTGAGCTACGCGCATACTTTCATCGACGTGGAATACGGCGCAAAACTGCCCGAAGTGGAAAAAGTTATCAAAAAACACGTGGGAAAACTCAAAGTGGAACACGCAGTAGGCGAAGTTACCTACGACGGCGTAACGGCACTCGGCGCAAGCGGCGTAACGCTCAGATTCAGCTGTACCTGCAAAGAGGCGGATATATTTGCCGCAGGCAGAGAACTCAACGCCGCCGTCAAAAATATGTTTGACGAACAGGGAATAAATATCCCATTCCCGCAGATTGTGGTACACAAAAAATAAAGTTGCCGTGCCGACCAATCGTGCGTTCCGACCAATCGTGCGGCGGTATGTCGCTCGGGACATTAGCCCGAGAACAGTTAAGTTTGCCGCTGTGCGGCAAGATACGTTGTGCTGTCGCACAGTGAAGTACGCCTTGCGGCGTGTGAAGTTTGCGGCATTGCCGCAAGTTGAGGACGGACGTAAACGCCCGAACTCTTTACATTCCCGACCGCCCACCCCCGTTTGCAGGGATACGGTGTACGACTGTGTATAAGGTTTCTCTTCACGATGAAAGAGCGCGCCACGAAAAGCAAATGTGTCCTGTGGACACTTTGCCGTGAGCGCGGGCAAGTTGGGGCTTTTCTAACGCCCCAACGCAGTCGTCACTGAAAGTGACTGATGAGTTTCGACCTAAAAAGCAAGTAGTCTACCTGAAACCAGCGCGGGCAAGTTGGGGCTTTTCTAACGCCCCAACGCAGTCGTCACCGTTAGGTGACTGATGAGTTTCGACTTGAAAAGCAAACTATATATTGCTAAAAATATTCCCTCTGTATCAAAACAAAGGGAATTGTCTTTTTTAGTTATAATTGTAACACAAAGTTAGTTTTGTAATTGCAACTCATTTAACCGAGTTGGTTGCAAATATTCCTCTTCCACCGCCTAACGGCGGTCCCCCTTCCCCCTCGTCGCCGCACGGCTTTGGTTAGCACCAAGCGCGCAAGCGCGCTCGGTACCGCTAACAGTCGGCGGCTCCTCTTCCCACGCAAGTATTTGCGTACTTGCGCGGGGACCCATTTTGCTCAACGACGGGGACGGTTTATATTTCCGTTGCCGAGTTGTTCCCTTTGGGCAAAGTATATTGAAATATTAAATATATCATACGCAGTAATCAACTACTCCCCGCGTACAGTAGTGCAAACTGTTCGGGCGTTTACGCCCCGTCCTCAACTTGCGGCAACGCCGCAAACTTCACACGCCGCAAGGCGTACTTCACTGTGCGACAGCACAACTTCACTTTGCGCATAGCGCAAAACTTCACTGTCCTCGGGCGAATGTCCCGAGCGACAAGTGGTCGGAACGCACGAGTGGTCGGAACGCTCAATACGCTCTTGCCACAATCGCCACGACAAGGTTGTCGCTTTTTTTGCCGCAACAGGTACAAGTATCTTGGAAAGGCGTTTCGTCCAACATTACGCGCACGGTTGCCTGATACTTCTCTTTGAAAGCCGCCTCGCAAGCGGGGTCCTTGTCCCAAACCACTTTGGCAAAGCATTTGCTATCCAAAATTTCGCCGAGTTCGCGCATATCGTGAGCATACTTTACGTGTGCGTCGCGGAAAGCGAGAGATTTGTTGTACATTGCAGTCTGAATTTCTTCCAAAAGCGACGCGGCTTCGTCGGCAAGTCTATCGAGCGGCAAAGTGAACTTTTCCAACGTGTCGCGACGAGAACAGGTCGCAACGCCGTTTTCTATATCTCTGGGACCGATTTCTATGCGCAGAGGTACCCCTTTCATTTCCCATTCGTTAAACTTCCACCCCGGCGATTGATCGCGGACGTCGAGTTCGACTCGCAAGCCCTTTGCACGAAGTTGTTCGGCAACTTGCGCCGCCTTTTCGGCAACGCCCTCTTTGTGGGCGGCAACGGGAATGACGACAATTTGCACGGGCGCAACTTTGGGAGGCAACACCAAGCCGCGACTGTCGCCGTGTGCCATTATAAGTCCGCCGATAAGACGAGTGGAAACTCCCCAACTCGATTGCCACACGTACTTGTGCGTGCCGTCCCTGTCAAGGAATTGAATGTCGTAGGCGCGGCTGAATTTTTGCCCGAAGTGGTGGGTAGTACCCGCTTGCAAACTCTTGCCGTCCAACATCATAGCTTCCATTCCGAAAGTGGCTTCCGCCCCCGCAAATTTCTCCTTTTCGCTCTTCTGCCCGATAAACGTGGGCATTGCAAGCACTTCGCGAGCGAAATCGCGGTACAGGTACAGCATATCCAAAGTTTCTTTGAGCGATTCTTCGCGAGTGGCGTGTATCGTGTGACCCTCCTGCCACAAAAATTCCGACGTGCGCAAAAACGGTCTGGTAGTCTTTTCCCAACGCACCACGTTTGCCCATTGGTTGAGTTTCAAGGGCAGATCGCGATAGCTGTTGACCCACTTGGAATACATATTGCAAATGATAGTTTCGCTGGTGGGACGAATGACGACGGGTTCCGCCAAAGTTTCGCCGCCCGCAACGTTTACCACAGCCACCTCGGGGGCAAAACCCTCAACGTGTTCCGCCTCCTTGTTGAGCAGGCTCATTGGGATAAGCATCGGGAAGTAAGCGTTTTGGTGTCCCGTGGCTTTGAAACGGGCGTCCAATTCGCGCTGAATGTTTTCCCAAATGGCGTAGCCGTAAGGGCGTATAACCATTGTACCCTTGACGGGACCGTAATCGACAAGTTGCGTTTTCAGTACTACGTCGGTGTACCATTGGGTAAAGTTTTCGTTGATATCGGCGATTTGCGTTACAAATTTTTCAGGCATACAAACTCCTTGTGATAGTGAAGTTTTGCGCTACGCGCAAAGTGAAGTTTCCCTGTAAGTATAGTTCTTTATCTACGTTTTGTCAATCGCTTTGATCCCTTTCGTCGCGGGGTTGCAAGCGCATTTGCGCTTTGACGTTGAGCTTGACAAGCGGCAAAAAAGCCGTCGCAAAAAGCACCGCGTTGCACACCGTTTGCGTTGCATAGTACATTACGCCCGACGTGTACATAACGGCAAACCGCTTGGCGAGGTCAACCGAATGTACAAAAAAGCCCTTACCCGTGTACCCTACCAACACATCGACGAATGAAGTCAACACTCCGAACAAAACGGTGAGAACAACTCCTGCCGCCGTTACGCAAATCACCTCGGCGTACCTGTGCCGAAAGTTTAGCCTCTTCAACAGGCAAAAGCACAACGCAACGACGTTCCAATGTATCAGGTAGGAAATTATCCAAGTATTTACACCCCATATCGCGATATCCACAGCAATAAACACGTTTACCGCAGGGAAAACTATTGCGGCTCCCCACACGTAGGCGCACACGGAAATGAGCAGAGTGACGATTTCAACATTGGGCAAAACCGCAAGTATCTGCTTGCCGCCCACCAACAACGCGGCGTACATAGCGGCAACGGCTACAAGAGCCGCATTGTATTTTGTTTTGGGGCTTATCTTTTTGCGCATACAACTATCCGACGACCTCAAAGTACAGCACGGAACCGCCCTTTGCCGCAATGTCGGAAACTCCCGCGTTTGCCGTTACCAAAGTGACGTCGCCCACGAGGTAAGTTACTGCGTACGCGCCCGCTTTGTCCTGAAACTCTTCCAAATCGGTCATAACCGTTATCCATTGATTGCCTTGTGGTTTTACACCGCCTATGCTGCCGATAAACTTGCCGTAACCCGAATCAAACCACTCCACCTCTAACGACGAATTTTCGGAAAGATAGCGCACCACGTCCTCGCAGGTTTTTATATCGCTGTTTAATGTTACGGTGTAGGTAGCGTAGCCGCCGTCCGCGTTTTTGACGACGACTGCCATTTGATCGCTTTGCAGTTGGGGCAACGTCAACCCCGTCAATTGCGTTGCGGTGGGCTTGTCCACGCAGGAAACAAAACACAACAGCACAACGAGTAGACAAATGCCAACAAGTAAAGATTTTTTCATAAAAAAATTCTCCCTTTGTCGAAAAAATTATAGCGTAGCGCGGCAATTTTGTCAAACCGTTTGCCCGTCAAAGCAAAACTGCGCTTGACGGCAAGCTCAAAGCGGTATATAATAAAACGGTAACGAAAGTTACGACACAATCTCAATTGAATACCCATGGGTTGCACGGCGAAAGTATGTGCATTAAACGGGGAACCCCGTGCAAATCGGGGACTGTTCCGCAACGGTAAGCCAATTTTTGGACAAGTCCGAATGCCACGCCCACGGTGAGATTTAGGCTACGCTTCGAGAAAAGCGCGGCAAGGGGTTTCATCGGCAAAAAATGAAACCCTTAAATTTATTGAATGGAGAATTTGCCTTATGAAAAACATCAAACTTTTGCCGCTGTTGCTGTGCGTGTGCTTACTTGCGACGGCGTGCGCACACCCCGCTCCCGAACAAACGTTTACGGTTACCGTTGCGGTTGACGGCACGGAAACACGTAACGAATACCGACTCGGAGAAGAAATTTCTTTGCCCGACGCCAACAAAAACGGATACGTATTTTTGGGTTACTACGACGGCGACGGCAACAAAGTGACCTTTCCCTACACGGTGACGAGCGACGTTACGCTCACGGCGAGATTTGAGTACGACGCGACGGCATACGAATTGTTACAAGCTGTTTCGACGTACGTAAATTCCGAAACCTTTGCCAAATCCGTTGCCAACGCCAAAACCGCCGCCGCTTGGCTACCGCTTGCCTATCTGAGATACGTAAAGGGAAATTTCTACACTGCGGATAACGCCGCCGTATTCAAAGGCTATCTCGATATGATAGACGAACTGCTTACGGACGGAGAAATAAAAGATATCAATTGGTATAACTCGGCGGCGCAAAAACAAGGTTGGTACGGGATACTCGATTATCTGTACTCCTATTCCATTGCCGCCAACGCCTACAAAGAATTTCTGTACGCCAACGGTTTGCCGTACGACGGCTCAGACAAGTACAACGACGAAATTGCAAAGTACCTCGAAAAGATAGACGAGTGGGAAGCGAACGCCACAAAAAAGAAATATACCGTTGGCGGCAAAGAAGTTTCTCAAATAAACCTCAACGCCGAAGGCTATTTTTACTATTCGCACTATTCGGAAATGACGCTATCCTACGTGACGGAGCTGTTAGGAGCCGTTGCCGAAGCCACGGGAACAGCGGAGGGACACGAGGAATTTATCTCCGATTACCGACTTTTACAACCCAAATACGACGCCATCGAGGAGGAAAAGCAGAGAATAGTTCCCCAATTGGAGCCGCTGAACGAACAATACGATCAACTCAATCAAAAGTACAACGACCTCACAAAACAGTGGCGAGAAGCAGCCGACGAGGAAAAGGACGCGCTCAAAGCGCAAGCCGACCAAGCGAAAGCGGAAAGAGATAAGATAAACAACCAACGCAATCAACTGAAACAACACCAAACGGAGTTGGAAAAGGAATTTAGAGAATTTTACGAATCGAAAGACTTTTTGAAACGGTTTCGCAGTTTTCTGCCCGTAACGACGGTATCGTTCGGAATGACGGCGTACAGTTACCTTGCCATTGTAAAAGCAAACCTCGGCTTGAACGCAGATTTACCTTATACGGACAAAACGATACTCAACTATTACCAAAAGGACGAAAACGGAGAATTTACTCGCGCGGGCGGTACTCCCAATTGGGTGGGCCCGAGCGGCAGACCGATAGCGTCGTCGCTCTACCGCAATTGTGACGGCTACGACGTAAACTTTGAGAAATATCGTCAAGGTTATTTCCCCTTTACCGACGGCTTCAATCAACCGCTTGAAGAAATGATAACGTTGGACACTTTGGGCAAGTACTACAACCACGAATTGACCACGGGCGCAAACGTTATGCCGCAATGGGGTTTGCTTACGGGATATATGCACGGCATAGATATGCAAAACTACGAAGTGGCTAAACCCGTTCAAGGCGAACCGACAAGCTACAACATTATTTCTTTGTGGCAAAACAATCTGTCGCAGAAAGAGGGCGTTTGCGTCATAGAAAACAACGTAGACCTCGCCGTTGCCGTAGCCTACTTGGCGTTTATCAACGGCGTAGACGCGCCGACTCCGTTAGGCGTGTTTGACGCAAGTGCAAAGGTAATCGAACTATGAAAAAATTTGCATTGATAGCTCTGCTCGTTGCAATCGCGCTTACGCTGTGCTGTTGCGGCGTGTGGGGAAACGACGCCACATCGGACGTTCCCGACTACCACCCCGTACCGCCCTCGGACGACGTGCAACTACCCGAGCAAGAGAGCGAGAAATTGTACGAATTTACTTTGGAACTGCGTATGCCGTCGGAAAAAACGGAAATTTCCGACGGAGATTTGTTCGCCCACTCTACCGACGACGGCGAATTGGTAAAGCAATGGACTGTGCCTGTCTACGGCAACACCTTGTACGAATCGGTAGTGAAATTTTTTGAAAACGGCGAGGACAAGATAACCTTTCGGCTGTCGCAACACCGCTTTTATATGTTCCACGACTGCGCCCTTGCCGACGGAAGATACTACGACCTTGAAACCTGCTACGTGTCGGTGGACGGAAAATACGGCAACGCCGCAAACTTCCAGACCTTACAGGGCGAGGACGGCGTGTTCGGAACGGACGACGACGTAAAAACCGTCACGCTTGTTTACAAGGGATGGCTGTACTGAAAAAAAAAGGAGAAAATATGAAAGGTTACGTAAATTTAACGAAAGAGCAACGACTTGCTCAAACTAAGGGTGCAAAAGGTTGGATAACGGTGTTTACGTTGCTTGCGGCAATGTGTTTCGATCAATTTGTGTTGGATATTCCCTTTGCCAATGTTGTGTTTCCCATTCTGATAATATGCGCGGCAAGCATGAGCGCGACGAAAAATCTTGTTATCGTAACGCTGTACTCGGTTCTGTTTGAATTGAGTTGCGTTGCGTGGTTCCCCGCCGAGTTGCTACGCGCGCATTGGTGGCTTGCCGAGGTATGGTTGGGTTACATAGCTCCCTTTGCCGTGTACCGCGTGTGCAACCGCCGTCATCGCAACATAAGCGTGTGGAGCTACGCCGCAATGGCGGCATTTGCCGAAATGCTGTACTTTTACATCTCGATAGCGGCAACTCTGTTGATTTGGAAAGTTGACCCCGTGACATACATCGCCGCAGACTTGCCATACGAACTTGTCGGTTGCGCCGCGACGTTTGTGTGCGCGTTGCCTGCGGCTACTTGTTACAAACTGTTCACAGGCGAACTTGCTTGGCGTGACAAACGACAAACCGCCCGCCAAATGCTGTAAACAAAATAGATAAAAGCCTTGCGACCGCTTTGGCGCAAGGCTTTTTTTATAAATGATAGAACTATTAATCTTGGGGAGCGGCTTTGAGAACCAACGAAACGGACGCTTGTTCCTTTTTCGGATTGGCGGGATCGAACTTTGCCACAGTCAACGCACCTGACGTTGACGGAGTGATGATGTAGTGAATGTCGCCGTTATCCACAAAGTCGGGGATAGCCCAACCTGCCGCGTTGCCGAGATTGTAGGCATAGGCAGTGCCGTTGCGTCGTTGAGATTGCCATTCGACAAGATCGAGGGTGTACTTGACGCTGTTTGCTGTGTAGTACAACGTGTCGCCCTCCAAGCGGTCAATTGTGATTGAACTGTTGTTGTAGGCGGGAATAAGCAACGGAGAAATGTCCTTTCCCTCTTTGTCTGTAATGATGTTTATTCCATAGTAGCTACCCGAATCCGTCGTGGTGGTTTCGGTGTAGATGATCTTGCCCTCTTTCCAACCGCGCAGATTGCTTTGCGTTGTGGAGTTGAATGCTACCTCGCCTTGCTTTTCGGAATTTGCCCAAAACAGCTGTACATTGGAAGCGGACGGGTTTTTGGAATAAGCAACCGTGTAGTACACTTCGCCGTTGTTGACGGAGTTGATAGTATAGGTTGCGTTTTCGCTCGTTACGTGCGAGTGTTCTTCGCCCTCGTGCGTTTCCACCTTTACGTCGGGGTTTTCGACAATAACGTCGTACTTATCATTGCCGAAATCCAACTTGCAGATACTAAGCGTTTTGTCGATAAAGAACACGCATTTGCCCGCCATATCCCACGTGGGGTTGGAAAACGCACTTTCTGCCTTTTCCGCCTTGTCGGTGCCGTTCACGGTAACTTCGGTACTGCTCTTGGCGGCGACATCGAGGGTGTACAGCTTGGAATTCATAATGTAGGTGCCGATAACCTTGCCCTCTTTTTCGGTGAGGCAAAGTTGAACGCTGTTATCCGTAAACACAAAGTGACGCTGTTCGTCGCTGCCGTCCAACTTGTAGCTCGTCAAAACGAGTTGGTTGGTTTGCTGAGAGCCGCCCGCAGTCAATTCGTCGTTGGGGGTGGTTATATACAGCCTGTCGCCGAAAATATACAAACCCGTAAATTGCGTCGAAGTTGTGTTGCCGCTGTAATAAATCTTGGGAACGACCGTTTCCGCACCGTGTTTTTCGGTGTAATCTTCGTGCTGACCTCTGAGATATGCGTCGATTTGTTCTGTCTTTTCGGAGGAAAGAAGATTATCCTTTTCCTGAATGGCGAAAAGATTTTCGATCTCCGCCAACTTTATGCGAACAACAGAGCCTACGCGCGGAGCGTTTGTCACGTCGGTATAAGTGTTTTCCGCATTTACGTCGCTTGTGTAACCGTTGATATAGTACAGCCACTCGCCGTACTTGACCGCTACGCCGCCGTTGCCTTCCACCGTACCCTGCTCTGGCATTTGAACGGGCGTAAACGCTTTGGGCGCGCACGCCGCCAGAACAAGCATAAACGACAATGCAAGTACAACAACAAGTATAACTGATTTTTTTACCGTTGTGTTTTTCATCACACTACTCCTTAGGTAGATAGTACATACGAGATAGATTATAGTACAAAAAAGCAAAAATTGCAACAATTTTGCGCCAATCTGTTGGCGTATAGATAAAATAAATAAAAATAGTTTTACACCAACCCGTTTATTGCGGAGATTTGCCCCGTGTCGGCGTCCTGAAACAGCATATAAAAGGACGTGGGAGCGTTCTCCACGTACACAAAGTCCTTGTCGTCAAGACTTGCGCCGTCGGCGGGCAAGCCGTAACAAATATATCGAATTTGCCCCTCCTTTTGCAACACTCCCAAAACAAAGTACTTATCCGTGTTGGGGAAATCTATCCTCACAAAAAAGCTGTCGCGATAGCGGCGAATGAGCGGATAATACGGGGGAAATTGCACAAACACTTTGCCTATTTCCCTCTTGACGTTTTCGTAGTAGTCGCAACGTCCGCCCGCGGCGTAAAAACGCTCGAACGCGTCGCTGTACTCGGAAACGCTTTTGTAGCGGCTATCCGCTTGCAATTTCAGTTGCGACACATTTGCGCCGTTGTAGAAATTGTCCGTTGAAGCGACAAACTGCTCGTATGCGGTGTCGTTTTGTTCGGGTTCGGAACGGGCGAGAGCGTCCATTTGTCGGGCGAGAGCGTTGCAGGCGTTTTCTCCGAGATAGGCGCGCGCCGCCTCGAAACACCTGTCCTCTTTCTTTACCAACAAGCAACTGACATTATCCAACTTTTGCAACGGCAAGCCGAAAACGCAATTGTTGAGAGTGTCCAACTTGCGGGCTACGGGCTGTCTGTCGAAAGAAAGGAGCAACCACCACTCGCCGAGCATTTTTACGTCGGCGTTCGTCACAAAAACGGTAGCGTCGGTGCCGCCGCCGTTGTTGACAAGTTTCACCAAGCCGCACAACTCTTTGTTGCGCATAGCGAAACGCGGATTGCTCTGTTGAAGAATAAGTATCCTTTTGCAGTACATATCGACATTCTCCACGTAGTAGTCACCCGTCATTGTACCGCAAATTTACGCAGAAAAAAGCGCGTATTTTGTCAAAAACGCGCCTCTTTTGTTTTATTTGTTTGCAGAGCAACAGTCACTTGCGTTCCTTTACCGAGCGGTAACTGTTTTCGGATAGTTCCTTGAATTTGATTCTCGCGCTGATACGGTTGAGTATCGCCTTGATAGCTACGTCCATTTCGCTGTTTTCAACGTAGTTGCCCTCTACGTAGAAGTCCACGCGATCTTCGTTTACAAGGTAGCTTGCGTCTTGCGGATTGCGGTAAACGCCTATTGCGTAACCGCCGCGACTGCGGGTGAGCTTCATACTCGGAACGTCGGTAAGCCCGTCGCCGATGTAGATCATATTTTCAAAGGGTACCACGCGCTCGCTTGCGGGCATATACATATTGAGCTTTTTGTGTTCGCCCATATCCTCCACGCCTTTGTTTATACGATAGAGAAATTGCGTTTTGCTTGTGTAGTTGATAGCCACACCGGGCCAAATGACGTCGCCGTTGTCGTCGTATATGTAGTCGCAGGCAAAAATGTTGTAGAACTCTTTGCCTATCGGGCAACCCTCTATCATAGCTTTAAGTCCGCAACTGATGATGTAGTGCCTCACTTCCAGACCTATCGCCTCGCCGTAGTCGTTGACGCGCTTGAACCAAGTATCCACTCCGTCGAAAAACTGCACGTCTTTGCCCATTGCGCGTAGCGATTCGGGAGAAAGACTTATGCCCTTTTCCTTGGCTTTTTGCGCCATTAAAAACATATAAGCGAGAATGTGATCCATACTCAACGAATGGGAAATTTCATCGCATTTGGACCAAAATTCGCTCGGCGACATACCCAACGCGGGGATAAAGGTAAATTCCTGCATATCGCGCGTGGAAAGGGTGTTATCAAAGTCGTAGATGAGTGCTACCGTTTGTTTGCTCATATTATCTCCTTATTTTTCAAAAATTATTGCCGATTGCGGCGACAGCCACGTCCCCAAATAATTTTGAGTGTAACTGCCGTGCGCAAATATTACCTTGCCGATTTGCACATCGGTAAGCTGTTCTTTTTCGTTGGGGTTGAAAATCACGTAAGTATTTTTGCCGCGACGGTAGCACAGCACGCCGTTATCGCCACATTCCACCGTCTTGAACTCGCCGTCCGCCTGCAAATCGGGACGGGAATGGCGCAGTTGAGCGATTGTGCGTACAAAGTTGAGCAAGGAGTTCTTGTCCCGAGCCTGTTGCGCCGCGCAAGGAGCGTCGTCGGAGCGGTCCACGTCCAGATACAGCTTGTCTGTTGGCGCGGAAGAGAAACCGAGATTTTTGAGATCTTTGTCCCATTGCATTGGCGTACGACTGCCCGTGCGGTGGAAACCGCCCTCTTTGGACTTTTGCGGAAGATAACGCATACCTATTTCGTCGCCGTAGTACACAAAGGGCGTTCCCGGAAGCGTGAGCAAAAATACAAACGCCAAACGCCGCTCGCTCTCGTCCAAGTATTCGCTCAAACGCACCACGTCGTGATTGCCGCTTACCGCGCAAATGTAGCCGTTGCCCTGCGTTTCACCCAACTCGTAGAGGTAGCGCGCAAGCATATTTTGGGCGGATACGAACGCCGTCTTGCAAAAGTACGCTCTGCTTTGCCCCTGCTCGTCCTTTTTGTAAAAGGCGAAATCGGTAAGTTTGTTTTCGTGATTGAGCAGAAAATCGCAGTGGAAACCCGCTTTGTTGATGGCTACGGGCGCGTTGCACCACTCCGAAACCAACACGGCTTGCGGATAGTGTTTGTCCAACATTTTGCGCACTTTGCTCCACAGCAACGCCGTTGCCGTCTTGTTGGGGTCGTTTTTTACAAGGCTGTCCGCCATATCCACGCGAAAACCGTCCGCGCCCTTGTCCAACCAAAAGCGGATAATGCGCACCATTGCGTCGAAAGTGTGTTTTACGCGCTTGTCCTTGTAATGAATTTGCCAATCGGGTTCCGTTATCTTGTTGAAACCGTAGTTCAACGCAGGTTGATTGAGAAAGAAATTGAGCATATACGCGCCGTCCCTGTCGGCGTTGCCCACCACCCAATTGTAGCCCTCGGGGCGGTGCCAAGCGTTGTTCGTCCAGATGTAACGATCGCTGAAACGATTGCGCTCGGGCAACGCGCTTTGGCGGAACCAACGGCATTTGTCGGAAGTATGCCCGGGGACGAGATCCAACAAAACGTGCATACCGCGGCGATGAGCCTCTTCAAACAAACGCACGAGGTCGTCGTTTGTGCCGTAGCGCGGAGCGACTTTGAAATAGTCCTGCACGTCGTAACCCGCGTCTTTGAAAGGTGAAACAAAGCAAGGGTTTATCCACAACGCGTTGAAGCCCGTTTCGGAAATGTAGTCCAATTTGGAAATTATTCCGTTGATATCCCCTATGCCGTCGCCGTCAGAGTCGCAAAAGGACTGCGGATACACCTGATAAAATATTGCGTCGTTAAGCCACTTGGGTAAAGGCATAATTTTTTCTCCTTGTACTCTCGGATATTTGCCGACGGGCAAACTCCCCTTATATACTATGTTAGTAATATATTACTACAAAAATTTGAGTATTTCAATACATTTTTCCATATTTTCTCAAAAAGACTGCTTTTGCGAACAAAAATAACATTTTTGCATAAAAAAGCGTTGCCGAAAAGATACATTTTCCATAGGCAACAAAAACAAAATTTCGAAATTGCACTTTCAAACGAGAAAAAAACTTTCGGAGAAAACTGTCCGACAGACTTTGCACGCCGCCAAATAAAACTTATAGCGTTTTTGCATATCGTAAATAACCGAAACTTACGCAAAATAAACGTTTCATTTTACTTTCCACTCCTCAATACATTCGCGAATACGCGGGTTTTCAAAGAGGAGAAGCAGTTTTTCTTTTACTTCTACGTTTCCCTCCGCAAGTTCAAAAAGCAAGCGCGCCCGCTCAGCGTAAAACGAAACTGCCTTTGCCGTTTTTTTCTCCGGCGTTTCGATCGTAGAAAGGAAAACGTCGTACTCGGCGCGGAACGACTCTCTGTCCCCTTGCGCAAACGCGTCAACGCACTTCAAAAAGCTCTTCACGAAAGAAAATCGGCGCGTAGTGATCTCATTGAGGTAGTCGCGGAAATTTTCGTCGTCGCGAAGAGAAAAGTACGCGACGGCGATATTCAGCCGCAAAATGTCGCAGAGCGCGCTCCGCCCGTCGGGAAGCCAAACTTCAAGCAGAAATTTTGCGTCCCTTAGGGCAATTTCAAATGCTTGCGCGTGCATTCTCCTATTGATCCGCCGCAACCACAGCCGCGTGAACAGGACATTTCCGATTCCAAACGCAAGCGCGCACCCGATGACGGCAAGCTCCACGACAGAGCCGTCTGCAATTTTCAAAACGGAGAGGATGGTCGCGACGGCGATCCCCATTAGAACGACGCCAATCAAAACGATGAGTCCCAATTTTCCCGTCTTTTTTGCGGGCGGGACAGTGTGCGTACACGCGGAAATTTCTTCTCTTCTGCTCGGAAAACTTGCGTACAACAGGCGTTTTCTCTTCACCATAAGTATAAAACTTACTATAACGCCGACCTCTGCCGCGATATGCGTTACGGCACAGGTCACCATTAGCGCGATTGCCCAAACGGCATAAGCGTCGCCTGATAAAAGAGCGATACCCAAAACCAAAAGCATAAGAACGGGAGAAGAGAAAAAACATACGGTAAAAACGAGAAACTCCGTTTTTGCCCGACGATATTCCCGCGCAAACATTCCGATTGCATAGGAAATTTCTTCACCGTGATCTTTTCCGCTTTTTTTGCGCTCACCGCAAAGTAGTTCCTCCACAGTCACGCCGAGCGTCTTTGCAAGGAGCGTGAGCTTGTCCGAGCGCGGTTTTGCCTCCCCCGTTTCCCACTTGCTTACCGCCTTGTTCGATACGCCGAGAATTTTGCCGAGTTCGCTCTGCGACAAACCCTTTTCCGTCCGAAGCTCAAAAATGAAATTGCCGAATACGTAATCGTTCATATCCCCTCCAAACGGGGAAATTATACCATAAGTCTGTCCCTTTTTCAAAGGACAGACTATCGAATCAAAGTAGAACTTTATATTTTTGGGAAAAATCTCGATTTTGTTTCATAAAAACCGAGAAAAGGCAACGCCGTTTTTGCCCGAGCTTCACAGCAAGGGCGCGAATATCTTGACTACGGCGCGAACGAATTTGCCGGGCAGGCGCACTTCCGCCGTTTGCTCGTCCACCTGTTCGGACCTTTCCTGCGTTGCGAGAAAATCTCTTTCCATATCCGCAATGGCGGGGACGTTGTACAGCCAAACGGCATTTTCAAAGTGATGGACAAGGGAGCGGTAGTCGAGATTGACAGTACCGAGGATAGCCGTGTCGCCGTCGGCGATGTACATCTTGGCATGCACGAACCCCGGTGTGTACTCGTAAATTTTTACGCCCGCCTCGATGAGGCGCGGATAGTAACTGCGCGTCATAGTGAAAACCAACTTTTTGTCGGGAATATGCGGCGTGATAAGGCGCACGTCCACACCGCGCAGAGCGGCGTTTTCTATCGCTTGGGTAAGTTCGCTGTCTATTATCAGATAGGGCGAAGTCATATACACGTACCGCTTGGCTTGATTGAGCAGGTTCATTATCGCCGTTTTAGCCACGGTGTGGCTGTACACGGGTTTGGGACCGTCGCCGAAAGGAACAACGTAGCCCTGCCGCGTTGGGCGAAGTTCGTCGCGGTAAAACTCCGAAACGTCGTCAACGTGAGAGGAGTTGAGTTCGTAGTCCTCGAAGAACAGCCGCGTAAGTTCGTTTACGGCGTTGCCCTCTATGCGTATGCCTACGTCTTTCCAATGTCCGAAGCGTTTGCGCGCGTTTATGTACTCGTCGGCGAGGTTGATCCCGCCCGTGTAACCCACTATGCCGTCTATCACCGTTATCTTGCGGTGACTGCGATTGTTGAATTTGTTGTTCGCCTGCGCGCGCAAGTGGGAAAACGTCGCGCATTTGATACCCGCTTTGCGCAAAGTTTTGTAGTAATTGCCGGGCAGAGTGCGCATACAGCCGATGTCGTCGTAGAGAACTCTCACGTCCACGCCCGCTCGCGCTTTTTGCGTGAGTACGTCCAAAATGGCGCGCCAAAACTTTCCGTCCTGAATTATGAAGTACTCCAAAAAGATAAATTTTTCCGCTTTTTTGAGGTCCTCTATCATAGCGGGAAACATACTGTCGCCCAACGGGAAGTAGGTAACTTCCGTATCGGTGTAGATGTGCGTTCGGGAAAGTTTTTTAAGCAATGCGGCTTGGCTGTAAGCGTGAGGACTTTCCTCCGCAAGGCGTTCCGCGTCGGGGCTGTCGCACAATTTTGCACTGCCCGCGTCTATGCGGCGAAGTTTGCGCCGCGAAACGGGGTTGAGCTTGCGCGAGTAAAACATAAAGTAGAACATAAACCCCACAACGGGGACTATCAGCACAAAAAATATCCAAGGGGCTTTGTAGTCGGGGTTGTCGTTGCTTGCAATTATCACAACAGCCACAGTGATCTGGGTGATCGCCTCCGCAATGAGCATATACCTGCTACCGATAGTTATCATAATCACCAACCCGATGACGACGGCGACCTCTATCAACAGCAACAAAATGTTGAAAACAAACCTTGACGGCATATATTTGCGGTATTTGAGTTCCATAAGCTCACCTCTTTTATTGAGTGTAAACCAAAAAACGCCGCTTGTCAAGCGACGTTCTTTTATGTGTAATTTTGCTTTTGTCCCGAATGGGGCAATATTCGCCCCAAACGTTACTCTTTGGGCAAATCGTCAGATGGGGGTTCGTTTTCGGGGCTTACTCCGTCGGTAGGTTCCCTTGCGGGGCTTTCCTGCGCGGAATTTTCCTCTGGGACGCTTTCCGAAGCGGTTTGACTTTCCTCGCCGCTTTCTGCCGTCGGCTCAGGCGGAGCGTCCTCGCCCGCATTTGCAACGGCTTTTTTATCAAAGCGTATGCGTTTTACTAGGCAGTAGAAACAGGGGATAAGCACCAACGTCACCGTCGTACCCAACAGCAAACCGCCCAACACCACAATGCCCATCGGTTGCATAAGTTCGCCGCCGCGCCCCAAACCGAGAGCCAACGGCACCAAAGCCAACACGGTGGTAAGAGTGGTCATCAAAATGGGGCGCAGACGCGTTTTACAACCCTCCACCACGGCTTCCTGCGGCGACAATCCCTCAGCCATAAGCATATTGATTTTGTCTATCATAACTATCGCGCCGTTTACAATCACGCCCATAAGCATTATCAAGCCCACAAAGGATACCACGTTCAAAGTCATACCCGTTATGGCAAGAGCCAAAAATCCGCCCGTAAAGCCGAAAGGTATGGACATAATGACGACGAAAGGCTTGGAAAGGCTTTCAAATTGACAAGCCATTACGCTGTACAGCAACACAAACGCCGCAATGAGAGATACAACCAAGCCGTCGAATGCGTCGTTGAGGTAGCTTGTAACGCCGCTTTCAACGTACTCCACGCCGTCGAAGCCCGACAACGCTTCTTTTACCGTCTTGTTGACGGTTTTGCCCGCGGTACCGCTGTCGATACCGTAAATTTCCAAATCGATAGTGGTAACGTATTTGCCGTCGCGTTTTTCTATCGCCGAAGCGACGGTATTTTCCGTGTACAACTTGCCGTTTTCGGCGGGTTGCAACACATCTCTCAACTTGATAACGCCGTCGGAGCCGAAGCCCACTATTATGTCGCAAATTGCGTCGATACTCTCCTTGGAGGAAGCCGCAAACTGCACGGTGACGGCTCGGCTTTCACCGTCCGCGCTTATGTTAGCCGCAGTGTAGCCGCTCATACCCACGCGCAACAACATTACCGCGGTTTGATAGTCCACGCCGCGTTCGGCGCAAAGCATACGGTCGAATGTAAAGGAGTACTCGACGTTGAGCGCGGGAGTGTTGTCCACAGCAGAAACAATGTGTTCGGGGTCGGCGGTAAGCAATTTTTCCCGCACGGTGGCAGCCGCGGCGCGAAGCACGTCCATATCGTCGCCCAACAACGCTACGGATTGTCCCGCCATACCGCCCGTGACCTCGGCGACAACGCCGTCCATTTCCCTCACGGTGACGTTTTTTGCCCCGATACCGTCGGTTGTTTTTATCAGATTGCGTATTTCGTTGACCGTTTCTGTCGTGTCGACACTGCCGTTGGTCTGTATGCGGATAACGCCGCTGTTGCTTGTGGCAAGCAAGCCCTGTTTACCCACGGTCAAAGATACGTATTGCAATTTGTCGCCGTAACGAGCGCGTATTGCGTCGGCAATCGTTTGACTTGCGGAACGCGCCGCAGGCAAGCTCGTTGAGGCGTCAAAGTCTACGTCCACCTCTATCACGCCCTTGTCCACGCTCGGCAGAAATTCCGTTCCCGTAGTAAACACCAAAGCCACGCTCGCGCCGAACAAAACCAACGCGACAACGCACACCAACACGCGCTTTGTCAGCACCTTGGAAAGCACTTTGCCGTAGCCCTGTTCCAATTTGCTAATGGACACTTTGTTGAGCTTGGCGCGAATGTTGTCGGCTTTTTGCTTGAAACGCTTGCGGCGTTCGGTAGATTTATCGTTACGATTGTTGATATGTTCGCGCGGTTCGTTGTCCTCGTAGCTACCCGTTTCTTCGTAGGTGCCGTCGGGGTTCTTTTTGTAACGTTTGCGCGGTCCCTTTTTGTAAATGAGGTGGTAAAGGGACGGAATGACGGTGACGGACACAATCAAAGACATTACCAACGAGAAAAGCACCGCCCACACCAAATCGTAAAAGATTTCTCTCGTCAAACCGCGCGCGAACAAAATGGGAAAGAATACGCACACGTTGGTAAGAGTGGAGGCAAGCAAACTGCCCGCAACCTCTTTGGTGCCGTTAAGACAGGCGTCGTAGACGCTTTCGCCCCTGTCGCGCCGCTTGGTGATACTTTCCAAAACGACAATGCTGTTGTCCACCAACATACCTATGCCCACGGCAAGACCGCCCAAAGACACAAGGTTAAGGCTTATGTTCATTAACCACAGCCCCGCAAGCGCGACAAGCACGCTGAGCGGCATTGTTATGCTTACCACCAAGGACGACCCTATTTTGCGAACAAACAGGTAAATAACCAACACCGCCAACACGCCGCCGATGACGATACTGCTAAGCACGTTGGATATGCTGTCGGTAATGAACTCAGCCTTGTCGTCCAACAAAATCACGTTACTAGAAGTGTTCAAAGAGGCGATAACCTGTTTTACGTTGTTTACTACGTCCGTGGTGTTGGCGTCGGACACGGCGTACACTTCCACCGTTACTGCGGCAAAACCGTTGTACTCAGCGTAGGCTATTTCCTCGTCGTGTTCCTCTACACGTCCGATATATGCAAGCGGTACGATAACGTTGTCGGGATAGACCGTGCCGCTTTCCGTTTCGACTCCGCCGAAATCGCAAACGCGCACAAAACGGATCAAATCTTGCGTAAGGTTCAAGCCAAGACTGTCGCCAAGACAGAGCAAATTGCACAATTTTAGCGTTTCTTCATCGGAAAAAACAACGTACTCGCCGTAGTCGGCGTAGCGCAAAGCTATTTCCTTTTGAGTGAGCGACAGCTCGTTGCCGTCGTCGTCTACGGGTTTGCCCTGCGCGTTGACGAGGTAACCGCCGCCGTTGACGAACAAATCGCCCGCTTTGCGCCTGCCCTCCTCTGCCGTCAGAACGGTGCCGTTTGAGTAGACGGGGTTGCCGTCCGCGTTGACGTGCGCTTTTTTCAACGCCGTCAACTCTCCCAAAACGCAATCGTCCGCAACGTTATCCGCGCCGTTTGGCAAAGACTCGTCTTTGGGCGCGTAAAATCCGTCGGAACGCACTACGTGAATAAATTGCGGAGTGATCAACGCCTTTGCGCTGTCGGGGACGTAGTTGCCTTGCAAAAGCATTGCAGACAAGTCCTCGTCCGTCGTGTTTTTGCCGAACAAGAGCGTAAACGAATACAGCACGTAAAGATTGGAAATCACATTTTCGTTGAATTGCGCAAGAGTACACTCCTCAAAACTATTAAGCAATGTCTTTGCGCCGTCCAACCGTTGAGAAATTTCTTCGCCCAAACCGAGTTGCACGGGCAAACTCATAACGTCGTAGACGCTTGTCGCGTCGGAGGCGTTGCGCACGGACACCGTTGTGCCGTCCTGCATTACCGTGCCGAGAGGAATGTCAAGATTTTCGTTTTGCAAAGCCTGAACTATCAACAACGCAGTAATGTCCAACCCGTCGAGAGCTGTTATGCGAATTTGCTTTTCGGGAGTACCCAACACGCTAACGGAACCCACGCCCTCTATCCCGCCGAGTTTGGCGGAAAGTTGCTTGGCGTCGGCAATGAGCGCGTCGGTGTTGCCCGCGGCGTTGTAGATAGCCACGGTAGCCGTTGCCGTGCCGTTCATATCTATCTTTATATAGGAGGGCGATTGGCAACCCTCGGGGAAAGTTACCGATTGGAAAGCGTCCTCGATTGCGGCTATTTTTTCGTCCAGATCGGTGCCGTAGTCGAAAGTGAGTACGGCTACGGACGCGTTGTCGTAGGAGGTGGTAGAAAGTTCCTTTATGCCCGCGACGGTTTGCAACGCCGCCTCCACCTTGCTCGTTACGCCCTCTTCCACGCTTTGCGCGCTCGCGCCGGGGTACACTACCGAAATTCCCATCATCGGCAATTTGATATTGGGCAACAAATTGGTGGACATATCCAGCGTGGCAAGCACGCCTACCGCCATAAGCACAATTACCAGAACGCACACCGTTACGGAGCGTTTTATCGATGTTTTGATAAGTGAATTCATAGTTTTTACCTTGCGCTCCAATTATACTACCCGCAAGTCAACAAAGTCAAGTTCGGCGCGGTCTATTTTCATTATATAAAAAGACTTTACGTTGCGTTCGGAGCAAAGCAAAAGCCCCGTCGGAACAATATCCAACGGGGCTTGACGGATTTGACCGCGATAATTCTCGCGCAAAAGGCTATCCGTCAGTCGATAAGAATGTTATGACGGGACTCTTCGGGCTTTTCCTTGGGAATGTTGACCGTCAAAACGCCGTTTTCGTACTTAGCTTTGATCAGTTCTTCCTTTACCTCGCCCATATAGTAGCTACGGCTGTAACTTGTGGCGCGTTCACGGCGAATGTACCTGCTTTCCTCGTCGGTTTCCTGCTTTTTGGCGGAAATCGTGATGTAGCCGCTTTCAAATTTGATACTTATGTCCTTTTTGTTCAAACCGGGCATTTCCACTTCCAAAACGTAGTCCTTGTCCGTTTCCTTTATGTCCGTTTTCATAAAGGTGGAATCGCTGTCCACGTAGAAAGGACGGAAGAAATTTTCTATTGCCTCGTCAAAAAGGTTATTTGCACTGCGCGTAGTAATATAGTTTTTCATAGTTATATCTCCTTTTTTTATTTGTAGGGTCAAGTTTTGGGTGTTTGGCAATCTTTTGATTTGTTTGTTAGCACTCTTTCGCTTTGACTGCTAACATTGTAACACCGTTTTTCGGCGTTGTCAAGAGGTTTTACTAAAATTTTTTCAATTTTTTTGAAAATTATTCAGATAAAGCGAAATAATATTTTCGGAAAGCGCGTTTTGCGGAGTACCGACGGCGCGACAAAGAGGCAATCTTGACAAAATCGTTGCAATGAGCGGTTGAATATGATATACTGTTTTGGATACACTATTGCAATATATAAAGGCGACAACCGCCGAAAAGGCAATCGGGAGCCGATATGAGTGAAACAATGCGTTCGCTTCCGGCGGGCGGAACAACTTATGAAAAGACACACCACGCACAACTCAATAAGTAAGATCGGGGAGTACGCGATATGACGGTTTTATTAAACGATCAACGCTTGCCCGATATTTTTTGGTTGCTCATTGCCGTTATCGTGGCGGAATTTGTGATAATCGCCTACATAATCTACGACAACGCAAAAAGGCGCATTGCCAAGCGCAACGGCGAAGAACTGCCGCCCCGCACGATGTCGCGGTTTTGGGGTAACGTCTTTTTTGTCGTGTCCATCGCGCTTAGTCTGTACCTGATGTACAGCTTTGCCAGCAGTAACGATCTCGGCAGTCAAAAGTCTTTTTCGGAAGTATTTTCGCAAATAAACGTAAAATATCTGATACTTTCCCTTTGCACGCTGTGCGCAATGATAATATTGGACAGCTTGAAGTATCTTGTGATAATGAGCGCGACGCGCATAAAGGCAAACTACGGCACGGCTCTTTCCGTCGCGCTGTGGGGCAAGTACTACGACAACATAACTCCTTTCAGTAGCGGCGGACAGCCTATGCAGATATACCACCTACACAAAAAGGGCATAAGCGGCGGAGAAAGCAGCGCGGTTATATTTATCAAATTTGCCTTTAATATGACGATGTGGCTAACTATCTGCTTTTTGCTGATGGTACTCAACCGCGACGTACTCACGTTGCACGTTGAGGATATGACGCAACGCAATATGCTTACAATAGGCGGTTGGATAGGCTTTGCGGTAAACTGCGCGTTGCCCGTGATGATAGTTTGTTGCGCGGTCTTTCCCAAAATTACTTGGGCGATAACGCGCGTAGTACTGAAAATAGGTTACAAACTGAAAATAGTAAAAGATATAGACGGGCGAATGGCGAGAGGCAAAAAGGCGGTAAACGACTTTGTTGCGGCGTTCGTGTCTATGCTCAAACGTCCGTTCCACTCCATTGCCCTTACGTTGCTGTGCATTGCCGAACCGTTTTTGTCGATGATACTGCCCTTTTTCGTGGTGGTCGCGCTGGGCGGTCCGACGGTCGTGCCGAGCGTAGACTTGATGTTTGAGATAATGACTTTGAACGTCTACGCGCAGATGAGCGCGATGATCTTCCCCACGCCGGGCAATAGCGGCGCGGTGGAAAGCGCGTTTATGTTTGCGCTGACTACGCTAAGCAGCGGCGCGCTGTTCTGGACAGTGTTCAGTTGGCGTTTTTTGAGTTATTACAGCTACATTCTGATAGGAATAGTTATGACCGTGTTCCATTTGATAAAAAGCAATCGCAAACGGTCGGGTACGATCGCTTAACGTTTTTGAAAAAATATCGCCGTCCTCGCGGTTTGCGAGGACGGCTTTTTTCTAAACAAATGATTTTATGCCGCGTTTTAGCCGTTGAAGCCCGTCGTCCAGCGTTTCGCGCGGGCAAGCGACGTTTATTCTCAAAAAATACCTGCCATTGCCGCGGTACTTGTCGCCGCTGTTGAGGTACAGACCCGTTTCTCGGCGAATGTGAGCGCAAAGCCGCTCGGAGTTGTCCGTTACGGCAGAGCAATCCACCCACAGCAGATACGTAGCTTGTTGCGGAACAAGTTTGAGTTGAGGCAGCTCGGAACTCAAAAATTCCTTTACTCTTTGCCTGTTGGCGGAAATATAGCGGCGCAGTTCGTCTAACCACGGTCCGCCCTCGGTAAACGCCGCCGTTGCGGAAACGCAGGCAAAACTGTTAGGTTCGGCGATTTCGTCGTAGTTGAAGTGGCGAACGACCTTTTCCCTCAATGCCGCGTTGGGTATCACCGCCGCCGCCGATTGCAACCCCGCAAGATTGAACGCCTTGCTTGCGGAAATTGCCGTGACGGATATATCCGCGCACACGTCCGAAACGGAGACAAACGGAACGTAATCGACGTCGGGTTCCGTCAGGTCGCAGTGAATTTCGTCGGAGATAACCGTTACGCCGAAATCACGGCACAGCTCTCCCACGCGCGACAGCTCCTCTTTGCTCCACACACGCCCCACGGGATTGTGCGGATTGCACAGAATAAGCAACTCTACGTCGGGCTTGGACAGCTTTTTTTCCAAATCGGCAAAATCGATACGGTAGTTTTCGCCGTCGTACAGCAAAGGACTTTCCTCTACGCGCCTGCCCGTGTTTTCTATCGAATGGAAAAATATGTCGTACACGGGCGTCATAACGCACACGCCGCCCTCGCTCGTCAACGACTTGACGCAACTTGTTATCGCGGGGACAACTCCCGTAACGAAACATATCCAATCCTTGCTAAAACGCACCCCATGTCGCGTTTTCCACCAATTTGCTATGGCGTTGTACCACTCGTCGGACACGTTTTCGTAACCGAAAATGCCCCGCCGCATTTTTGCGGCGAGAGCTTCCGTAACGCACGGAGCCGTTGCAAAATCCATATCCGCGACCCACATCGGCAACTCGCCCTCCGCCACAGTCCATTTGAGGCTGTCTGTTCCGCGACGATCGGATTTTTTGTCGAAATTTGTCATTGTTTCTCCGTCAAAGTTATTTTTGTAGCGTTCGGATCCACGTAGCGTTCGTCCAAGGTAAGTTTGCCTATACTGCCCGCCGTTATACTGCCGCCCGACGGGTTGACAATGCTGTCCACTCGCCCTACTATTTGCGCGTCCACCGTGCTGTACTCCAACGCGCGCGTGGTGTTGAGCAAAGTGCAATTGACGAGTTTCAGGTTCTTCACGTAGCACAAACCCTGTAAACTTTCCACTGTGCAATTGACGAGCGTTACGTTTTGCGCGTTCCAACAAAGATACTCGCCCGAAATAAAGCTGTCGTACACCTGCACGTCGGAACAGTTCCAAAAGCTGTCCTTACTGAAAAGTTTGCAATTGCGCAAAACAACTTTTTCCGCGCCGTCAAAGCAGTAATCTCCCGTCAACACGAGATTTTCGCAGAGAACGTTTTTGCAACCCATTGCAAAGTACGCGCCGCAAGCGTTTACGTCGCGCAAAACGACGTCGGAGCAGTTCCACAGCGTTTCGGCGGCGTTGGGCAACGCAACGTTTTGTAACGTGACGCCGCTCGACCTCCTGAAAGTTTTGGGCGCGTTTACCACGCAATTCGTCAATGTTATGTTGTGCGTGTACCAAATTCCCGCGCGCGCCGTATCGAAAAACGAGCTGTCGTTGACAACCACGTCGTTGCAGTACCACAACGGGTACTTCCATTTGAACAGACAGCCCTCCACGCACAGATTTGCGCTTTCTTTGAGAGGGGACTCTCCGTCATCGAAAGTACACTGCTCGAAGCGGGCGTCTTTCACGGCGAACATTGCGCGTTCGCCCGTGTAAAATTGTCGTGAGTAATTTTTCATAAGCATATTAACAAATACTAAAACGCTTTGGTCAGATAGTCCTCGATAAAGGGCTGTATGTTGCCGTCCATAACATCGGCGACGTTGGGGTTTTCAAAGTTGGTGCGATGATCCTTTACGAGAGTGTAGGGACAGAACACGTACGAACGTATCTGACTGCCCCACTCGATTTTTTTGATTTCGCCCTTTATTGCCGCCGCTTCTTCCATTTGTTCGCGTTCTTTCAGCTCGGCGAGCTTACTGCGCAACATCATCATTGCTTGTTCGCGGTTTTGTATCTGACTGCGCTCGTTTTGACAAGCGACGACGATACCCGTGGGAATGTGCGTTATGCGTATCGCGCTTTCCGTCTTGTTGACGTGCTGTCCGCCCGCTCCGCTGCTGCGGTAGGTGTCTATTTTCAGATCCTTGTCCTCTATCACAATCTCGCTGTCCGTGTTCAGTTCGGGCATAACTTCGAGGCTGGCAAAACTTGTGTGGCGGCGTTTGTTTGCGTCGAAAGGAGAAATGCGCACCAAACGGTGTACGCCCTTTTCCGCTTTGAGGTAGCCGTAGGCGTTGTCGCCCTCCACCTTGAACGTGACGGACTTGATACCCGCTTCCTCTCCGTCGAGATAGTCGAGTACGGTAAGTTTGTAACCGCGGCGTTCGCAGTAGCGGGTGTACATTCGGTACAGCATTTGCACCCAATCCTGCGCTTCCGTTCCGCCCGCGCCCGCGTGTAGTGTCAAAATGGCGTTGCACGCGTCAAATTTGCCGCTCAAAAGCGTTTCAACGTGCATTGCGTTTACATCTTGGTCTATCAACTTCAACTCGGCGGCCGTTTCGGCAAGCATAGCCTCGTCGCCGTCGCACATATCCAACAAATCGCTCACGTCGCTCAGGCGTTTGCACAGCTTGTTGTAGCGGGAAATTTTGTCCTCGATGTTTTTGGCGCGTTGACTGACCTGCTGGGCGTTTTTTACGTCCTGCCAAAAGTCAGCCTTGTGTTGTTGGGCGTTCAGTTCTTCCAACTCCGCCTGCAACTTGGGGATATTGAGGTTTTCGCCTATTCCCGACAATTTGGAGTTGAGTTCTTTTATGTTGAGTTTGAGTTCGTCTACTTGTATCATATCTTACTTACGGTTGGTCGGATTTGTGATTTTTTTGAGTTCTTTGTCCGATTTGCGCTGTTGACGTTTCAACGCGTACTCTTCCTGCTTGGTCAGCGGACGGTCGGCAGGCGGTTGCTCCGCCTGTTGCTGTTTTGCCGCGTCTTTGGGGTAACAACAGTTTTTGTACTTTTTGCCGCTACCGCAAGGGCAAGGCCCGTTGAGTTTGCGTTCTATGTTTATGTTTTGCGGTTTTTCTTCGGAAAGTTCGGGCTTTATGCGATAGCGCATAAGCGTACGCAACGCTTGAATCTTTATCTGCTCGTTGAGCGTTTCAAACATATCGAACGCTTCCTTTTTGTAAACGGCAAGGGGATCGTGCTGTCCTATCGCCTGTAAACCCACGCCTTTGCGCAGTTCGTCCAAAGCGTCGATGTGGTCTATCCACAGCTTATCCATTGTATGCAGAAGCACGTCGCGCTCCAAACGATAGTAGTACTTTGCGCCGTCGCCCGCTTCCGCAAGGCGTTCGTTGAAGAAATCGGTCAATCTTGCGGCGAGCTTGTCGCAAACGTGGCGCGCGCTTACGAGGTCTTGGTCCGAAACCATCTTCTCCTCTTCCTCGTGGATAAAGAAGCCGCCCAACACTTTGTTTACCTTGTCCAGATCCCAATCGGCGACGTTCTCGTCGCTGTCGCACGCTTCCGCAAGCGCGTAACGGGCGTAGTCGGGAATCATTGACAGAATGTCGGCGTGGATATTGTCGCTATCTATTATACGGTCGCGCTCGTTGTAGATGATCTTGCGTTGACGGTTGTTTACGTCGTCGTACTGCAACACGTTTTTACGGGCGGAAAAGTGCATTCCCTCGATACGCTTTTGCGCGCCCTCCACCACTTTGGATATCATTCGCGATTCCACGGGGGTGTCCTCGTCCATACGCATAAACGCCATTGCGCGTTGCAACATATCTCCGCCGAACACTCGTATCATATCGTCCTCTGCCGAAACGAAAAACATACTGCAACCGGGGTCGCCCTGACGTCCCGCGCGACCGCGCAATTGGTTGTCGATACGGCGCGCTTCGTGACGCTCGGTGCCTATCACAAACAGACCGCCCGCGTCCAGCACCTTTTGCCTGTTTTGCTTAAATTCGCAGGAGTACTTGTCGTACAGTTCGCGATATATCCGCCTACATTCTTGGGCGAACGCATCGTCGCTTTCCTCCGAAAGAGCCAAGCGCAACGCCTCGTTCACCTTTTGTTCCACAACGGCGGGATCTCTTTCCGTCTGACGGTAACGTTGTTTGAGCGTACGCCTGAACTCCTCTTTGGCGAGGGGAACGGGGTCGCCGCCGCCCAACAAAATGTCCGTTCCGCGCCCTGCCATATTGGTGGCTATGGTTATCGCCCCGGGCATACCCGCTTTGGCAATGGCGAGAGCTTCTTTTTCCTCGTCCGACTTGGCGTTCAACAGCGTGACAACTTCTTTACTGCCTACGCCCAATTCTTTTAGCCTGCGCGAAAGAGCGATACTCTTTTCCACGCTGGTGGTACCCACAAGCACGGGCTGACCGTTTTCGTGACACTCTTTGATTTTGTCTACGATAGCGCGGAACTTGCCCTCTGCCGTTCTGTAAAACTGATCTTCGTAGTCTATGCGAATGACGGGCTTGTTGGTGGGGATAACTACCACGTCCACGTTGTAGATGGTGTTAAATTCTTTTTCTTCCGTTTTGGCAGTACCCGTCATACCGCTCATCTTGCGGTACAGACGGAAATAGTTTTGCAAGGTTATTGTGGCTACCGTTTTGTCCTCGGGCTGAACGGTGACGTTTTCCTTTGCCTCTATCGCCTGATGTAAGCCGTTGCTGAAACGTCTGTCGGGCATTTTACGTCCCGTAAAGTTGTCCACTATCACCACTCTGCCGTTTTCCACGATGTAGTCCACGCCCTTGTGCATAAGCGCGTGCGCGCGCAACGCGTTGTTGATAAAGTGGTTGATTTCGGAGTTCTCGGGCGAGGAAAGATTTTCCACCTTGTAGTACAGCTCGGCTTTTTTTACGCCGCGATCGGTGAGGCGCGCGCTGTTGTTCTTTTCGTCCACAACGTAGTCGCCGTTGGGTTTTTCGTCCGAATCCTTTGCAAGGCGGGCAAAACGCTCGTCTTCTCCCTCCACGTTGCCCTCGATGTTGACGTTGGTGGACTTTTGCAAACGTATGATAAAGTCGTTTGCGCGCTTGTACTCTCCGCCCGGTTTGTCGCCGCGACCGCTGATTATCAGGGGCGTACGCGCTTCGTCTATCAAAATGCTGTCCACTTCGTCCACGATAACGAAGTTGAGCGCGCGCTGTACGCGCGCCTCGCGAGAATTTGCCATATTGTCGCGCAGGTAGTCGAAGCCGAATTCGCTGTTGGTGCCGTAGGTTATATCGCAAAGGTAGGCTTGCTTTTTTTCTTCAAAAGTCTGTTGACTCAACGTCACGCCGACGGTAAGCCCCAAAAAGGCGAAAACCTGCCCCATCCACTCCATATCGCGCTTGGCGAGGTATTCGTTGACGGTGACGATGTGTACGCCGTTTCCCGTCAAGGCGTTGAGGTAGGCGGGGAGCGTTTCAGTCAAAGTTTTGCCCTCGCCCGTTGCCATTTGGCAAATTCTGCCTTGGTGCAACGCAATGCCGCCCATAACCTGCACGTCGAAATGGCGTTGACCGAGAGTGCGGCGCGCCGCTTCGCGACAGACGGCGTAAGCGTCGGGCAACAGGTCGTCCAAGGTTTCGCCCTTGCCGTACCTTTCGCGTAAAATTGCGGTTTGTTCGGCAAGTTGAACGTCGGACATCGCGGCGTAGATATTCTCTTTGCCGTTTACGCGATCGAGAATTTTTTTGAGTTTTTTGAGAGCCACTCTGTTGGCTCTGCCGTAGTTTTCTTTCATTGTTACTCCTCGGAAATTTCGTAATCGAGCGACTCTTTGCGGGAGGCGAGCGTAAGTGCCGTAACCTGTGCCGCGCCGTGCCGTTTGAGAACCTTTGCACATTCGTTTATCGTCGCGCCCGTGGTTTTTACGTCGTCTATGAGCAGTATCCGCTTGTTTTTGACGTTTGCCAACGGGTGCAATCGGTAACTGCCCACAAGATTGGTTTTGCGTTCCGATCGGGAAAGTTTTTCCTGCGGGGACGTTTCGCGTATCTTGACGACGGTTTCGGCAAGCAAGTCGGTTTTGTTAAGTATATCACAAAATGCGCGCGCAAGCAACTGCGCTTGATTGTAACGGCGCGTTTTTAACGTTTTTGCCGAAACGGGAGCGTAAGTAACCAAATCGTATTCCAACTTTTGCCTGTCCGCCTCGAACACGAGATAGCGCGCAAGTACCTTTGCGTTTGCGCCGAGATTGTTGAACTTCATATCGAGAACGGCTTTGCGAATAACGCCCTCGTAGCAAAAGGGCGAATACGCCCTGTCGAAATAGATCTTGTCGAAAGCGCAATTGCCGCAATAGTCCTCGTCGGTATCCAACGCCACTCCGCAACGCTTGCACGTTTTGCCGTTGTTGAAAACGACATTTTTCATACAGTCGGGGCAAAATCCCAAATTGTCGAAAACGTCCCTGCCGCAGTTAAGACAACGGTAGTCGGTAGCGGTAAACATATCCAGCAAAAGTTCGCGAAACTTAGCCCTACTCATCGTTGTCCTTGGGGTGCATCGGACCCTCCGAGAAGAAACGCTTGTGCGTGGCGTTTTCTTCCTGCAAAAACCTGCACAAATTGGTAGTGCGCGCCGCAATGTAGTTGTTATGCACCATCATAGCGAGTATCTTTTTGCCACCCACCAACACAACCGCCCGCTTGGCGCGCGTGATTGCGGTGTACAGCAAATTTTTGTTTATTATCGTGGGCGGTCCGCTTACCAACGGCACCACAACTGCCTCGAACTCGCTACCCTGACTTTTGTGTATGGTGACGGCGTAGGCAAGTTGCAAGTCGGATATATCCTGCTCGGTGTAGGTGGCAAGACGGTTGTCGTCGAATTGAACTTCCGTCAAGCCGTTTACGCGGTCTATGCGCCGAACAAAACCTATATCGCCGTTGAAAACGCCCTGACCGTCGGCAAGAGTGCCGTCCGCGCTGAAACGCACAAAGGGCAAAGCGTAGTTGTTGACGGTTTGCATAACTCTGTCGCCCTCGCGCAAAACGTTTTTGCCTACGTGAATTTCACTTTTGCCGTACACGCGCGGATTGAGGGCTTGCTGTAAACGCAAATTGAGGTTTTCCACCCCCGCCACGCCGTTTTTCAACGCGCCCAGCACCTGAATTTCGGAAGAGGGCAACCCCGTGAACTTGGGCAAACGGGTTGTTACCAACTCCACAACGGTATCGGACACCTGTTGAAAATCGTTGAAGTTCATAACAAAGAAATCTCTGCTGTGATTGTTTATCTCGGGCATTTGCCCCTTGTTAATGAGGTGCGCGTTGCTGACTATCAGGCTGTCCTCCGATTGACGGTATATGTGCGTCAAATAGCGAATTTCTATCACGCCGCTACGTATAATATCCGCAAGCACGTTGCCCGCGCCTACGCTTGGAAGCTGATCCTTGTCGCCCACCAACACCAGACGGGTGCCGTTTTCCAATGCGGAGAGCAAACTGTACATAACGGACACGTCCACCATACTCAGTTCGTCCACGATCACCACGTCGCAGGGCAAAGTGTTGTTGCGATTGTACTTGAACTGCAACTTGTCGCCGCGTACTTCAAAGCCCAACAGGCGGTGTATCGTCTTGGCGTCGCTACCCGTGGATTGCGAAAGCCGCTTTGCCGCCCTGCCCGTGGGCGCGCAAAATTCCAAACGCATACCGTGAGAGGTAAGTATCTCCGCAATGCACTTTATTATCGTCGTTTTGCCCGTACCCGGACCGCCCGTTATCACCGTGACGCCGTTTATCAGAGCGGCTTTCACCGCGCCCAACTGCCCCGCGTGAAACTCGATTTTGTGTTGCCTTTCAAACTGTTTTATCAACGAATCGGCGTCCATCATTATGCGACGGGCGTCGTGATTCAGCGTGATAAGGCGCGCCGCGACGGCTTTTTCCAACTTGTAGTACCTTACAAGAGAAATGCACCGCTGTCCGTCCGCGTCGAAAGTTTTGACGGTGGGTTCCAACACGAGCTTGGTTACGGTGTCCTCCACAAGCTGTCCGTGTTGAGTCAGATCCACGCCCAACAGAGCGGAACAAACCGTCATCAAATCGTCGAAAACAACATAGGTGTTGCCCTGCTTTTCGGCGGCTTCTTTCAATTCGTACACTATCGCCGCGCGTACGCGAAATTCGCTGATTTCTTCCACGCCCATACTTTGCGCAATGCGATCCGCCGTCAAAAAGCCCACGCCGTCAACGTCGTCTATCAAGCGGTAGGGGTTGGCAAGCACCAAGTTTTTCGTTTCCGTTTTGTAAATATTGTAAATTTTGACGGCGAGATTGATCGTTATACCGTAACTCTGCAAAAACATTATCTGCTCCTGCATTTGTTTGAGTTCCGAAACGGCGTTGGCGATGTCCATAGCTTTCTTTTTGGAAATGCCCTTTACGCGAGCAAGTTGCATAGGGTTGTTTTCTATCACGCCGAACGTGTCGTCGCCGAACATATTGTAAATGTTGTTGGCGGTAACCTCGCCTACACCCTTGATCAATCCGCTTGAAAGATATTTGACTATACCCGCCTTGGAAGTGGGATTGTGCAAAGAGTAACTTTCGACGACAAGCTGTTCGCCGTACTTGCTGTGTACCGACGTTCTGCCCGTAACGCTCAACACCGCCCCCACCGAAACCGCAGGAAAATTGCCGACGCAGACAATATCATCTCCGTCGGTCGTTTCAAGATTCAACACGGTGTAGCCGTTTTCTTCGTTTCGGAAAACAATTGCCGAAACGGTACCCTTTACAGTCAGTTCCAAAGCCCGCTCCTAATTGAGATATTTTTTGAGGTCGTCCGCCTTGTCCGTCTTTTCCCAAGCGAACTCCTCTCTGCCGAAATGTCCGTAACTTGCCGTAGCCCTGTAAATGGGACGTTGCAGTTGAAATTTGTCTATTATTGCGCGCGGGCGCAAGTCAAATTCTTCGCCGATGATTTCGGCAAGCGCGGCGTCGGAAATTTTGCCCGTGCCGTAGGTGTTTACGTCGATAGATACGGGCTTGCTACGCCCGATGGCGTAGCTTACCTGCAACTGTATTTTGTTTGCAAGTTGCGCCGCAACGATGTTTTTGCAGATGTAACGCGCCATATATGTGGCGGAGCGGTCCACCTTTGTGGGGTCCTTTCCGCTGAAAGAACCGCCGCCGTGAGCGCAGTAACCGCCGTAAGTGTCCACGATTATCTTTCTACCCGTAAGTCCGCTGTCCGCCGCGGGTCCGCCTATTTCAAAACGTCCCGTCGGGTTTATGTAGTACTTGGTTTCCTCGTCCAACAAACCCAAAGGAACAACTTGGCGTATGACGAGGTTTATCATATCGCGGGCGATCGTCGCGCTGTCAACGTCCGGTCCGTGTTGCGTGGAAAGCACTATCGTATCCACGCGGCAAGGTTTGTCGTTTTCGTCGTACTCCACCGTCACTTGGCATTTGCCGTCCGGGCGAAGATAGTCCAACGTTCCGTCCTTGCGTACCTGCGCAAGACGGCGGCTTATCCTCTGCGCCAACGTAATAGCCATAGGCATATATTCGGGAGTTTCGTCGCAGGCGTAACCAAACATCATTCCTTGGTCGCCCGCGCCGTACAAGTCGAGTATCTCGCCGCGATCGCGGTACTCGTCCGAGCGATCCACGCCCTGCGCAATATCGGGGGACTGCTTGTCCAACGAAATTATCACTCCGCAACTGTCCGCGTCAAAGCCGTACTTGGCGCGCGTGTAGCCTATTTCGCGCACCGTGTCCCTCACTATCTTGGCGTAGTCCACCACAGCCGTTGTGGTGATCTGCCCCATAACGAACACGGTACCCGTACACACGACCGTTTCGCACGCGACGCGCGCGTCGGGGTCAAGCGCGAGAATGGCGTCCAAAATAGCGTCGGAAATTTGGTCGCATATTTTGTCGGGGTGTCCCTCCGTTACGCTCTCGGAAGTAAAAAATCTGTGTTTGTTGTTCTTCATACGTTCTCCTTGTTACCTATCGCGCAGTAGACAATCAAAAAGCGTCTTGGGGTGACAAGACGCGTGAAATTTGCCCTTTCGCCGTCCCATCTTTCGACTTGTTCGTCGCGGAAATTAGCACCTAACCGAAAAAAAATTTTAGGTTGCTGTGACTTCACCGAGTCCGTCTCTCAGTCACTCTCGATAGGTTGACTACATTGTACCACCGCGGCGCGCCCTTGTCAAGAATAAAAGGCGTCGCGCGTGAAAAACGCCCCTCTTGCGGGGAGCGTCTTTCAGTCGCCGAAAAGCGGCGGTTTTGTCAAGCCCGAATATCTTGTGCCGTTGGCTGTGTCCTCTCGTTGCGCCGAATAGTTGTTGGCGCAATCCGCCGTGTACAGCCAAAAGTTGAAATCGTGCGTACCTGCCGCCAACGGGAGCAATTCCGCCTGACGTTTTACCGTGGCGTTTCCGCTGTCGGCAAATTGTCCGATATTGACGGACAGATGAGTGAAGTTGTTTACCGAGTCATTCAATGCGGACAAATCTATTTGCGAATAGTTGCGCCCGCCGCCGTAAAAGGCAATGCCTCCGTGTACGTAGCTTGCGCCGTTGTAGAAGTCCAACAGCTTTGCGTACTCGGGTTTTCCGTCCACCTCTTTGAGCATAGCCGCCACGTTGAACTTCATAACTTCGCTCAACACGCCGTCGCCCACGGGTTCGATAAGCGTACTGCTGTCTATATTGCGCTCCGCGTCTTTCCAATCGTAGGTGCGCACGTCCCCCGCCAAGCGCAAAACGCTTGCAAAGGAAGTGCCGCCCGATTTGCGCCAATTGGCAGTTACGTTGGCGTAAGTCGCTTCCGTACCCGTGATATCCTTTGCGCCCTCGTACAACAACGCTCCCGCAAAGTTGCTCTCTACGCCAATGCAGAACAAGCCGCTTGTTTCCAAAACGCTGTCTTGGACGGTGAGATCCGTCATAACGTAGTGTTTGTAGAAAAATCCCTCTTTGCCCGAGTCGCCGACGTCGTACACGTTTGTGCCGTAAGTCTTGCCGTTGACGGTTTTCTTTTGCTCCGCGTAGGCAACGCCGTTTTGGTCGAACAGCTGGGGTTCCTGTCCGTTGGGATAGTAGGACCTCAACGCCTTGTTCGCGCCGACTTTTACAAGAAATTCTCTTCCCTGCGTAATAACGCAACCGACTATCTCCACTTCTATGCGGTCGCCGTCGGAAATTTCTTTGCCGTTAAGAATGGTAAAATAGTTGTCGCCGTTTTTGTTTCCGCCGTAAACGCGCACCGTATTGCGCCCGTTGCGGATACGACAGTTGATAATCGAGCAATCGGCGTTTATTTCCAAGGTGGTACCCAACTTGTTGAGATTGTTGAGTTGGTAGGTGGCTACGCCGCCCTGCTCCTCGTACAGCGAGTCGTCGCTACACCCCAACAGATTGACTCCGTACAGCGTTACGCCGTCCGTTCTGACGAGGAACGCGCAGTTATCCTGCCCCGCAACGCTTGCCACGCCTTTGTACTCCACAAACACCAACGGACCGCAGAAAATTTGCGGTTTGCCCGACGCGTCGGTGGCGTTGGTAAAGTTTTCCGCGTTCAAATCAAAACCGTTTCCGTACACGTCGGCTTTGAACTCCATCGCATACGTTACTTCGGTACTCAAATTGCGGTAGTCGGGGTGAACGGAATAGAACTCTTTGTTGTAGGTGGATTCGTATTTCTGCATTTGCGCTATTGCCTGACACTCGTTCAACGACATATCCGAACCGTCCCTGTTCGTTCCGAGCATAATGTCGGCGGTAAGCACTATCTTTTCGCCCGCTTCCGAGGCGGCTTTCAAATCGGGGTAGTTATCCACCTCTACCGCGTCTTTGACGACGTTGAGCTTGATATATCCCGTTGCGTTGCTGTCGAAAAGATCGTTGTACTTCCATTGCGCCGTTATCGTTATCGCGCCCGTGCCGTGCGGTACAAGATATTCCGTGCCGTCACGCTGTTTTACCGTTGCCACGCTCGGTTGCGAAGAGGTGAACACTATGTCTTTCAAATCGTTTACCGCGGGGCGGGCGTCGCCCTGTTTTGTAACTCTTATGTTGACGGCGTAACCGTCGTTATCCACAATGCCGTCGGAACCGTATTTCAAGCCGCCCACGGTGTAGCGTTCGGCGAGATCCGTCTTGACGTTGTTGGAAATGAACACGCTGTTCACTTTGACGACTGACTCCGCCTCTATACGCTTGCTGCACAGCTCGTTGCCGTCGCGAAGAGCGGTAACCGTCAAAACGAAAGTTCTTTCTTCCTCCGCCACCAACGTGCAAGAACTGTCGCCGTCGGGAGAAACTTTTACACCCTCGCTAACGCTCCACCTGTACGTGACGCCCGCCGCGTCCATTGGCGACACCGCGTAAAAACTTGTGGGAGTGTTGCACAGCACCACCGATTTGTACACGTCCTCGGCGTACGTCATTCCGACGGAACGTAAATCGAAATCGAACTCGGCAAAACTCAACGTGACGGGGACCGTTTTGCCGTTTGCAGACAGTTGCGCAAATATTTTTTCGCCGTCGAAATTCTCCTCCAACACAACGAGCAGTTGGTGTTGAACCGAAGAAGCGCGCGTTTCGCCGTAAGTTAAACACACAGTTTCCTTTATCCCGTCGCCCGTCAAGGTCGGTTCACCGTCGCACTCCGCGTACACCACCGTACTCTGCGCGCCCTTGGCAAGAAGCACCGTCGCGCCGTCCGCAACGCCGTTTACCACAATGCCGTTAAGTGAACTTTGTTTTGTAACGCGCAAATTTATCTTGCGCACAAGACTGCGCTCGGTAATGCCGTCCACTACCGCGTCGTCCACTTTCAACTCCAAGCGAACGTTGCCGCTAAACGGTAGCAAAAGGCTCTCTTCGCCTTTGTTTACAACGGCTACCCCGTCGGAAGAAGAAAGAGAATATTCTTTGGAACTGCCGCCGACAATTTCCGCTTTGTAGCTGTACTTGCCCGATTCCAAGCGGAGCGACGCGGGCGTAGAGTAGGTTTGAGAGTTCTCGCTGTAAGCAAGAGGCACTTGCCGCCCCTCGCCGTCGTACAGGGTAAAACGCACATCGTACGCTTTTGTCGAGCTGACAACGACGGGTATGCTGTCCGTAAAGCCCTTGTCTTTGCTTACGGCGGTTACGTTCGCGTTGCCTATGCCCACGGCTTTTATCGTGCCGTCGGAGGAAACTTCCAGCACTTCGGGATTGTCGCAGGAAAGAGTGTAGCCCTTTTCGGAAGCGTTGGCAGGCTCCACTTCGGCAGTCACCTTGTGGGTCTGTCCGTCGGCAATATCCACGTAAAGAGCCTCGCCGTCGCCTAAACGGTCGCCGTCGGCAAGCATTCGTATGCCACTGACGGAAACGGGAACGCTGATACTGACCAGATTGACGGAGGAGAATATTACCAACACAAAGACCATCGGCAACACCAACATTAGTGCGATAACCGTTTTTCTCATCACATTCCCCCCTCGAATTCGTAATATTTTTTATCCAGCTTGCTCGTAAGGTAAAAATACGCAAGCAGGGCGCACACCGCGGCGACAACCCCCGACGCAACGTAAGTGACCCAACCGAGTTGCAAGTTGCGCAAGTCGGAAAGTATTTTCACCGCGAACACAACGCCGCCCACGACAAACGCCGAAAGCAAGCCCAACAATATTATCGCGGAGGTAACGCCGCTCGACTCTTTTATTTCGCCGTCCTCGTCGGAGGAAAAACGGGCGTGGTTAAAGTCGTAACGCGTGGCTACGCAAATGTTTACAAAGCCGAACAACGTTCCCACGACAAACAGGAATATCGCCGAATACCAAGCCACCGATCCCGTTGCGCACAGCACTATTGCGTTTGCCAATTGCGAAACGGCGGTTATCGCCAAGCAAAGGAATATCTTTGCAAAGAAAACGGACTTGTAGGAAAGTGGAAACGCCTTTACCGCGTAAAACATCTCGCCGTCGCGGCTGACGTTGGTTGCGCAAAACACGTTTGTGAGCGCGCCGAACAGCAACGTTAAAAACAACGCTATTTCCAAATCCGCGTGCCTTTCCACAAGGCTGTACACAAGCGACGACCCCACGGACATACAAAAATACACCATCAGCGGCATTACTACCGCCACGGACAAATAGCTAAACATATAGGACGGGGTGCGGAAAATGAGCAGAAAATCCTTTTTTACCAATGCAAAAAAGGCACTTTTGCCGCAAGCGACGTCACCCAAACTTTTGTGCGCGCTCGTTTCGCCGTTGCGCATTTGAAGAGAGCGTTGCAAAATAAAGCGCAACATAACAAGCGAAAGCGCGGTACACGCCGCAACGACCGCCACGATACCCAGCGAAGCCACAAGCGCGCTATGCCCCACGCCGAGGCTTTGCGGGCGTATGTTGACAAGCAACAAATCCACCGCCCACTTTATGGGATAAAAACAGCTCGTCGCCTTTACTATTGCCGTCATTTTGGCTTCGTCGAAAAAGTATTTCAGGTCGTCGCCGAGCAACATTTGCTTTACCGCGTCCAACACCAACGAGTACAGCCAGAACGCCGCGCCCGTGAGCAAGGTTACCAACACAAAGTTGAGGACAAATTTGTTTTGCAAAAACTGTTTCAGCCACCTGTACGGCATTGCGACAAGCGACCCCACCGCCATTGTCAACAGCGGCAACGCAAAACACGCGGCGACGGTTGATATCCAATACTGCCAACCGAGCGCGACGCTTTGCGACACGGCAAAAGCCACGGTGCCGTTTATCGCAAAGACGACAAGTACTGCCACGGCAAACTGACCGAGGTAAACCGCGACGGCTTTCGCCAAGTAGAGCGAGGTCGCGTCGATGGGCATTGCGGCGTACAGTTTTGCGCCGTCCTCATCGAAAATGCGACGGTTTATTTGAGATACCGCACTTACGGTCATAAACAAAAAGGCAATTCCGTACACGGCGGTAAGCAGTTCGTATGTGCGCAAATCGGGGTGCAAATTCGGGCGCGATTCCGTACCCTCAACGCCGAAAACGCCCTTTACGTTGGTGTAGATGGTAACAAATCTGCCGAAAAACACCGCAAATACCGCCAAAATAGCCGCCAAAAGTAAAACTTTAAGCACAAAACCCGTCGCGTCGAATTTTCCGCGGCGGTATGGGTAGGAATCCTCTATTCGCTGTTTTTTCAAAAGCGCGCCCACAAGCTGCCAATTGAGCTTTTTCATCTGTCTGTGCCGTCCGACGCGTTGGAAATGTCTTCGTCCGCTTGCCTTTCGCCTTCGAGGAAGTACGCCTCGAAATCGAAATTCGGGTTATCCTCCATTATCTGTTTGATATTGAGTTCGTCAATTTGCTGACCGCGGCGTATAAGCACCACTCTGTCGCAAATTTGAGCCACGCTGCCCAACGCGTGCGAACTAAATATAATGCAATTGCCTTGCGCGGCATATTGTTTCATAAACTCTCGCACCGCCTTGGTCGTGCGGGGATCCAAACCCGTCAGAGGTTCGTCCAATATCCACAACTTGGGGCTGTGCATAAGAGAACCCATCATACAGATTTTTTGCCTCATACCGTGCGAATACGACCCGATAAGGTTGTTTACCGCGTCGCCGAGTCGGAAAACCTCTTCGAGTTCGAGATAACGCCGACGGCGCAACTCGCGCGGCACTTTGTACACCGTGGACATAAAGGACAAGTACTCAGTACCCGTCATTTTTACGAAAACGGCGTGATTGTCCGTAACAAAACCCATATCGGCTTTTGCCAAAACCGCTTCTTTTTTGACGTCGTGACCGTTTATGCGTATCACGCCGTCGTCAAAAGGCAACATTCCTTCAAGACATTTCAACGTGGTGGATTTGCCCGCGCCGTTGTGTCCGAGCAACCCCACTATTTCTCCCGCATAGCAACAAAACCCTATGTCTTTAACGGCATAGTCGGCTTTTTTGGAGTACTTTTTGCAGAGTCCGACAATCTCCACCACGGGAGCGGCGGTTTGCGTAACTGTTATTTCGGGGGCGTTGTCCGTTTGGGACGGTTGGTTGTTTTTAGGCATAAACTTTCTCTCTTATTGCTTCGGCTACGTTTATTATGCGCCGAAACAAGGTTTTACATTAAATGCGCGTCCTGCAAAAAACGTATCGAATAGCGTTTTTCGACAAAAAATGCGCACGCTTTGGTTTCTATATAATAATGTAAATATATGTTTTTGTCAATGCTTTACGCCCTGTCCGAGTGGCAAACGGCGGCAAAAATGCAAAACGGGGCGCGTTTTTGCGTAACTTCGATGGCGCGCGCGGAAAAACGCGTCAGTTAGCGGCTCACTCAAACAAACGGGCGGTAAAGCAAAATTTTCGTAGAATTTCTTCTCTTTTGCAAAACCGCGAAAAATTTGTTGACAATATCGGCATAATTTGATACAATAAATTAGCTTTTGGAAAAAGTGTAACAAAGCAGTATGGCGGCGTAGCTTAGATGGTTATAGCGGCCGGTTCATACCCGGCAGGTCGTTGGTTCGAATCCGACCGCCGCTACCACTTATAAGGCTCCTTGGTCAAGCGGTCTAAGACATCGCCCTTTCACGGCGGTAACACGAGTTCGATTCTCGTAGGAGTCACCAATGGGGAGTTAGCTCAGTTGGGAGAGCATCTGCCTTACAAGCAGGGGGTCACAGGTTCGAGCCCTGTACTCCCCACCATACAGTGCCCAGTCGAACCCGCAAGGGTTTGGCTGGGTATTTGTTTTATATGGGTTTATGTGGCGGCATTTTGCCGTCACTTTATCTTTTTATTACAACAAGGTATTGCATTGTGGCAATGGCGTTGTAACTGCAAGGTAACAAAAAATCCCGCGTTTCCGCGAATGGGTTACCCGGCAAGTCGTTGCGTAGCAGATTTATTGGGAAGATGAGCAGTTTTGTGTCAACAATTCCGACAAAGCAATGCTCGGTTGGTACCTACAATATAAGTACTGCGATGAATGCTCGGAATAGTTTCGCTTAAATATAAATATTTTACAATTCGAATAATACACTTAACGTAATTAACAACATTTTTTAATAAAAAATGCTTGATCCAAATTCAACTTAGTACATCGTTTTCCGTAAGCCCCAAGATGTAATCAACCGACACGCCGTAATATTCTGCCAATGTCACCAAAGATTCCAACGGTATTTGCCGTTGGTTATTTTCGTATTGAGAATAGGTGTTTTGCTTGACATTCAGTATTTTGGAAATCTCTGCTTGCGTTTTGCCCAACTCGCTACGCAACTCTTTTAATCTCAATTTTATTTTCATATTAGTATTATAAATTTCTCAATTTGAGATATTGACGTATATCGCATTTTGTGATAAACTGATTTTATCGCGAAGTAGAGAGATGTCTGTTGCACTCGTCAACAGACAATAAAAAGTTTTGACAAATTATCATAAAAAATAATAATGAGATATAAATTGCGGCTGTACTGCTTATTTAGCAGCGTCAAATATCTTACTAAATATTCTCTCGTTAAAATAATCTAAGCTACAAATGGAGGAAATGCTATGGCAAAAATTGCTGACATAATCAAGTATGAGGGCGACAACACCACTTTCATATGGAAACATCCTTGCGAAGATTTCAACTCGCTCACTCAACTGATAGTTCACGAATCACAAGAAGCCGTATTTTTTATGAATGGTCATGCACTCGATCTGTTCGGCGCGGGGCGATACACTCTCGAAACACAAAACATTCCGCTCATAGGGAAAGCATTAAATCGAACGACCGACGACAAAACCCCGTTTCATTGTGAAGTATATTTTATAAACAAAACAGAACAAATGTCAATAAAATGGGGAACCGATTCCAAGGTGCAATATATGGAGCCGACATACGGGTTTCCCATATCAATAGGTGCCAACGGAGAAATGAGTTTGAGGGCGGACGATTCTCGTAAATTACTCTTGAAACTTGTCGGAACGGAAAGCTATCTCGATCAACAAAAACTCGTCGGTTTTTTCCGCGCGTTTTTAATGACAGGGGTCAAAACCTATATGGCGCAAGTCATAAAGGCAAAAAAGATAAACATTTTCGAAATCGACGAAAATCTCACCTTGTTTTCTGACGAGATAAAGAATTTGCTTGTGGGCGATTTCGCGGAATAAGGGGTGGCACTTGAACGCTTTTTTGTTACCGCCATAGCTAAGCCCGACGGCGACCCACAGTACGAAACGTTCAAAGAATTGCACTTTCGTCAATATGCAGATATTGCCGAGGCAAAACTACGCCAGCAAACGGATATTATTTACGCTCAAACCGACGCACAAAAAACGATCATCGCATCGCAAGCAATGGCCACAAAACGAGCGCAGGAGGGATACACATATCAACAAGAACGCGGCTTTGACGTCGCCGAAAAAGTTGCGGAAAACGAGGCTGTCGGACAATTTACCAACATGGGCGTAGGACTCGGTACCATGGCTGGTGTTGGCGGAGCCGTTGCGGGAATGGTCGGCGGCACAATGAAAGAGGCCGTAAGCGGAACATCAACTCCCCAAGCGCAAAAATGCCACAGTTGCGGCACACCGCTCACTATCGGCGCAAAGCTCTGCCCCGAATGTGGCGCGAAAGTCGTTTCTGTTTGTCCAAAGTGCGGAACACCTACAAACGGAACCAAATTTTGCCCCGAGTGTGGCGAAAAATTATAAGGAGAAATTATGAAAAAAAATTTTTCAGTCTATGCGATTTGTTGGACTCTTATGCTCGCATTGTTCAACATCATAGTTTTTGTCACGCCAAACGAAATTGGCGGAGCGAGCAAATTTACGGGCGGATTTTGGATCGGATACGGTGTTACAGTAGCCGTATTTATCGGTCAACTCGCTTGCGCATTCTTTGCTCTGAAAGAAGCCGAAAACCGAAAGGTTTTCTATAACATTCCGCTGATATGGATAAGTTACGGCGCATTGCTAACAACACTTGTTGTCGGCGCAATATTTATGGCGATTCCTGTTCTTCCCGCATGGATAGCCGCCATTGTGTGTGGCGCGGTGTTGGTATTCAGCATTATCGCCGTTATCAAAGCCAAGTCCGCCGCAGAGGTTGTGTCGGGTATAGACGAAAAAATAGCGGGCAAAACGGCTTTTATAAAAGAACTTACAGTGCGGGCAAAAATTGTTATGCTCAGCTCCACCACGCCCGAACTCAAAGCGGAAGCGAAACGCGTTTACGAGGCGATACGTTACAGCGACCCGATGTCGAGCGAAAAACTTGCCGAAGTGGAAAACGAGCTGTCCGAAAAATTTGCCGAATTTGAGCAAAACACCACCGTTGCCACGGCAAACGAGATAATTGCACTTGTCAATAAAAGAGCGGAATTGTGCAAGGCGTTGAAAAAATAGGAAGTGAAAAGAGGCGAAATAATCATGGATAAAAATAATAATGGTAATCAAGACCATATTTCTAAAGAATCAAATTATACCACTATTTTTGAATTCATTGTTCCATCAGCCGAATTTAATTCCTTGATTGAATTTTATTTGTACAGAATGGCAAATAGCAGTGATTCACCGCTGTCCTATAAAATAAATGCGTCTTTAACTGAGGAGCAAAAAGATACGTTATTTTCTCGATTGCTTACTTCGATTGATGTTTCAGAAACGGATTTTTGGTTTGACGGTCCGTTTCTTAAAAATAATATCGGCACCATTAGCAAAATGAAATTGGGTGATAAAACACTTGAATTCGACAGAATAAAAGGATTTTTTCATCAAAACAAGTCAAATGGAAAACCTAGTCAACATAAATTGGATGTCATGTTCAAACATATACGAGACTCGTTTGCCCATGGTCGAGTTGGACGTAAGGGAGAGTATATTATTTTGGAAGATAAAAGAAAAATCGAACTAACTGCACGCTTTATAATAACGTTAGACGCCCTGTATATATGGAAAAGGGAAATTCTATCATACTTAAATCTTGATTCCACAGAGAATGATAAGTAAAAATGCCAATATGTTGACGACCACAGCAAATGAATTAGAAGAAATAAAGGAGAAATAAACAAATGAACCAACTCAAATGCGAAATGTGCGGAAGTACGGACATAGTTAAACAAGACGGAATGTTTGTGTGCCAAGTTTGTGGAACGAAATATTCTGTTGAAGAAGCTAAGAAAATGATGATCGAAGGCACGGTAGAAGTAACTGGCTCTGTAAAAATTGACTCGTCCGATGAGCTTGAAAAATTATATAAAGTCGCGCGAAGAGCCAAAAACGATGGGGATAACAGTAAAGCAAGAGAATATTATGATAAGATCCTCGAACGGGATCCTACAAGTTGGGAGGCATATTTTTACGTAAAGTTTGATTCTAACATTAAAAGAGATTTCAACAAAGAAGTCGTGCGGGTTACTTTAACATTCGTTAAAGATATTGTGTCAAACAAAGAAAACCAAATTGCCGCAGTCAAAGAGATCGCGGAATATTGTATGATAAATGTCCAAGAGATAATTTGCAATATAACAAAGATTTATAAAGAAGAATTGGAACAATATAATACACATACATCTTGGTATAAGTTAGAATCTTATCCAGGTGATCCAACCGCAATAGTAGCTTATTATAGTTATGAAGATGCTGTACATAATTATAAATTAGCATTTGAACAACTCGACCGTGAGAAAAAATTTTTATACTTTCTGGGCGATAGTATAGAAGATCAATTTTATGATTATGAAGAATTAAAGCCAACTATAACTACTGCATGGAAAGAGGGCGTTCAACAACACAATAAGATAATGGGTCTTTATGTGGACAAAGAAACGAATGAAAATTTAATTAAAAATTATGTGAAAAAAATTCAAAAATATGATCCCCACTATGTTGCACCCGAACATGTTGCACCTGACATTATTGCACCCGTGAGAAAAGAATTTAAAACAGCCAAAGCCGGTTGCTACATCGCCACATGTGTTTACGGGTCATACGACTGCCCGGAAGTTTGGACGTTGCGCAGGTATCGCGACAGCAAATTGGGCGCGTCGCACGGCGGCAGAGCGTTCATAAGGCTGTACTATGCAATAAGTCCCACTTTAGTAAAATGGTTCGGCAACACAAATTGGTTCAAAAAGATGTGGCGCGGCGTGCTGGACAAAAAGGTCAAGAAACTCCAAACGCAAGGCTACGAAAGCACTCCTTACGACGATATAGATTGGAGAAAGTAACAATTTGACAAAAATTCTTGGACACCACTAAAATATATTTTCTTGCATCTACTAAGCGTACGTCCCAATGCCAAATATAGCAAAACCCGTAAGATAATTACTTAAAGGTTTTATTGTCTGTTTCAAACAATCCCAACACCGATTTTGCTATTTTGGGGAGATTTTTAATAATATGCTTGATATTAGATTGTATGCTTTTATAATGTGTGACTATAAAATATGAGTATTAGCATAGATATTACAAAAAAGAGCAATGGAACTAGTAAAGATAAAACTTGAAAATTTTAGATCATCTAGAAATATTGAAATTACATTGTTCAAGTGATTACAAATGTTCGTATGGGAAAATGATATGTGCAAATCGACCAATTTTTGAAGCAATAGATATTTTAATGATAAAGATGCCGACACTAAAATTCCTGGTAATGATTCTAAAACATCACTATTGTGTTATTTTGAATACGGGATCAAGATAGATTTTTATCAAATCTATTGAGGTCAACCTTGAGCAAGGGTATTTACTAAATTCCGAGTGGTGTTATGAAGTCATAAAAATGTTTGTCAACAAGAAATAACCTTCAATAATAAGGGTTATCAGTGTCGAAATTTAATGAAAACCATAATAGGCGAATTTTTTTATAAATAATTTTATTTTTAGCTTAACTTTTATTCTTATACAGAAGTATTATTGATAGTAGCATTCCACATGCGAAAATTTAAAACACACAAGATAATTCGGAGGATCCAATGCTAGATAAATTAACAAAGTACATCAGTTTTATTTTAACTTTAATAAGCGCTATGCCTACTATATATGGTTTTTTCAAAAATAATTTAATGGTAGCATACATATTCTTAGCTTTGACGATTATCTTTTTTATTCTTTTTATCATTAGTTTGACATTTGGACACAAATCAATATTATTTAGGCGACTTATGTTTATTTGTATAAAAAAACCGTATATCATTTTGGAAAGAAAATTAACATATGTGTGCCATGCGAACAATGTTTATAGCTATACAAAAGATATTTTATTAAAGTGTACCCAAAGTGGGCTAATTAATTATGATGACAAATTTTCATGGTCTTCTAACTTTAATACTACAATAAAACCGTTAGTTAATGGTCAAAAAGTCATGAACAGAACAAGAGCTCAAGGATGGGAAAATTATACTATTCACTTTGAACGTGGCTTAAGAAAAGGGGAAACTCAAAGAACTGGAATTATCCTGGAAAATCTAGTAGATACAAACAGCCAAGCACTCCCATTTATATCATCAAACATCTATGAGCCCGTACAAAAATTGATATTACGAGTCGAGTTCCAAAACAATAAGCATGTAGCGCATGCCGAGTGCAGGATTTACGATAATTATTTTAGTACAACCCCAATTCAGACCCAAGATATTACTGATACAATTTCTGATGGAATATTGGAATATTCATTAGAATATCCCGTAAAAGGATATAGATATCAATTAAATTGGGAATATAATAAGTAAAAAACTTGCAAAACTTCATCCCATATGGTATAATAAAAAAAAAGGAGCGAAATAATGAACGGCTAAAAATTTCTCTTAGAATATATTTGCAACTAATTGTAAATGATTGGTGTTGAATAGAAGACAACGATTATTTAGAAAATCTTTGGATCCTATGCATATCAGATGATTGACCATTGAGATTTACATTTTTTTGCAAATTATTAGTTAACGCAAAAAAGGGGAAGTTGTCTTCCTCATTTTTTGTTATTTTTAACTGAGTTCATTGCGTTTTATATCATCTAAAGTTTTATGTCAAACGGTATGTGTAGGCAATTTCTCCAATATTTGACATAGAGCCAATATTTGTATAAATACCGAGCGCACATTCCATTGCCAAACTGCTTTTTAAGGATCGACATTGTTTACGTTCGGTCCACCAAGTGCGCAGGCTTGCATTGAGTTCGCACAAGAAAGGAACGCACAGGTTGGCGTTCCTTTTCTTATGCTCGGTGAATTGCAATTTCAATGCGTTAATTCACCTTGTTAGTTCGTTTTGCGCCCGAAAGGGGCTTGCGCGAACATTTTTTGCTCTGTTACCGAGGCGCGGCGCGCGCGTTATTTTTCCAAGACGGCAAAGCCGTTGTTGAACAGCGTTTTGCCTGTGCAGTTGTAGCCGTAAACGGGGTCGCTTTGCAAAGTTACTTCCTTGCCGCTGTGGTTCAACGCCAAAACAAGCGTTTCGCCGTTAAAAGCGCGTTCTATGAACGCAATGCCGTTACGCGAGTAAATGCGCACGGAACCGCGTTTGAGAACGTCACGTTGGCGCAAACGCAGTAAATAGCGCATTACGCCGTGTTCCGAACAGTTAAACTCGGGACTGCCCCACCGCATACACTTGCGATTGTAGGGATCTCTTGCGCCGTCCATAAAAATCTCGTCGCCGTAGTACACCATTGGGTTGCCGGGGTAAAACATAAGCGCGGCTTCGGCAAGCAACAGCAAACTTTTGCTGTGACCGACCTCTTCGAAGAAGCGAGGCGTGTCGTGCGAGTCCAACAGGTTGAGCATATTTGCGTTTGTGCCGTCCTTGTACCGCATCAGAACGCCGTTAAGATAGTTGCAAAAATCTTCGGCATTGTAGCGATCGTCCACCAAAAAACGGGTACACGCGTACCTGAAAGGATAGTTCATAACGCTATCCCACTGATCGTTGCCGAGGAAAGACTCGGAATTTTGCCAATCTTCGCCTATGACGAACACTTGCGGGTTGATTGCCTTGCAACGGCTCTTGAAAAGCCGCCAAAACTCGTGCGAAACGTCGTTAGCCACGTCCAGACGGTAGCCGTCCACGCCGCACTCTTTGAGATAGAACTCTCCCACGCGGCAGAGGTAATCCTGCACCTGCGGATTGTTGGTGTTGAGCTTGGGCATACCCCACACGTCGGCAAAAGTGTTGTAGTTGAGTTTGCGCCTGTCGGGCTTGTCGCCGTTGACAAAGTACCAATCGTAGTACTTGCTCTTTTTGCCCTGCTTCACCACGTCTTGGAAAAGGGCGTTGAAGTAGCTTGAATGGTTGAAAACCAAGTCCATAACTATCTTTATGTCGCAAAGGTGCGCCTGTTTAGTAAGTTCCTTTAAGTCGTCTAAATCGCCGAACATCGAGTCCACCGAAAAGTAGTCCTCAACGTCGTACTTGTGGGCGGAACGGGATTGGTGAATGGGCGTCATATACACAGCCCCGACGCCAAGATCTTTGAGATAGGGCAACTTTTCGCAAATGCCCCTCAAATCGCCGCCCGCAAAGCGCATATTGTCGGGTTTTTCCGTACCCCATTCCATATTTATGTAGTCGGCTTGCTTGCCGCTTGCCTTTGCAAAACGCTCGGGGAAAATTTGGTAGAACACGCGCCCCTCGAACGCCTTGTTGGGAGTGACCGTATCCGCCGCGTTGGGGAAAACCACGGTGAAATTGTCCTCGAAAGAGTGTTCCAACCGCAAAACGGTATCAAAACCGCTTTCGTTGTAGTACCACACGGTACCGTCGCCGTCCGTTATCTCAAACAGGTACGAATAGCCGGGCGCACCGTTATCCAACTCGCCCTCGTACCAATCGAAAAGTTCGTCTTGGTACTTTACTTCCAACGGCAGGCGGAACTGTTTTTGCCAAAATTTGTGACCTGAATTCCACAAAACGACAACGCTTTTTATCCCGTCGTCGCGTTTAGTTCTCAAACGCACGATCGCTTTCGTCGCGCTGACGGGGAAAGAAAATCTCGAATCGCTTTGGTGTAGTATCGCGCTTTTTTCCATTGTTACTCCTTACCGACGAATTGACAAAATCGTCGAAATTATTTATAATTTAGTTATCCTTAAAAATCTGCGAGGAGGGCAGAATGTACTATCAGGTATCGCGCCGAAAATCGCTTGCTTTCAAAATTATTTACCTTGTGTTTTCCGCCTTGGTAGAGATCTACGCCGTCTACATATTTTTTGAAAATCTGCTAAACGGCGTACACAACGGTTTGACTTTCGACGACATAATTTTGTTGATTTCCACCCTGTGCGCTATCCTCTTTGAGGGGGCGATAATGGGCTTTATCGTGAGGTCTTTCAAGCTGCCCACCATTTTGATGAAAAACCTCGTATTCAAAAACGACGGCACACCTTATGTTACGGGCATTGTGCTTGTTTCAATAGGTATCGCCGTCGCTATGACTATGACTGCGGTATTCTTTGTTTCCGCATACATTACGCCTTTTCTCAACATATCGTTGCGTTCGCAATGGTTTGTTATCGGCGTGGGGTTGATACTCGGTATCAATTTGATTTTTACCCTTATCTACTTCTTTACATTCCGCCACGAATCGGGTTCCTTTGCCATAATCTGACAAAACAAACTTTTACGCATTTGCAGGCTGTTCGCCCTCCTCCGTCAATACGTACGCGGGGAGGGTTTCGCTTGTTAGGGTGGTACCCGTGTTTACGTCCTGATATTGTTCGTAGTAGTAGGTTATCAAACCGAGAGTGTTGATTTTTATCTTTTGCGTGATGTAGGTGTTGTCTAACGCGTCGTTGGACACATGCACCACCGCGTCGAACACGCAGAGATTTTCCTGCTTGTCCACATAGAACGCTTCGGGCGGATAGCGGTAAATGTACTGCATAAAGTAATCGCCGAAGTACAGCCCGCCCTCGGCATAGACGCCGTTTTGCTCGAACACGTGCGACCGAATGAGGTCCGTTACAAACTTTGCGTCTACGCTTTGCGCGCTTTTGCTGACGGTGCCGTCCTGCGCGGTACGAACCGTTTCAAAACTGTACCCGTCTGCCGTTTTTACCGCGGTGGAAACCGATTCCACCGTGCCGTCCTGCACGTAGATGCCCATATAGGTCTGTTTGTTTGTGTAGATAAGGTTTTCCGCGTCGGATACGTCGAACTCCACTTGCACCTTGTTTTCGCCCGTTACGGTGCCGTTCTTGTCCTTGACCGTGTTTTGGGTGGTGTAGGAAACGCTCACTATGCGTGAATACGCCTTGTCCGGAGTCAAACCCGTGTTGAGATACTGTTCGACCTCCGGATCAGGCGTATATTTCTTTTCACAGCCGACAAAGGTCAGCAAAACAAGCAGGAGCGCGACGACAATTGCCGCTTTCTTCATAGTTACGCCGCCTTGTAGGCGATCAACGTTGTGCCGCGAGTTATCGAAGTGGTTGCCGTCAACGTTGTACCCGCCTCAACGCCGCTTGCGCGCGTGTCAAGGTAAACCGTGTAACCGTCGAAATCTACGTTTATGCCCTGCACCGCAGTGCCGTAGTTGGCGTGAACGATCCTGTAAACGCGGTTATTTTTAACGTCGGTTAAGTCAATCTTTATCACACTGCCGCCGCCAAGCGTTTCCACCTTGTAGTTGGCGGCTACGTCTGCGTTGGTAACAAGCCCCATCTGCACAAAGGACGTTTTGAACGCTATCAACTTCTTGAAGTTTTCGTACTTTTGCTCATTGGTTATTTTGAGAGCGTAGTTAAGAGAGTTCATTTCGTAGCTGGATTCGTAGCTGTTGTGAACCGCTTCGTTTTCGCCGTCGGAATTTATTTTTTGGTCCCTTGCGTCGCTTGTGGCGAGGTCGGCTTTGCTACGCATAAACTCGTCGCCCGCAAGCATAAAGGTTATGCCGTTGGAGGTAAGCACTACCGAGTCGGCAAGCATAGCCATATTTTTGTACATCTTTTCTCTCTGCGCCAAGTTGGGGTTCTGTTGCGCGGCTACGATACGGTCGTACAAAGTGTAGTTGTCGTGGCAGGTAACGTAGTTGACGGTTTTTGCCAAATCGTTTATGACGTTGCTGCCGCTAATGTAGGTAAAGCCTTTCAGACCGTTGACGATAGCGGTAACTTCCGTAGAGGTTGCGCTGAGAGCCGATTCCACGTCTGCCCAACCCTTGTCGGTCCTCTTGCTCAATCCGCCCTTTATGAGAGCGTCGCGCATTTTATCGTTGAACTGCGCAAAGCCTTGATACTGATTGCCGTTTACTTGCGTTGCCATAACGTCGTCGCAAGCGGTTGACATTTGCCAAGGTTCGCCGTACACGATAATGTCGGGGTTGATTTCTTTCAAAGCCGCAGTAAGTTGATTCATCGTTTCGAGGTCGTGCAAGCCCATCAAGTCGAAGCGGAAGCCGCCCAGCTTGTACTCTTTTGCCCAGAACGTTACGGAATCGATCATAAACTTGCGGAACATATAGTGATTGCTTGCCGTGTCGTTGCCGCAACCCGATCCCGACGAGAGCGCGCCGCTATCGGTGTAACGGAAGTAGTAACCGGGGCAAAGCACGTCGAAATTGGACCCATCTGCACTGCTTACGTGGTTGTACACCACGTCCATTATTATGTTAATGTTGGCGGCGTTGTACGCCATTACAACCTGCTTAAACTCCTTTATGCGCGTGTAGCCGTCCGTCGGGTCGGTGGAGTAGGCTCCCTCCAACACGTTGTAGTTGAGTGGATTGTAGCCCCAATTGAACGACACGTTTTCCTCGTCGTTGGTTTGGTCGAAGATGGGTACCAATTGAACGGCGTTTACGCCGAGTTCCTTTATGTGATCGAAGCCCGTTTTGACGGTTTTGCCGCTTTCCGCGTCGGTGTAGGTTGTGTTTTCGTCTATCAAACCGAGAAATTTCTTTGCGTGTGCGGCAGGTCCGCCCCAAGTGGAGGAAGAGGTAACGTCGGCAACGTGCGTTTCCCACACGACGAGTTCGTTGGGTTTGTACGCAATGGGTTTAACGCTATCCCAGCCGTTGGGGTTGAGTTCGGGGTCGGCAAAGTTGACTATCTGCCCGCGCCTGCCGTTCAAACCCGCGCTCTTTGCGTAGGGGTCGACAATTTCTTTGCCCTGCGGATAGGAGCTGTTGACAACGGTGTAGGTGTAGTACTTCTTGGCGAGGTCGCCGTTGACGGTAGCCGACCAAACGCCCTTGTCGCCCTTTGTCATCGGGACGGTTTGGTAAGCCGTTCCGCCGTTGCCCTTGTTGTAGAGTTTGAGCGTGACGGATTCGGACAAAGGCGACCACACTTTGAACTCCGTTTTGCTTGCGGAGTAGAGCGCGCCCAAATCGCCGTCGTAGTTGAATTTTTGCGCAAAGGCGTCGCTTTCCACCAAAATCGTGGAGGAAATGCTTACTTCCTTTTCCTTGTTGCCCTCAACAAAGGTGGCTTTCAGTTTGTAGGAGGAGAAATTTGCCTCCCACGAATCGGGCAGAGTGCAACTGCCTACCGCGGCGTTATCTACGTCCGTTTCCGCAATTACATCGTTGCCCTCGTAAATGGCTACGTGAGATAGCGGCGCAATCGCCTTGATCTCAATTTGTCTGTACTGAACGAATTTGGCGGACAGCGAGTAGCGTGTGTCCTCTTCCGAATTGTACAAATTTGTATCTCCTTGCTTCAAATAAACGTGATAGTAGTTGTTGGCGTCCTTTTGTCCCAACGTCCATATCCTGTTTGCGTCCACGTCTTTTGCCGTTTTGACGCGGGGAATAATGCCCATCTGTTCCGTTCCGTCAAAGTTGCCCTTGCTGTCGAACTTGGAACCCAACTCGGTAAAGGTGTACAGCGCGACCGCGCCCCAACTGTCCTTGTAGTTGAACGTCCAACCTGTGTCGTTATCCCAATTGCCCGAGCCAATCGAGCCGCTTTCCGTCCACAACCACAAGTTGCAATTGGGGTAGTCGGCGGCGCGCAGACGTTGATAGTGAATTTGCACCGACGGTTCGGAGGCGGGTCCGCTCGGAACTTCGGGAAGATTTACCGTTTGAGTGCTTTCTGCCTTGGCGGGAGCCGTGTACTCGTTCCACTCAAACGTGCCTTGTGTTTTTTCTTGGCAGGCGGCAAGTGCCAAACTTACCGTAAGCACCAAGCACAACGCCAAAATTACGTATATTTTTTTGTTCATAATAACCTCTTTAATAAAATTTTCTGCCAAAATGCCGATATGGGGCGGCAATTTGCGCTATTGCACGGCATAACCACCGAAAATTTCGGTGGTTATGTCTTTTTGCTGAAAATTGCAAGCCTTGTCAGTACAGTCTTATGTCGAACAAGTTCTCGTAAATTCTCGATTGCGAAATGTCGAAGCGAACCTTTATCACATCGCCTTGCTTGTGCGGTTGATCCACTTTTACGTAAACGGTGTCGCCGTGCAGTGTGCAACGGGCGTATTTTTCCACGCCGTAGTCCACCACGTCGCCTACCGTAACGGCAATGCCGTCCTCTGCCTCCGCGTACGCGTCGTGAGGTACCTCAAAGCGATAGTGACTCAAAAACAGTTGCGCGCCCAAGCCCTTTACTATCTTTTTGTTGATGTCGAGGGTGGTTTCGATTGTGCAACCGTTTACGTAGGCGGCAAACACCTTGGAGCGGAACAGCGCGTCGTCCACGGCGGCGTTGTGTTCCGCCTGCAAAGCAAGCAAACCATCTCTCTTGGCGATCTTGGCTTCCTTGTACTCGATGACGGCAACGTCCTTGTCGGTACCCTGCGCGGTATCTTTTTTGGCTTTGGCTTGTTCCACCGCGGCGGTGAGTTCGGCGTTGCGTTGTTCTGCCAATTTGGCGTAACGCTCGTTTATCTCGGCTATCTCGCGAGAAGCGTCTTGCGCTCTTTGTTCTTCCAACGGCAACAGAATGTCCGCTACTCCCGAAACGTTGGCTTCGATCTCCGCCACGATTTCGGCATATTTAGCCTCGACGGCTTTTACCTTTTTGTCGTATTCTTGGCGGATAACTTCAACCTGCTTTTCGCGTTCGGCTTTGTCGCTGTCGGAAAGAGCGTCGTACGCCGTCTGCTTGGCGTTGTAGTCGGCAACGCGTGCCTCGTAGCTCTTGCGCGCCTCTTCGAGGGCTTTTTTAGCTTCCAACTGAACTTTCTTTTTGCCCTCTTTGCCCAAACTTTCCGTGCCGAGGCGGTAACTCAGGTTGCCCTGAATTTCCTTGCGCTGTTCGGCGTAGTCGTTTTTGATTTCCTGCAAGGCGGCTTTGGTAAGCACCAATTGCGCAATTTTTTGCTGCATTTCGGCGTTGATAGCGGAAATTTCTTTCTTTTTGAGAGTGTTGTAGTACTTGATGAGTTGTGTAACCGAACGCTTTGCGTTGGATCTGTCGAAATAGGAGCCGTAGAACACGTCAAATTCGGGCAGAGGTTCCACAACCGTCTTGCCGTCCACCGCGACAGAAATCTTTTTGAAGTCGATTCCGACGGAAATTTCCTCGCCGACGGCGTGTTCTGCGCCGTTGAGCATAAAGAACGTGCGGTTGCCGATGTGCAAATGAGTGATACGCGTGTCTTTGATGACTTCCTGCGCCACCACTTTGGCAACAAGTTCCTTTCCGCCCTCGTACAGCGCGTCGGTGGGTATAAGCAACGAGGCGTTGCCTCTCACGTCGCCCGCTTGAACTTTTACGGCGTCGGGCAGAGCCACTTTTGTTCCCAACAGCGTCATTGTGCCGTCGCCGAGAGTGATATCAAACACGTTGTCCACGGGGATACGCGGCGCGATCGTGTGTTCCGTTTCCGCGTCGAAGAAATGCGCTTTGCTCATATCGAACGCCACATTGATGATATCTCCGCGCTTGCTGTCGTGTCCGCCGCCGTACTGTTTTACGATAAGGCGCGTTCCGCTTTCCACAAGGTCGGAAATTTCCGTGTTCATATCGCCGTAGATGAGCGTTTCGTTACCAAGTTCCTCAAATATGGAAATCTTGATGGGGATAACGTTTTTGCTCTTGGCAACCACTTCGGGATCGACGGAAAGGTGTTCGCAACGCAAGCCCACCGTAACGATTTTGTCGCCGTTGAGGTACTCGGGGCGCACTTTGAGCATTTGCGAGAAAGGAACTTCGAGTTCCTTGTCCACACCCTCGAACTTTACCTTTACAATGTCGCCTTGACGTTTTAGCGTGGCGTTGAAGAAGTTCATTTGCGGCGTTCCGATAAAGCCCGCAACAAACTTGTTTTCGGGGTAGTTGTACAGGTTTTGCGGAGTGTCGATCTGCTGAACGTAACCCATACTCATAACCACGATACGCGTACCCATTGTCATAGCTTCCACTTGGTCGTGAGTAACGTAGATAAAGGTTGTGTTGAGTTCGTTGTGCAGTTTGGCGATTTCCGCGCGCATTTCGGTACGCAACTTGGCGTCCAAGTTGGAAAGAGGTTCGTCCAGCAAAAATACTTTGGGCGTACGCAAAATAGCTCTTCCCAGCGAAACGCGCTGGCGTTGTCCGCCGCTCAATGCTTTGGGTTTGCGGTCGAGGTACTCTTCCAAGCGCAGAATCTTTGCCGCCCACAGCACCTTTTTGTGGATTTCCGCCTGCGGAACGTGTCTTAAACGCAAGCCGAAAGCAAGGTTTTCGTACACGGTCATATGCGGGTACAGCGCGTAGTTCTGAAAGACCATCGCTATATCGCGGTCTTTGGGTTCGGTACGGTTGACAAAGCTGTCGCCTATGTACAGTTCGCCTGCGGTAATTTCTTCCAAGCCTGCGATCATACGCAACGTTGTGGATTTTCCGCAACCGCTCGGACCGACAAAGACGATAAATTCCTTGTCCTCTATTTCCATATTGAAGTCGTTTACCGCCTTGACTCCGTTTGGATAAACTTTGTATATGTGTCTTAAACTTAAATTAGACATTTTGTATTTTCCTCCGTCATATTTGTGATAAGTTAAACTTTACGCAAAATTGCAATTGTCATTGGTGGCAATGTCAACACAGATCCGTCCATAGCGGGCATAGAATTTACATCTACCGAAAGCGTTCCCGCAAGCTCAAAGCCTCCCCATTGTGCAACGTCCAACGTTTCCGCCGCCAATTGCGACACGTTAAGCGCGATGTACACCGCTTCCGCGCCCGTACCCTTTTGAATGAGCGCGACGGTGTTGGAAGAAGACCTGTACACCTCAACGCCGAAGTTGCGGGCTATTGCGGGGAAACTGCGCCGCAAAGCGTTGGCACGGGCAATGTAGTTCAAAACGGAATTTTTGTCCGACAAATTTTCCTTTACGTTGCCCAGCGGATACTTTGTTTCGTCCGAAACGTTTTTGTCGGTACCCGCAACGGGAGTGCATTGATAGCTGTCGCCCCAAGGCATCGGCTGACGTTTGTGTTCGTCGATGACCTTTTTTTCACCCGTAGTCTGCGGGAAGTCCTGCATACCCACTTCGTCGCCGTAGTACCAAAACGTGGTACCCATACACATCGACATCAAGCCGTAGCCGAGCTTCATTGTGCTTTGATCGCGCAAACCCTGCAACGCGCCGATAGCGCGCCCCGTGTCGTGATTGGAAACGAACAAAGCGGGGATACCGTCGCCCACAACCTTTTGGTTGTCGACGTCGATGGAGATGAAACGCGATACCTTTTGCAAACGCGCCGAAGCGGAAATTCCGCCGCCGCCCTGCGAAAGATTGAACAAAAACGCGCTGTCTATGCCCGATCCGTAGTACACGTCAAACGGTCCGCCCCAATCGGGTTCTGCCACTATGTAGCAATCGGGGGCGATGGACTTTGCGGTGTCGTTGATCCACTTCAAGCAAGCGGCGTTGTCCTCGGCGGAAGAGAGAAACTCTCCCGTGGCGTCCAAGCGGAAGCCGTCCACATTGTGGTCCTCCAACCAAAAACGCATAACTTCGGTAAGATCTTTTGCCAAATCGCAATCGGGGTTGTCCAAAATGGATCTCCAATTGAGGTCGGGCATACCGCTCCAAAATTCGCCCTCGTAGAACATATTGCCAGAGCCGTCGATAGAATGCCAAGAGCTGGCGTCTAACTGCACGGACGAGAAGTTGTAGTAGTTGTAGTACTTTATGCGCGGGTTGTTGAGTCTGCGCGCCGCCTTGAACTGTCTGAACCACTCGCTTTGATCGGACGTGTGATTGATAACGAGGTCAAGCAACACGGTCATACCGCGCTTGTGGCACTCTTCCACCAACTTGTCGTAGTTCTCCATTGTGCCGAATTGGCGGTCGATAGTCTTGTAGTCGATAACGTCGTACTTGTGATAGGTGGGCGATTGGTGTACGGGCGTAAGCCAAATACCGTCAAAGTTCATATCGTCGATGTAGTCCAACTTGTCGATGATACCTTGAATATCTCCCACGCCGTCGCCGTTGCTATCGGCAAAGGAATAGGGAAAGATCTGATACATCGAGCGGAACTTGTCGGTAGTCAGCGGCAGATTTGTCATTTCTTTTTCGCCGCTGTCGCAAGCCGCCAACAGTGTCAGACACAGCAAAGCCGTCAACAGCAACGCGCCTGTTTTTACGAATCTGTTTTTCATTGTTTATCCCTTGACAGAGCCTCCCGTTATGCCTGCCACGTAGTAACGTTGCATAAAGAAGAACATCACGATAGGCAGTATCGAAACGACCACGCCGCCCGCGCAGAAACGGGTAAAGTACTTGGGAAGTTCGCTGTCGGTCAGCCAATTGTACATACCGATGGCAACCGTTTTGAAATCGGCACCGCCGCTACCGACGATGTAGTTTGCCATCATATAGTCGCCCCAAGGTCCTACAAACGCGCCGAGGAGAGTTTGAATTATGATAGGTTTGGACAACGGCAAAATTATCGAGAAGAAAATTCTCGCGCGGCTTGCGCCGTCTATCATAGCCGCCTCGTCCAAAGATTTGGAAATTGTGTCGAAGAAGCCCTTGGATACGTAGTAGCCCATCATAGTGCCGGAAATGTACACGAGCATCAATCCCAAAATGGAGATGTTTGTGTTGATCATTCCCATTGCGTCCAATATCTTGTAGATACAGATCATTCCCAAGAAGCCGGGGAACATACCGAGTATCAACATAAACCTCATCAACGCCTGACGTCCGTTGAAACGCATACGGCTAAGCGCGTACGCCGTCAAAAGGGTTATCAAAGTGTTAATGACCGACACCACCAACGAAATGAGCAACGTGTTGAGATACCAAGTGAGGAAAGGTTGATTTTCGGTGTTGTTGAACAGCCAAATGTAGTTGTCAAGCCCCCATTGTTTCGGCAACAGGTAGTCGGTGATACGCGTACTTTCCACGCGGAAAGAGGTAAGCACCAGATACACGAACGGGAAAACCCACACAACGCATATCACCGTGAGCAGAACGTAGATAAACGCGTCCACGATGTAGCCTTTCGCGCTCTTGCGGTGGCTGTTGAAAAATCTGTTTGCCCTCACTCCCATAAGTCTGCGAGGAGAGTAGTTGCGGGATATGCTCACGCCGTACTTTTTCTTGCGGCTCACAATGAGGTACACCACCACGCCTACTTGCGCCAAAATCACCAAACCGAGAACAACTGCAACTGCAACGGTCGCGCCCGCGTCGAGGGACCAAGAAAGTAATGATTTCATTGGAAGTCCTCCTCATTTTTGACAGAACCGATACGCGAGTAGACGATCAACGAGAAGAAAGCGACTACTATGAATATCAGTATACCGATAACGGAAGCCACGTCGTAACGCGCCTCGTTGACGGTAAGTTTGTACAGCCAAGTTATGAGCAAGTCCACGTCGCCCGCGCCCACAGCCAAGTCCATTTGCGCCGCGCCCGTAACGGTCGAGCCGCCCGTAAGCAGGAATATCAGGTTGAAGTTGTTAATGTTTCCAACAAAGGTTGTTATGAGGCTGGGACCCAAAACGAACATCATATAGGGCAATGTTATCTTGGAGAACATCTTGTACGGGTTCGCGCCGTCTATCCTCGCCGCCTCGTACAGGTCGTCGGGAATGTTCATCAAAATACCCGTACAGGTAAGCACCGTGTGCGGCACACCCACCCAGATATTTATGATAACCACCATTGCCTTAGCCATATCCGTTGAGCCGTCCAACCACTTGACGCTGTTGTAGCTTGGTATAAGCCCTATCTTGAACAACATACTGTTAATGATACCGCCGTCCGACTTGAACATTTTGGAAACCAACAGCAACGCGATGAATTGCGGCACTGCAACAACGGTAACAAGGCAGGTACGCCAAAACTTTTTGAGGCGAATGCTCTTTTTGTTGATCAGCAACGCAACAATCATTCCGATAAACAGGTTGGTAACGGTTGCCAAGATAGCCCATTCCATTGTCCAACCCAATATGTACCAAAACGTTCTGCCGAATTTTGCCGCCTGTTGCGCGTCCGTCGCGTTCATTGCCTGACCTGTAAGTATCGTACGGAAGTTGTCGAACCCCACCCAAGTAAACAAATGGTTGGGCGGCATATTGTTACGGTTGTAGTTGGTAAACGCCACCAATATCATAAACATTAACGGCACCACCGTGAACACCGCAAGGGTCAAGCTGGGGAAAGCGAGTATCGTAAGGTGAAATTTGTGATTCAAAAGTTGCCCCATATCGTCTTTGCTTGTGGCGGCGCGCTTGGCAATAGCAAAGCCGAGTTGATTGTTGTACGCGTCTTTCAACGACATAAACATTACCACCGCAGTAAACGCAATAACGACTATCGTGAGCATAGAGTACAGCAAAATATCAAAGGAGTTATCCCCCAACTGAATTATTACGCTGCCCTGTTTGACGGGCAAAGAGTCGCCCAAGGTGCCTAACTTGGCAAGATACTTGCCGCCGAAGAACACCATAAACAAAATAAACGCGATTTCGTAAATCAAAAAAAGCAGTCCGCGCCCGATCTGACGGTAGGCAAAGTTGCCCGTACCCCAAATCAATGCGGAAAGACGCGTTTTCCAATTGCCGAAACGCAAAGCGTCCCAAATATCTCTGAACCAATCGCCTATCTTTTGTCCCAAAGCCGCAAATTTGCTCGGCAGGGAACGGAACCAGCGACCGATAGCGCGAGGAATATTCAGGAAAAAGGAACAAAACTTGTACCACCATCTTGTAAGTTTTGGCATTGACAAGTATTCCAAAGATGAAATCTGTCGCATAAAATCTCCTTATCACAAATAGCCAAGCGATTTTGCCCGCCTCGCACAAGTGTGCGAGGCTCTTTCTTGGCAAAAACACTTGGCTAAACGTCAGTTTAGTAATTTTACATTAGCTAATCAGGCACTTGTCTTTTGGATTTCCGTTTGCAAATTGAACAATTGACTTACAATCTTGTCATTGCTGCCCAATTTTGAGAACTTCTGTGTGCTGAACTCCGCCCAAATAAGTTTGCCGAAGTTTTCGATAGGCTTCCAATAGTTGGCGGGAACGCTGTCCTGTACGCGGTAGCCTACGCCGTAACCGAGTTGACCCTCCGTGCCTATCTTTTGACCGCGCAATTCTTCTTTTTTGTAATTGTTGGGGTAAACGCATTCGATATCGTATTGAGCGTAGAGAGCTTGCAAAGCGGGGTCCTTGGCAACGGATTCGTCTGCCAACGCTTCTTTGTTGGCGGGACCTGCGCCCGTAGCGTCGTGACGAGCAAGGCTCACTTCCTTACCGCAGAAATATTGAGCCAATTCGTGCAACTCGTTCAACCTTGCAAGGCGTTCCTCCACGGGAGCGTCCATTACGTAGCTGCATTGCGGGTTGATACCGAGGTTTTTGTAACCGCGGAAGTTCTTCATCTGGAAGAGTTCGCCGTCGTCGCTTTCCAACGTGGGCAAAACAGTAACGCGGTAGTCGTCGCCCCAAGCCTCTTTGATGGCGTTGGCTTCCCAAGTGCCGCACATAGCCGCCGCAAAGGGAGCTTCCTCCCAAGCTACCTGCGATTTGTCGATGTGCGTTTCGATATCTTCGTTGTAGCTGCTGGTGGGGAAGAAGAAGTGGTCATTGACGGTGTTGTCGGCGTTGGTAAAAGTGTTCTTTATGCACTCGTACGCGTCTTTACCTACCGTAAAGTCCCCTCTGCGGTAGTCGGTAACGTTCTCGTCACAGCAGAACCAGCAACGCGCGCTTTCCTGCTTGCTGCCGTCGTCGGAGTACTTGACTTCGTAGTCGCCGCCCACCGAGAAGAACACTCCGCTAAGGTACCAGCTGTCGCCCATAGGCCACATAACTTTGCCATCTTCTTTCCAAGTGATGGGTTGTCCCTTTTTATTATCACCGGAGCTGTGCGTTCCCAAAGGAGCGGAAGTGTTGGCGTCCAACGCCGCGTAGAGTTGGCGGAAAGTGTAGCCGGGTTTGAGGTTGCCCTTGGTGCCGTCGATGTTTTCCACATTATCGTCCCAAATGGTCGTGCCGCGGAAAGCGTCGGCGTTGATATACATAATGTAACCGTTATCGGGTTGCAAAGGATATGCCACGTAGACGGGGTTACCCTCATCGTCCTCGCCGAAAATCGTGGATTGCACTGCGTTTTCGTCGTTGTTTTGCTTGGACCAAGCAACTTGTTCCTCTGTCAAAGTGGCAAGCGCGCCGAGGTTGGCGAGGTTTGCCGTTTGGTCGTTTGCAAAGGTGTAGATTGCCGCGCCGTTTTCTACGCTTACTTGCATTGCCGCATACGCGCCGCTGTCGCCGCTGCCCGCATAACGGAATTCATACCCCTTGAATTGATCGGGGTGATCTTTGCGATAGTCCTCTATCGCTTTCATATACACTTGTTCGTGGTTGCCCGGTCCCCAAATCATGATGACCTTGGTGCTGCATGCGGCAAATATTGCCACGCTTGCCGCAAGTATCAACACTATCGACAATACCAAGCAAATAATTTTTGCGGTTTTTTTCATATTTTTCTCCATTTAATTTTATTTCCCACGAGGGGATAATTTTTTTCGGGCAGACGCCAAAAGGCACTTTCCCGCAAACCAAAAATTGACACAGTTACGGCAGTAAATCTGCCGCAACGTGTCAACAATTGTACTGATTATTCAGCGGGAGCCGCGGGGAACGTGATAGTATATTCAGCCCCGAACAAATTCCAAACGCCTGCTTCGGAGGGAAGCGTCAAAAGAGCGTTGCCGTTGCTTTGCGGACCATCGCCTTTTTGCTCGTTAGTCCAATCAAATTCTTCCGTGTCGGTAATCGTTATCTTACCCTCAATTGAGGTTCCCAAAAGAGAAGCCGCAACTTTGACCTTTGCAGTCCAAGTGATTCCGTCATCGGAGGTAAGTTCGCAAGAACCATCCCAACCCGTCAATTCGCTTGCAAACCAAACGTGATATGTGGTTGTGTCGAGCGCGCTTGCAAATTTAACGGTGAGAGTAAGCTCTTCGCAAATATCAACCTTGCGGCTGACAATTCCGTTTGCCGTGGTCTTTTCCAATTTAGCATTGATATCGATACCTTTCTTCACAGAGTCGTAGTCGTCCGTGTGGAAAGTTTCGCTGACCGTTCCCGCAAGATCGTGATATTGATTGGAGAATTCGAGCGCGCCGGAGATATTGCCGCCGTCAACAGTGCTGTCATATATTTCGATATAAGCCTTTACTCTGTTGCCGCCTTCGTTTTCGCTTTCAACAAGCACTTTGTCCCAAACGCCCGGAGCGTTGCCGTTGGCATCGACATATGCGGTATCGATCTTGGTCTTATCTTCGCAAACAAGCACCTTGAACGTGTACGTATTGGCAAAGACGTCTTTTACATTGCGTTCCCAAACGGATCTGTCCTCTTTTCCGTCAATTGTGGCGGGGTGAGCTCTGCCGCCCTCTTCCGTCCAACTGCTGTCGTCAAGACCCATAATGAGAACGTCAGCGTTTTCACCGAGAGCTTCGGAGAATGTGATTCTTACCGTTGCGCCCGACACCTTGACGGGTTCGCCGAAGTTGCCGCCGTTAATGTTGAAGTGTTGTTCGCCGAGATTGACAAGTTGTCCGCCCGTATATTCGTACGTGGGGTTATCCATGCCGCCAGGAGCTGCCGTTTCGTCGGATTTGAGGTACAAACCTGTTTCACCGATAAGGCTTGCGGGAGGATCGATAGAAGCAGAATAACCAAGGTCAACCATATAGTTGTTCCATTTGCCACCGTCTTTGGTCGGGTCATTGATGTTGGCAAGAAGTTCTTCCGGCGTAATGTCGATGATGACATACCAAATCTTGGTGCCTTCGAGGTTCTTCATTTCCACACCGGGAGCCCAATCGCCTTTCTCGTTCTGGGTGTACGGTCCAAGAAGGAAAGCTGCGCCGTAGGAGGGCATATCGTAGTCGGGTATCGTGCAGTAGAAGGTTACTTTACCCTCTTCCGTGGGAACATCTCCCGAGGGACCGGGTTGCGGTCCGGGGTTGGGGTTCTCATCGTCTTTGCACGCCGCAAGAGCAAACATACAGCCAAGAACCATAGCAAGAACGACCAACCAAGTCAAAATTCTTTTTACGTTTTTCATATTTTTCTCCTTGTTTTTTTATTTTTTTCGGCTTGCGCCGTAAAAACCATTAACTTTTTTTCGCTTTTTTCACTTTTAGGCAACGTGCTTTTCGTTTTCTTGCGAAAACTGAAAAGGGTTGATGTTACTTTCTTCTTCCGTTCGCGTTCGCTACGTTTTTTCCACGTCTTTTCACTTTTAGCCAACGTGCTTTTCGTTTTCTTGAAAAACGAAAAGGGTTGATGTTACTCTCTTCTTCCGTTCGCTACGTTTTTTCCACGTCTTTTCACTTTTAGCCAACGTGCTTTTCGTTTTCTTGCGAAAACTGAAAAGGGTTGATGTTACTCTCTTCTTACGTTCGCGCTCGCTACGTTTTTTCCACGTCTTTTCACTTTTAGCCAACGTGCTTTTCGTTTTCTTGAAAAACTGAAAAGGGTTGATGTTACTTTCTTCTTCCGTTCACGCTCGCTACGTTTTTTCCACGTCTTTCCGCTTTTAGCCAACGTGCTTTTCGTTTTTCTTGCGAAAACTGAAAAGGGTTGATGTTACTCTCTTCTTCCGTTCGCGCTCGCTACGTTTTTTCCACGTCTTTCCGCTTGTAGGCAACGTGCTTTTCGTTTTTCTTGCGAAAACTGAAAAGGGTTGATGTTACTCTCTTCTTCCGTTCGCGCTCGCTACGTTTTTTCCACGTCTTTCCGCTTGTAGGCAACGTGCTTTTCGTTTTTGAGAAAAACGAAAAGCCGCCCGCGGGCGGACCCCGCATTTTCGGCAAGCGGTTTTGCACCGCATATTTTGTGGAATTTAGCTACTTTTGCGCCTTTTGCCGTATTATCCATAACAAAGACACAATTGTACATATAGAATATTACACCAACCCGACTATCATTTCAATACAAATACGGAAAAATGAAAATAAATTTTGCAAGTTCGCATTTGAAAAAGGCGCGATCGGGGATAGCGCGGACACGGCGACCGCGCTCGGCGCATAAAATAAATTGACGCATAGGGGGCGCAAAATGGCAGATTACGTACTTGAAAGCACCGTAAAGGTGGGGAAAAACGTCACGGTGGAGCCGTACGCGGTGGTAAAAGGCAACACGGTGTTGGGGGACGGTTGCGTTGTGGGCAGTTTCAGCTATCTGGACAACGCCGAAGTGGGAGCCAACACGCAAGTGAAAGCCTCGCGCATAACGGACAGCGTTGTGGGAGCAAATTGCACCGTGGGACCCAACGCGCATTTGCGCGACGGCACCGTTGTGGAGGAGGGCTGCCGTATCGGTAATTTTGTGGAAGTGAAACACAGCGTTTTGCACTGCGGGGTAAAGGCGGCGCATTTGAGCTACGTTGGCGACGCAGAGGTGGGCGCGCGCACCAACATCGGTTGCGGAGTGGTGTTTGTAAACTTTGACGGCAAAACAAAGAACCGCACCACCGTTGGCGAAGATTGCTTTGTGGGGTGCAACGCCAATTTGGTTGCGCCGCTCACTTTGGGCAACAGCTGTTTTGTGGCGTGCGGCACCACCGTAGACAAAGATATGCCCGACGGCGCGTTTGGTATAGGGCGCAGTTATCTGACGGTAAAGGAACGCCGCGCCGCAAAGTATTTGAAGTAACGCGCGTGCGCACGCGAGAAGATAACTTAGCGAATTTACTCATATGCGGCAAAAAGGGCAAATTCGGCTGTTTTGCGGTATTGTTTTTGCTTTGTGTTGACGAGTTACAACCGATGTGCTACAATTTTACTGTAAAATGCTTTGGTGGAAATTTGCGTTTTGCAACACAGTTGCTTTGGACGCGGTTCTGCGTTGAAGCAAGAGCGCACAGCGTTTGACAACCTCGAACGCAACCCAACGACCGTTTGACGGGGCTATCGCGCCCTGTTGACGAGTTACAGCCGATATGATACAATTTTACTTATGAAATTCATCACCGTAAAAAAATTTACAGTAGACAGAGCGTATGTGTTCGTTGCGCAATTTGATAAAAACGCCGAGGCGGAAATGGTTCTGCCCGCCGAACGTAACGAATACGTTTTTGCCGCGACCGATCCGCTTGTGCGCTTGCAACGCTACGCCGTGTGGCGGTTGCTCGATTTGGCAATTGCCTCCTGCTTGGGCAAAACCGTCGCCGATTGCAAATTTACCAGAATGAAATCGGGCAAATGGGTTTCGTCTAACTTGCCGATGGCTTTTTCGCTGAGTCACTGCGATGACGTTGTGGCTGTTGCGCTTTGCCCCGACGGCGTGGGCGTGGACGTGCAATCGCTGGACAGCTTTTCTAAGCCCGAACTGTCCGCATTGGCAAACCGCATACTTACCTACAACGAAAAAGCCCTGTTTGACGCCTTTCCGCCCGACGAGCGAATTGTTTATATTGCGAAAAATTGGTGCGAAAAGGAAAGCGTTTTCAAATTGTGCGGAGATGGCGCGTTTTCGCCTTATCACACGAGCCTCGACGTCAGAACCGATGATATTACCGTAAAGTTCGGCGATCGCGTTTTTATTGTGGCTACGGCGCAGATGTAAATTGTTCCGACCAAACGTGCGGCGGTCGCTTGCTTGCTACTACGTAACGCAAGCGCAAGCGACGGTGAGATTTACAACATATATAAAACCGACTTCCTCGGCGGAGGTCGGTTATCTTTTTATGTAGCGTACACCCTGAACCAATGCGCTAACGCGCCGCCGCAGTCGGACTAAGGGGTTGCACCTGCACGGTGCGAATTCGTCACAGCTATCCTTAGACAGCACCAACCGCACAAATTGCGGTCGGTGCCGCTGTCAGTCAGCTGTTCCTCTCCCACGCAAGTATTAGCGTACTTGCGCGGGGACCCATTTTGCTCGCCGACGGGGACGGTCAATTGTGAATACACCGTAGATAAAGTCCTGCTACGCTAATACTTGCGCGGGGACCCATCTTGCTCAACTACGGGGACGGTTTATTTGGGGAAAACGCCTTGCGGCGGCTTTGTAGTTGTGGGTCAACATATGCGTTTCTTTGCGGTGAGGGAAAATATATAAGTTTTTTCTATACAACACTCAAAAAATTTTTAGGGCAAATGCCTGTCAAATCGTTTGGACATTGCAAAATTCTATGATATAATTACATTGGAAATTGAGTGCCGTTGTTTTGCGGCGGCAAAATTCAATTTCGCGCGGCGCGCCTGAACGCGTTGCTCAAATCAATCAGATTTCTCGGCAACAGCCTTGAAATAAACAAAAAATATATTTTTTGAAGGAGAAACAAAATGAAAAAATTTATTGTTATTGCTCTTGCGGTAGTAATGATGGTTTCTGCTCTCGCTGTGTTTGCGGCTTGCGGAACGAATTATGAGGGAGAATACTCTTATGATACGCAACACGGCAAATACGGTGTAGGCGTTATCGTCACTGTCACCAGCGATCGTCGCATTTCAAAGATTGTTCTCAAATCCGATGAAGAAACCGGCTGGGTTCGCACAAGTACCGGTTGGGGAGAGGGTGAAGGTAAATATGGCGTAAACTCCCCCAGCGACCTTGGTTATGAGGGAGCAGAAGCTGCCTATGAGGGTTGGTTTGAAGAAGTTTTCTATGGTAAGACAATAGAAGAAGTTATGGCTTACAAAGCTACTGCTAATTCAACAGATCAATTCACGGGTGAAACGAAAGACGGCGCAAGACCCGCCTACAACCTTACAGGTGCCACTCAATCTGCCGCTCGTATCATTCTTGCAGTGCAAAATGCTCTCGAAAAAGTACCTGCTGCTGAGTAATTGACATAGCAAATCAAAACAAAAAACTCGACTGGACGGTCGAGTTTTTTTCTGTCCTTTTACCGTAAAATATGTAGCCTTGCCGCAAGTTAAGGTCGGGCGTAAACGCCCCCCCGTTCCACTCCCCGACCACCCACCCCTGTTTGCGGGGAGTTAGTAGTTTACTGTGTATAGAGTTATTCAATGTTTTTGTACATTTTGTCCGTAGGGAGCAGGTCGAAAACCGAACAATAGCTTTCTCTTGACGATGGGGTGACCCCCAAAAGTTAGACAAATAATTAGTTGCTTTTTATTTCGCTCTTCTCGTACTGAG